>NZ_CAXBDN010000044.1:0-20623 GCF_963974375.1 uncultured Marinobacter sp.
ACTGGCGGCTCCCCCGGGGGTCACTCTGGTGCAGGTCACCACAGCCGAGCAGATGCTGGCAGCCAGTATGGCGGCGGTTGACGATGGCGCTGATGTGTTTGTGGCCACCGCTGCAGTGGCTGATTACCGCCCGGAGGTCTGTGCAGGTGAGAAGATAAAGAAAGTCGGCGAGCGGATGTCGGTGACCATGATTCGCAACCCCGACACCCTGGCAACGGTCGCGGCGAGGGCAGATGCACCATTTACTGTTGGTTTTGCGGCAGAGACCACAGACCTGGAGCACTATGCGACGGATAAAATGGCACGCAAGCAATTATCGATGATTGTTGCCAATGATGTGTCGGCGCCAGGTATCGGTTTTAACAGCGACGACAACGCCGTTACCGTGTTCTGGCCCGGCGGCAGGGTATCCCTGGGGCCATCGGCCAAAACCGTGATCGCCCGCGAACTGGTCAAACTGATTGCGGAACGTAAAGCCGCTGCCGGCGCCTGAGCCCTGGTCCGGGCGACAATGACAAAGGAAACCTGATGAGCAAGCAACCCATACAGTTACGTATTCTTGATCCTCGCATCGGCAAACAGATTCCGTTTCCTGAATACGCCACTGGCGGTTCCGCTGGCCTGGATTTACGGGCGTGTCTGGACCAGGCGCTGACACTGGAGCCGGGTGACACGGCGCTGATCGGTACCGGGCTCTCGGTGTATATCGCTGACCCATCGCTGGCGGCAATGATTCTGCCTCGCAGTGGCCTGGGCCATAAGCACGGTATCGTGCTTGGCAATCTGGTGGGACTGATTGACTCCGATTATCAGGGTGAGCTGATGGTGTCCTGCTGGAACCGGGGCCAGACCAGCTTCACCATTGATGTGGCTGAGCGGATAGCCCAGATGGTTCTGGTGCCGGTGGTTCAGGCGGAATTCGAGGTGGTTGATCGGTTTCACGCCAGCGACCGGGGTGAAGGCGGCTTCGGTTCAACCGGACGCCATTAAGGGCGGCGGTCGTTGATCTCTATCGTCCCGGATAAGCAAGCTATACTCCTGGCATGCAGTAGCGTGCAGATCCATACCGTCAGACGGAGCGGACCATGAAATTTGGCAAGAAAAAACCGGTGGATGAGGTCGGCGCCAAGCCTCAGCCGTCGAACAAGAAAAAAGCCAGCAGGAAAGGGCAGGCACTTGTGGATGACCGCCCCGGTAAAGGTCTGAAAAAGCTTGGTAGTGTCGCAGGAGCTCAGGCGCTGTTGGTGGTGGTGGTGGGCGTGGCCGTCAGTGCGCTGCTGTATCTGCTGGTTCTGGTGCCCTCCGAGAGTGCCCGCGAGCAGGCGCAGGCAGATCTGGGCGCGACCCAGGCGACAGCGCGGATCGAACAGCGACTGTCCTGGATTCAGGCTCTGGTGACAGGGCTGGGCAGTCAGGCCTCGGTTCGACAGGCGTTTGCAGAAGGCTCCGGGAGACAGCCTCTGGCAGAGGATCTGGCGCAGCTGCTGCCGGATATCGAACAGGTCTTTGTGTTTCCCTATGGCACCATCCCCCGTCGTGCCGATGAAGACCTGGGGCTTGGCTTTGCGACCCTTGATCTGGCCCGCAGGGCAGAATCCGGCCGGGACATTGCACCTGATGCCTTCCCCCGCAACGGGCAATGGCTGATTCAGGCTGCCACCAGGGTGCGTAACCCCGTCAGCCAGGCGGTGGAAGGTACCGTTGTCGTGATCTTTCGCGGAGACAGCCTGGCATCGGCCATGACCAATACCGGTGGCCGTGCCACCCTGGTACAGCAGGTGTCCGGGCAGGCCCGGGAAGTGCTGGGTGTGGGTCAGGGTGATGGTCCCCTGGTTGAGCGGCGGGTGTCAGTGGCTGACTGGAGCCTGCGTTACCAACCTGCCTCATCGGCGCCGCTACTGAACCCGTTTATGGTTCTTGCACTGGTGATGGCCGGATTCCTGGTGGCCGCAATTGCGGTGTGGTTGCTGCTGTCAACGGCGGCCTCTGGCCTGCGCAAGGACATGTTGCTGCTGGTGCAGTGGGCCCAGAAAGTATTTGCCGGTGAAAAGTCCGTCATGCCGGAGCTCAGGTGGGAACTTCCGGCAGTCGCCGGGGATGTGCTCCAGCGTCTGGCCAGAGCCGTCGATAAGCGGACGGAGAAAAACGCCAGCGCTACCCGTCCCGCTCCCGCATCCGGCCAGGCTGGCGACGAACCCCTGTTCCAGGACCGTGATATGCCGGATATAGACATGCTGGACGGTGATGACGATGTGCTGGGTTTTGGTCATTCTGCGACCTCGCCGGAGGTTGAAGAAGTGTTATTGCCGCAGGTTGAGGTGGCGCCGGGTATTTTCCGGGCTTACGACATCCGTGGCATTGTGGATGAAACGCTGACCGGAGAAGTGGTATCCCTGATCGGGCAGGCGATTGGCTCCGAGGCTCTGGACCGGGGCCAGGATACCTTGTGTATCGGCTTCGATGGCCGTCACTCCAGTCCGGAGCTGGCAGATGCCCTGGCCCGGGGTGTGATCAGCACCGGCTGCAACGTTATCCGTGTGGGTGCGGTGCCAACGCCGGTGTTGTATTTTGCCACCTATCATCTGGGCACCGGATCCGGGGTAATGGTGACCGGTAGCCATAACCCTTCTAACTATAACGGCCTGAAAACCGTGCTGGACGGAGAAGCGCTGTCCGGCGAGGCCATTCAGAAACTGTTGCAGCGGATCCAGACCGGTGATTTCAGGCAGGGCCAGGGTGCCCTCAGTGACCAGGATATACGGCGGGATTATCTTGACCGGATTCTCGGTGATATTGCGGTTGCTGCGCCCTTGCGGGTGGTGGTTGATGCCGGCAATGGTATTGCCGGTGAGCTGGGTCCGCTGCTGATCGAAGAACTGGGTTGTGACGTTATTCCGTTGTATTGCGAGGTTGATGGGGACTTTCCCAATCATCACCCTGACCCGGGTAAACCGGAGAATCTGCAGGACCTGATCGACCGTGTGGTGGCTGAGAAAGCCGATCTGGGTATTGCCTTTGACGGTGACGGTGACCGCATTGGCGTGGTCACCAACGAGGGCAAGATAATCTGGCCGGATCGTCTGTTGATGCTGTTTGCAAAAGATGTGGTCGCCCGCAATCCGGGTACCGACGTGCTCTATGACGTCAAGTGCAGCCGCCGTCTGGCCAATGTGATTTCCTCGGCCGGTGGCCGCCCGGTCATGTGGAAAACCGGCCACTCACTGATGAAAGCCAAAATGAAGGAAACCGGCGCCCTGCTGGCGGGCGAAATGAGCGGCCATATCTTCTTTGCCGAGCGCTGGTACGGCTTTGATGACGGCCTTTATTCTGCCGCCCGGTTACTGGAAATTCTGGGCATTGAAGATCGTCAGAGCGATGAGGTATTCGCGGAATTTCCCGAGGATTTCAGCACTCCGGAGCTGAATCTGGAGGCGACCGATGAAAGCAAGTTCAAGATCATAGAGCGACTGGCCCAGCGAGCGGGTTTTGGCGAGGCAAACATCAGTACCATTGATGGTATTCGCGTTGATTACCCCGATGGCTGGGGACTCTGCCGGGCTTCCAATACCACACCGGCGCTGGTGTTGCGATTTGAGGCGGAAACCGAGCCCGCGCTTGAGCGCATCAAGGCGATTTTCCGCGGCCAGTTGAAGGCGCTTGCACCGGAAGTGACCATTACGTTCTGACAACCCAAACCTGGCCCGCTCTGACCCGGCGGGCCTGACCCCCAACAATGAAGGCACACTGAATGGCACTGGATCGTGAAACCGCAATGCAGGTGGCAGATGTACTGAGCAAGGCGCTGCCCTATATCCAACGGTTTACCGGAAAGACCGTGGTGATCAAGTACGGCGGCAACGCCATGGAAAACGAAGACCTGAAGAGCAGCTTTGCCCGCGACATGGTGATGATGAAACTGGTGGGTATCAACCCCATTATCGTCCATGGTGGCGGCCCGCAAATTGGCGAGCTGCTCAACCGTCTGAACATCAAGTCCCATTTCGTTAACGGCATGCGGGTCACCGACAGCCAGACCATGGATGTGGTGGAAATGGTGCTGGGTGGCCAGGTCAACAAGGAAATTGTTTCGCTGATCAATGCTCATGGCGGCACTGCCGTTGGCCTCACCGGCAAGGATGCAAACCTGATTCGTGCCCGCAAACTGGAGGTGTTTGCCGAGCAGAGTGATGAGCTGGCGCGGCCCGAGATCATCGATATCGGTCATGTCGGCGAGGTGTCGTCGGTCAACGTCAAGGTGATCGAGATGCTGACCAACAGCGACGTCATCCCGGTGATTGCCCCGATTGGCGTGGGTGCAGATGGCACCTCCTACAATATCAATGCTGACCTGGTTGCGGGTAAGGTTGCGGAGGCCATGAATGCCGAGAAACTGATACTGCTGACCAATGTTTCGGGCCTCAAGAGCAAGGACGACAAGGTATTGACGGGGCTGACCGCGGCCCAGGTCAACAGCCTTATTGCCGACGGTACCATTCACGGTGGCATGCTGCCCAAGATTCGCTGCGCCCTGAGCGCGGTCGAGAATGGCGTCAAAACGGCTCACATCATTGATGGACGGGTTGCCCATGCCACCTTGCTGGAAATTTTCACTGATGAAGGTGTCGGTACTCTTATTTCCAGAAATTAACGAGGTATTTCCAGAAATTGACGCAGTTACCGGCATTCGATGGCGATACGGAGTTAAGGTCTGCAAGACGGGTTCAAGGGACGGTCGGATCTGACCGAGAGGATATGCCGTGAAAAAACTGCTGTCGTTGTTGGTTATCCTGGTCATTGTCGCCTGGGTGGGTTTCAAGGGAGCCGCGTGGTGGCTGACGGAGCAGACACTGGCGGATCTCCGCGAGTCCTGGTCCAGTGCCGGCGCGCTGACCTGGGGGCGCACGGGCTCGGGTGTCACCGGAGACGTGACGGTGAACGAGCTGCAGTTCGAATCTTTTCGTCTGACCAGTCCTCTGGCTATGGAGCGGGCACAGTTCTCGGCACCGGATGCCATGGCGCTGATGCTGGCGCTGGGGCGCAACGAGCTGCCGGAGCAATGGAGTCTGCGTTTCGACCGTACGGTCATGAACCTTGATGCGGCCCTGTTCCGTAACTGGGTAACAGCGGGCGGGGAGGCTCCGGTGCCCCTGTTTGCGCCGGTGTGTGGGCCGGATGCCCGCCAGCATCTGGGCAGCGGCGATTTCATGCGTATGGGCATTGACCGGATTGCGGGTGATGCGCTGCTGAAGCAGACCGCTGGTGGACTGAATCTTGAAGTACACACCTGGACAACGGGCGGTCTGGATCTGTTCTGGCCGACCGCGAAACTGCAGCTCACAGACACGGGGCTGAAGCTTGTATCGACCTCCGGTGAGGTCAGGGTGACCCTGCGGGATGCGGGTCTGATGCGCCGGATTACCGCCTATTGTGCCCGGGAAACGGGACAGCCGCCGGATCAGTGGGCCGACACGGTAATGATGTCCTTTGCCGAGGGATTGAACGCTCGTGGTTACCAGCCTGCGCCTCAGACCCTGGCTTTGTATCGGCAGTGGCTCACCGAGGGCGGCGAGCTGGTCATGTCGCTATATCCGGACCGGGAGGCGTTCGGAATACCGGTTCGCGCGGCGCCAGCAGAGTCGGAGCCAGACGCGTCTGCGGAGGGTTTGTTCCTGAACGTTACTTATAACGGCGCAGAGGTACCGGATGTGTACCTGCAGGCAGCCATTAAGGACGAAGAGGAATTGCCGGCACCGGCCATTGAGCCTGTAGTGCCGTCTGGTGTGGGGTCCGGTGTCGCCGACTCTCGCTGGCAGCTTGCGACGCTGGACGACGCTGAGCGCTGGCTTGGCTACCGGGTCCGGGTTACTCTGAACAACGCGCGTGTGGTTGAAGGGCGTTTGTCCGGAATCGATGACGAACGAATGGAAGTAGCGCGTAACGTAGGTGGCGGTGAAGTTGCCTACCCCATGGTACTGAGGGCGATCGACCGGTTTGAGGTATGGCGTCAGGGGCAACGCTGAGGCCCCGGCCGGGCCGCCCCTGATCAGGCAGGAATTGGCTATGTCCACCCAGTCTCAGAATTCTCCCGCTCACGCGGGAACCGTGCCACCGGATATCCGTTCCATGCTGTCGCAGCTGGTGGCAATTCCCTCGATCAGCAGTGCCAATCCGGACTGGGATCACAGCAATGAGCCGGTGGTGCGGCTGCTGGCGGAATGGCTCGAGGCCCTGGGCTTCGCCAACGAGATCATGCCGGTACCGGGCATGCCCGGGAAATACAACCTGATCGCGACGCTCGGTTCCGGCCCCGGCGGCCTGGTGCTGTCCGGCCATACCGATACCGTGCCCTTCGATGATCAGCGCTGGCAGACCGACCCCTTCCGCCTGACCGAGAAAAACGACCGCCTCTACGGACTGGGAACTTGTGACATGAAGGGGTTTTTTGCCCTTGCTATCGAGGCGGCCCGTGATGCTGCTGGTCGCACCCTGAAACAGCCATTGATTCTCCTCGCAACCGCTGATGAAGAAAGCTCCATGAACGGCGCCCAGGCGCTGGTGGCGGCCGGACGCCCAAAGGCCCGCTATGCGGTGATCGGCGAGCCTACCGGGTTGCGGCCGGTGCGGATGCACAAGGGCATCATGATGGAACGCCTGGTGTTTGAGGGACAGTCCGGCCATTCATCGGATCCGGAGCTGGGGCGCAGTGCCCTTGAGGGCATGCATGAGGCCATGACCGAGCTGCTGGCATTGCGGGCCGGCTGGCAGGACAGGTTCCGCAACCCTCACTTCAGGGTGCAGGTGCCAACCCTGAATCTGGGCTGTATCCATGGTGGTGATAATCCGAACCGGATTTGTGGGCGTTGTGAGCTGCACTTTGATCTACGCCCATTACCGGGCATGGGAATGGAAGAACTCCGGCAGGACATTCTCACCAGGTTGCAGCCTATTGCCCAAAGCCGGGAGCTGAGCCTTACCTTCGAGCCGCTGTTTGATGGCGTGCCGCCTTTTGAGACAGCGGCCACAGCGGACCTGGTGAAGCTCTGCGAGAAGCTGACCGGACACACCGCCAGCTCCGTTGCCTTCGCCACGGAAGCCCCCTGGCTGCAGCAGCTGGGCATTGAAACCCTGGTGATGGGACCGGGGTCCATTGACCAGGCCCATCAACCTGACGAGTATCTGGCCTTGTCGCAGCTGGATCCGACCGTTAATCTGCTGAAAAAACTGATCAGGCATTACTGCTTATGAGTGAGAACAACTGGTTGCATGGCTTTCGTCATTCGTCTCCCTATATCAATGCCCATCGTGGCCGTACCGTGGTTCTGGTGCTGGCGGGAGAAGCCGTGGCCAGTGACAACCTGCTCAACATCATTCACGACATAACCCTGCTCAGCAGCCTCGGCATCCGTCTGGTGGTGGCTTTTGGTGCCCGCCCCCAGATTCAGTCGCAGCTGGAAAATGCCGGTCACGCTACCGAATTTGCCAATGGTCTTCGTATCACCAAAGAGGCAGATCTGCCGCTGGTCATGGAAGCCGTGGGTTCCATGAGGTCCTGGCTCGAAAGCCGCTTGTCCATGGGCCTGGTGAATTCGCCCATGCACGGTGCCCGTATCCGGGTGAGCAGTGGCAATTTCGTCACCGCCAGGCCGGCGGGTGTGCTGGAGGGTATCGACCACGGCTACACCGGCCGTGTCCGCCGGATCGACGCTGAAGGTATTGAGCGGCTGCTGGCACTGGGTCATATCGTGCTGATGCCGCCGCAAGGTTATTCGCCCACCGGAGACGTGTTCAATCTTTCCTATGAAGACGTGGGCAGTCAGACCGCTGCTGCGCTGAAGGCGGAAAAGCTGATTGTCTTTACCGACGACGCCGGGGTGCTGGACGAGGACGGTTCGCTGATTCGGGAAATGACGGTGCGCCAGGCCCTGGCCAAGGTGGCCGAGCAGGTTATTTCCGGTCACGATGCGGACCTGCTTCGGGCCGCCTGTGACGCCTGTGTCAAGGGTGTCCGCCGGGCCCACATCATCAGTTACGACAAGGATGGGGCCCTGCTGGAAGAGCTGTTTACCCGGGATGGTTCAGGTACGCTGGTCAGCGATGACAATTACGAGCAGATCCGGCGGGCGCGGGTTGAGGACATCGGCGGAATTCTGGGTCTGATCCAGCCGCTGGAAGATCAGGGCATCCTGGTGCGTCGTTCCCGGGAAATGCTGGAAACCGAAATCGAGCGGTTTGTGGTGGCCGAACGGGATGGCATGATTGTCGGCTGTGCTGCGCTTTACGCCTGGGCTGACGAAGGCGCCGGAGAACTGTCCTGTTTCGCGGTGGACCCGGGTTACCGCCGGTCCGGACGTGGTGACGAGATTCTCGCAATGATTGAGCGCATGGCCCGGGCCGAGGGGCTTGTGCGCCTGTTCGTATTGACCACCCAGACCGAACACTGGTTCCGGGAACGGGGCTTCGAGCCAACGGCGGTGCAGTCGCTGCCGGGACCGAAGCTGGCGGTGTATAATGCCACTCGTAACTCCAAGGTTTTTGTGAAAACTCTGGATTAGTTTTTGCCGTGAAACGGGCCATTTCAGGGCTTTTTCTCAGATGAAATAACTGTCATTATTGACGATAAGCCGATTATGTCGTCATGTTTCATGTCACCACAACCAAGGGAACCGCAGGTTATCCGCACGGACAGCCTGCTTTGCCAAAGATCAGGTAGTCAATGGATCCGAAGGAACGACGCTCCAGCCCCCGACGTCCCATCAAACTCGCCGCTCAGGTTGATCTGGGAGATGCGGGAGTCTGGCCCTGCCAGATCGCGGATTTTTGCGCCGAAGGTCTCTTCGTGCGCTATGCCGGCGATACCTCTGAAAAAATCCGACACTATCTGAACAGTCATCCCGGCAGCGACCTCGGCATTTTTTTCCGAACACCCGATGGTCAGCGTCGTCATGAGCTCAAGGCCCGTCCGGTGAGGATGATTGACGGTGCCATGGGCGTTGAGTTTGCGCATGCGAGCCACGAGGCTGTCAGCGCCATGCTCAACCAGTGCGGTGCGGATGGCCCGAATCAGGAGAGGGCGGCGCTGAAGCCTCCCAGCGAACGGGTTCAGTTCGTTCTTCACCAGTGTGCCCGGGCGGTGATCAAACACATTGAGCCGTTGATGGGTGACTGTTTTTCGGCGCTTTCAGAAGCGCTACGCCAGGCAGCCCTGAAAGCGTCCAATGACCAGCAGGCCAATGAATTCATGGACGCGGCTGGCCAGGTGGACGCCCGTTACCGGTCAATGTGGCTGCTGATGTCCAGAGCTCTGGAGTCGCCCCTGAAGCCTCAGCGTGCGGATGCCTCCGCCAGTTCGCTGTCGCTGGTGGACAAGGGCGAGTTTGAGGACTGGCTTGCCGTCAAGGTGATGGTGACCAAGGCAGACACCTTGTATCGTGCCGAGCTGTTGCAGTTAAGAATGCGGCTGGACAGGCTGGGCGTCACCAACGCCACCGGTCATCAGAACCCCCTGGGGCCGTCACTGGTCTGTGAGGCTTTCCACACAGCTCTTGAGAGCCTTCGGGTGAACCGGCCGGTGGAAAAGATCTGCCTGAAAACCTTCGAAACCGTGGTCCTTCAGAAGATAGGCCCACTTTATCAAGAGCTTAATCAGATTCTGGTGCGCCATGGCATCCTGCCGGATCTGGATCTCAGCCGTTACCTCAGCGAGCGCAAACCACGGACTGCGGCAGAACCCAGGGAGACGTCCAGGGCCCCGGAACAAAGCAAGCCCCCGGCGGCCCCGGCAGCGGATTCTCCGGGCACCAGCCCGGTTGCTGGCGTGCAGGTGTCCCCTGATCAGAATTCCGGACAGGCTGAGCGCACTCGCAGTGCGGGTTCCGGCTCGTTTCAGGATCACATGAATACCGCCCGGTCCGCGTTCGCCACGGTCCGCAACCTGATGGACACCCTTAAGGCGGGTCGCCTGGTCACGGCCACCGAGCCGCCTCCGTTCCCTGAGGATGCCCGGCCCCTTTCAGCGGGAGAGTTTCAGAAGGAGCTCCATGGCCTGCAATTGACCCCGGCACCGGAGACTGAAGAGTTACCCCTTAAAAAACGGGTTATTGAGCGGGTCAGAAGCACCGGTAACCATGGCCTTAATGATGAACAGCAGAATACGCTGGATGTGGTGGACCGTTTCTTCAACAGTGTGATTGAAAGTCCCAAGCTGTCCGAATCAACCCGTCGTCAGATCCGTCAGCTGGAAGTGCCGGTGCTGAAAGTGGTACTCCGGGATCCTGCGTTTTTTGACGACATCGAGAGTCCGGTGCGGGGCGTGATGAACCGGCTGGCACAGCTGGGCGCCAAGGGCAGCCGCACCAATCCGGTGGTGCAGCGCCGGGTCGATGACCTGGTCAGCCGGATTGCCACCGAGTTTGAACAGGATACCCGGGTTTTTGAAGGCGCCGTCGGTGAACTGGATAACCTGATCGATCGCCAGAACCTGATCTACCGGCGCAATGTGGAACGAGTAACCGCCGCCGCTGAGGGCGCCCAGAAAGTGGCCGATTCCAAGGCGGCCGTGGCCGAGGCACTGGACCGCCGACTGGCCGGGAAAGAGGTTCCCAGGGCGGTGATCAGTTTGCTGAATGCCGGCTGGCGTGATCTGTTGTCGCTGACCTGGATTCGCCAGGGGCCCGACAGCCAGCTGTGGCAGGATTACCTGTCGGTGGTGGATTCGCTGATGGCATTTGCCGCAGATCCTTCCATCGAAATCAACTTGTCGGAGTTGTTGCGGCTTATCCAGGACGGGTTGTCCTCCATTTCAAGCAATCATTTGCCGGCCTCCCAGGTCCGCGAAGAACTCAAGCATTTCCTCGTCCGGTCTGCCGATACTCCGGTCGAGATGATTCCCATGCCACCGGCCCAGACCCGGGAAAGCGCCGAAGCAAGGCAGGAGCAAAGATTGCAGAGTCGCCTGCAGCGCTGGGTCGTCCGCGCCCAGAAACTGCGGACCGGAGACTGGCTGCGGGATCAGACCCAGCCGGACAGCCCCCAATACATTCGTCTGGTGTGGGTGGCCCGGGGCTTCAATCGCTTTGTCTTTGTGAACCACCAGGGGATGCGGGTGGTTGAGCTGGAGCTGTCGGCACTGGCCGAGCAGATGCAGCGGGGCATCATCGTACCCGACAGCCAGTATGGTAAACCGCTGGTGGACGAAAGTATCGATCGCATGGTTCGTAAGGTTTACGACCAGCTGTCCTGGGCTTCCACTCACGATGAACTGACCGGGTTGCTGGAGCGGCGTGAGTTTGAGCGGGTGCTGGAGCAGCAGCTCAGCCGCCATGAAGATGAGCGTACGCTGGTGCGGCTGGATCTGCGACAGTTCCGTATGCTCAATGACACCGCCGGATTTGCCGCCGGGGACGAGGCCCTCAAGTCGGTAGCAGAGGTGCTGCGCCAACGCGTTACCGATGGTATGCCGTTGGCGCGCCTGGAGGGTGACGAATTCGGATTTCTGCTGCCAGCGGAGGAGTCGGGGCAGACGCTGGAGCAGATCATCGCTGATATTGAACAGCTCAAACCGCAATGGTCCGGTCGCACCTATGCCTTGTCCGCCAGTGCCGGACTGGCTCCCCAGCTTTCCATAATGACCACGGCAGAGCGCTGGCTGAAGGCGTCTGAGCAGGCCTGCCGGCAAGCCAAGGCCCTGGGTGCCGGTAAGTGGGTGGTGTATGACCTGGCGCCGGAAAATCACAGCCGCGAAGAGCAGATCGCGGCCAAGGTGGCGGCACTGGGCGATCTGAACGAGGAGCGGATGCTGCTGCGTTGTCAGAAGATCATACCGCTTCACAAGGCGGCCCGGCTTGGCACCCAGTACGAGGTATTGATCAGCATGTACGATGATCAGGCCAACCTGATCACCGCCACGGATTTTGTCCGCATGGCGGAGCGTTACAACCAGATGCAGTCAGTGGATCGCTGGGTGGTGGGCTACATGCTGGACTGGCTGAGAACCCGTGGGGGTGGCGAGCAGGGCACGGGCTTCTGTATCAATCTGTCCGGCTATTCACTGAACGATGAGTCGCTGCTGGAGTTTATCTATCACAAGCTGAGCCAGAAAGACGCACCCATTGAACGTCTCTGGTTCGAGATTACCGAAGCGGCAGCTATCCGCGATGTGCATGCGGTGGCTGAATTCATCACTGAAATGCAGGAGCTGGGGTGTCGTTTCTGTCTGGGCAATTTCGGGGCGGGACCTACTTCCTATCAGTATATGCGTGTGCTGCCGGTGGATATCATCAAGCTGGATGGCGCTTTCGTCAAAAACATCGCCACCAGTGAGACGGACCAGGCCATGGTCCGGTCGATGGTGGAAATGGCCCATTACCTGGCCCGGGAAGTGATCGCAACCCACATTGAAAGTCGTGAGGCTCTGGATATGTTGCGCCGCCTCGGGGTGGATTATGGCCAGGGCTATTCCATTGAAAAACCCAGGCTGCTGGACAGCCTGGGCTGACAATACCGGTTGTGCAGCTGGCTGACTCAGGCCGTCAGTCTGCCGCTCTGATAGTCCCTCAGCGCCTGTTCGATTTCCTGACGACTGTTCATTACGAAGGGGCCGTACTGTACCACCGGTTCCCCGATGGGTTTGCCGGCAATCAGCAACACCCTGGCGCCGCTGCTGCCCGCATTGAGCGTAAGCGTGTCACCCTCGCCAAGTACCGTGGCTGCACTGCGCTGCAGGGCCTGGCCGTCGAGTTGTGCGTCGCCCTCGTAAAGATAGAGCATGCCATTGAGGTGGCTGGCCAGGGGTAGCTCCAGGGCGTCTCCCGGAGCCAGGTGAAGGTCAGCGTATAATGGCTCGGTTGAACCGCCGGCTTCAGCCCCTGTGTGATTTTTGCCTTCAACCATCAGGGTGCCGGCGATCAGCCTGATCTCGCTGTCCCCGACCGGGATGCGCGGAATTTGCTCCGGCTGAATGTCGCGATACCCGGCAGGCTTCATCTTTTCCGCCGCCGGCAGGTTGAGCCACAGCTGAAAGCCGCGCATGACCCCATCTTCCTGCTGCGGCATCTCCGAGTGCACGATACCCCGTCCTGCGGTCATCCATTGCACGCCGCCGTTGCGCAGATTGCCACGATTGCCCAGATGGTCCTCGTGGAGCATATGGCCTTCGATCAAGTAGGTAACCGTCTCGAAGCCCCGGTGCGGATGGGAGGGGAAACCGGCAAGGTAGTCGGCCGCCTTGTCAGAACCGAACTCATCCAGCATCAGGAACGGATCAAGCCTGATCAGCTGGGACTGACCAATGGAGCGGCGAATACGAACGCCAGCTCCATCGGACGTTTCCATTCCGGGGATCACGCGTTTGATGGGTCGGGTTGTCATCGGGAGCACCTCGAAGTGTTTGAGCGTCAATGAACTCATTAAACCCGTAGGCGATGGCGGATGAAACCGGAGAATTCTGCAGGCGTTATTCAGGAAAACTGAATGATGCGGGCAGGCTGAAACAAGGCTGGCAGACAGATACCGGAGGGCGGGGTGCCCTCCGGCAGGACTGGATAACGGAAGTGATAGTCAAACGTTGCGGGAGTAGAAAATCTCGAGCATTTCCCGCTTCAGACGTTCTTCAATCAACTGGGACTCCTCGGCGCCGAGGTCACTGGCGTTAACGCCGAACACGTAGTTATCCAGATTGAAGTTTTTAAGCATCATCTTGGTGTGGAACATGTTTTCCTGATACACATTGACGTCGATCATCTGATAGGCGTTTTGCGTGTCCTCGGTCAGATAGTTCTGAATCGAGTTGATGTCATGATCGATGTAGTGCTTGGTGCCGTCCACGTCACGAGTGAAGCCCCGCACCCGATAGTCGACGGTCACCACGTCAGAATCGAAGCTGTGGATCAGGTAGTTCAGCACCTTGAGCGGCGAAATCAGGCCACAGGTGGACACGTCAATGTCGGCCCGGAACGTGCTGATGCCCTCGTAAGGGTGGCTTTCCGGGTAGGTATGGACGGTGACGTGGCTCTTGTCCAGGTGCGCGACAATGGTGTCGGGCAGCGGACCAGGCGACTCTTCGTTGTCAGGTTCACCGTTGGTCAGTTCATGCTCTGCAATCAGCATGGTTACTGACGCGCCGTGGGGTTCATAGTCCTGGCGGGCGATATTCAGCACGTTGGCGCCAATGATCTTGACCACGTCGGTCAGAATCTGGGTCAGACGCTCGGCATTGTACATTTCATCGATATAATCGATGTAGGCTTCACGTTGTTCTTCGGTCTGAGCGAAACAGATATCGTAAATATTGAAGCTCAGGGATTTGGTCAGGTTATTGAAACCATGCAGCTGGAGTTTTGATTCCATGCTCAGCCCCTCCGGAAAGTGGAGATGAATGACTGCAGGCTGCTGAAAACCAACATCCTGCTCAAGGCCGCCACCGATAACTGACCCGGTTGTTCACCTTTTGCGCAGACCGGCGGAGAAGGGTGCGTATTATGCACACCACATATCCCGTTGGATAGGGTTTGAAATCACATTTTAGCATCGATGGCCGTGCCGCTGGCCACGGCGCCAGGAGTTGGCTACCCGGCGGTGTCAGCGGATTCACGTATCTCGTAGCTGTGGCTGATGGCCACGCCGCCCTGCTCAAGCATGATGGAGGCGGAACAGTATTTTTCGGCCGACAGGCTGACGGCACGTTTTACCTGATTTTCCTTCAGGTTGCGCCCGGACACCACAAAGTGCAGGTGAATCTTTGTGAACACTGCGGGTACCGCGTCCGCGCGCTCGGCTTCGAGCTCGGCGTGGCATCCGGTCACGTCCTGGCGACTCTTCTGCAGAATGCTGACCACGTCAAAGGAGGAGCAGCCACCCAGGCCCATCAACAGAAGTTCCATTGGACGCGGGCCCATATTCTGGCCACCGTGATCGGGTGGACCGTCCATCTGCACACTGTGGCCGCTGGCACTGGTGGCTTTGAAGCTGGCATTACCGGTCCAGTCGATGGTTGCTTTCATACTAATGTATCCCCCTGGGGCCCGTGATCGGTGGATGACTCTGGCGCCGGGCATGCTAGCATAAAGCGTGAACCGGCGTCCGTATTGAGAGTCCGGTGCTGGACGGCGGTTAACAACAGGCCTTAAGATTCTGAGGCGTTATGTCGTTTCGTCCGCAAATACGGCATAAAGTTATGTTCATTTCGTACTTAACAGGCGAAATATGGCAGATAGTGTCTACAATCTAACCGACACAATGCAGGGTTCGTCTGCCAGATTCGGCAAACGTCAGGGAATTGCGGTGGCCGGGTCCTGATCGGCGCTGCACACATAAAAACAAGTCTGCAGGATTGCAGACCATATTATAAAGGTCGAGGGACCGGCAACAGTTTAGGAGGCACGACACCTATCATGGCAACCATCGTACGGCCGGTTGAGCAGAAAACCAAACACCTGGATTACTTCCTCTCACAATGTCACCGACGTCGTTATCCCGCTAAAAGCACCATTATCTACGCGGGTGACAAGAGCGACTCTCTGTTCTTCATCGTCAAGGGTTCGGTTACCGTCATCATCGAGGATGAGGATGGCCGGGAAATGATCATGGCCTATCTGAACTCCGGTGATTTTTTCGGAGAAATGGGGCTGTTCGACAACATGGATTCCCGCAGCGCCTGGGTCAAGGCCAAGACCGAATGCGAAGTGGCGGAAATCAGCTACACCAAATTCCGTGAAATCGCCCAACAGGATCCACGGGTGCTGTATTTCATCGGTGAGCAGATGGCCACACGTTTGCGCCAGACCACCCGCAAGGTGGGCGACCTGGCGTTTCTGGACGTGACCGGGCGGGTCGCACGGACGCTACTGGATCTGTGCAAGGAGCCCGACGCCATGACCCACCCCGACGGCATGCAGATCAAGATCACCCGTCAGGAGATCGGCCGTATTGTGGGCTGTTCCCGGGAAATGGTGGGCCGGGTTCTGAAAACTCTGGAAGAACAGGGGCTGGTTCAGGTCAAGGGTAAAACCATGGTAGTGTACGGAACACGTTAACACGGTTCTGTTGCGGGGCCGCCCGGCCCCCTGCCCAGTGCCGGTTCTGCAGTGAGGAAACTATGGACACCGGTCGTCTCTGGCCACTGGCAACGTTGCTTCTGGTGACGTTGCTGGCAGGCTGTTCCCGCAGTGATATTTACGAATACTTCATCGATCGGGAGCGCCGTCTGGCGGGGCTTTCCGAGCAGCAGATTGATGTCGGCGAACTGCGCATCTCCTATCTGACCAATGACCGCCTGGAAGGTCGTGACAGCCTGTTGCTGATCCACGGATTTGGTGGCAGCAAGGACAACTGGGTGCGTATGGCGGCCCATCTTTCCGATGACTATAACCTGCTGATTCCGGATCTGGCTGGCCATGGCGACAGCAGTACCGGCACCGAAAGTGATTACCCGGTGGAAGCCCAGGCGGCCACCCTGACCCGTTTTCTTGACGAGCTGGATACGGCCTCTGTGCACATGGCGGGCAATTCCATGGGAGGAGGCATTACCCTGTATTTCGCCAGCCGCTATCCGGAGCGGGTCCGCTCTATCTCGCTGTATGATCCGGCCGGATCCGACCGTTACCCGGCTGAGCTGGATGAGCAGCTTGAGGAGGGCAATAATCCACTGGTGGTCCGGGAGTCGGGCGATTTTCGACGCCTGATGGACTTTGTGCTGGAGCAGAAGCCGTTTATTCCATGGCCACTGGGGGATGTCATGGAACGTGAAGCGATCGCCCGGCAAGACATCAATGATCGTATTTTTGCTGCCATTCAGGCCTCCGCCGAGGACTACCACCCGGAGCAGATCATGGCGACGGTGTCAGTGCCGGCGCTGATCGTCTGGGGCGAGCAGGATCGTGTGCTGCACCCGGACAACGCCCGGGTATTCGAGCAGCATTTGCCGAATGCCCGTCTGGTGATGCTGGAAAACGTCGGGCACGTTCCGATGCTGGAAGTGCCCGAGCGCTCGGCCCAGTTAATGAGGGAGTTTATTACCGGGATCAGTGACGACCCGGAGCCCGCCAGTCCCGCTCAGCGATGAGCCTGATAAAAGGCGGCCAGAGGTGCCAGTCGTTGCTGGTTGGCGCCGGACCAGGCTTTCATTTCAGGTGGTAGCCGGTGGGGCTTTGGCCAGGGTACCGGGTATTGCGGGGGCATGAACAGGGGCGCAAACAGGGCGCCAGCGGCAATATCGGCCCGGGTCAGCTGGTTGCCTGCCAGATAGTCATAGGTCCGGTAGTGTTCCCCCAGCTCATCCAGTATTGCCTCCACCACCTGTTGTGCATCGGTCGCCGTTCTGGCGTTGATCTTCATCATGTTACGCATGCCTTCATCAACCCGGCTGAAAGCCAGCAGGAGCAGATAGCGGTTGAAAAAGGCGGTCTTTGCCGTCAGCAGCGGCGCCACAATTTTCGGGCGCTGCAACAGGTGATGGTAAGCAAAGGTGCGAACCGCCGGGCCTGCTTCCTGATCCAGGCGCTGTTCCCAGGCGATGGCGCTGGCCTTGCTGTTGGAATCCGCCGGCAGCAGCGGTTTGTCCGGGAAAGTGGCGTCGAGGTAGTCGAGGATGGCCGCTGAACCCTGAATAACCTCCTGGTCGTGGACCAGCACCGGCACTGAGGTCTGCTTCTGGCCAGTAAGTCCCCGAATCGTTTTTACATGGGTGCCAGGCAGCATAAAGATGGGCTGATACTGTATGCCCTTGTAGTCCAGTGCCCAGCGCACTTTCTCGGAGAAGTGAGAGATGGCGAACTGGTAGAGTTGAATGGCCATGACAGGGTACCTGCGGAGTGACGGAGGTTGGCGGAACAGCTGGTTGTGGTTGGACTTTACCTGAGTTGTGCTCTGGTCAGCCAGTCTGGCGCTGATTCCGGGGTTGATCCCGTTATCAGAAACCAGGGTGGTATTTGCAAAGGCATTTGCCCACCGCAGCGGCTTTGGGTAAGGTTCTGCTTTCTTTCATCACAAGCGCGAAAATCATGGCCAAAACTCGAGTTCTTACGGGTATCACTACCACCGGCATTCCTCACCTTGGAAACTACGCCGGCGCCATCCGGCCTGCGATCCGGGCCAGTCAGAGTGAGGACACCGAATCCTGCCTGTTTCTTGCAGATTACCATGCGCTGATCAAGTGCCAGGAACCGGAGCGGGTTCGCGAGTCCGTCCGCGCCATCGCAGCCACCTGGCTGGCCTGTGGTCTTGATCCGGAGCGGGTAACCTTTTACCGGCAGACCGATGTGCCGGAAATCACCGAGCTGAACTGGGTGCTGACCACCGTTACCGCCAAAGGGCTGATGAACCGGGCCCATGCCTACAAGGCGGCAGTACAGGAAAACGAGGAAACCGAAGGGTCAGACCCGGACCGGGGCATTACCATGGGCCTGTTCTGCTACCCGATTCTGATGGCTGCGGACATCCTTATGTTCAACGGCCAGAAAATCCCGGTTGGCCGCGATCAGACCCAGCACATCGAAATGGCCCGGGATATTGCCCAGCGCTTCAATTACCTGTTTGGCGAAACCTTCACCCTGCCGGAAGCGGTCATTGAAGAGTCCGGTATGGTGCTGCCAGGGCTGGATGGCCGCAAGATGTCCAAAAGCTACAACAACACCATCCCGCTGTTTGAAGATGAGAAGAAATTTCGCAAGCTGATCAACAAGATCAAGACCAACAGCCTGGAGCCCGGCGAGCCCAAGGATCCGGAGGGCTGCTCTTTGTTTGCGATTTACTCCGCCTTCGCCAGCGCCGATCAGGTGGCCGACATGCGCCGCCAATACCAGAACGGCATTGGCTGGGGTGATGCCAAGAAGCAACTGTTCGAGTACCTCAATGAGGAACTGGCGCCGATGCGGGACACCTACAATATGCTGATGGACGACCCGGCCCAGCTTGACCGTATTCTCAAGGCCGGTGCCGAAAAAGCCCGTGATTACGCCACACCACTGATGACCACGGTGCGCAGCCGCATCGGGATTGGCTCTATCAGCGGCAGCTAGTAGCCAGAATATTTCGGCGTCAACAAACTGTCTTATTGGCTGGCCATACTGGGGAAAATGCCTTTGCCCGGACCCCGTTATGGCTGAACTGAAAGATATTACTCCCCATCTGTCTGTTGCCGCTGAGCAGGCTCAGCGGGACGGTCGTCAGCGCCGTCAGTTGCGTACTTTCATTCCCGAACTGGTTCAGCTTGAACGAATGCTGGCAGAAGCGCCGGACAGTGTCCGCACCCGGGTGGTTACCCGGGTTCAGGTCAGGGACCTGACCTTGCCCGTGTACCGAACAGATCTGGGCAGTGATTCACCGGATGCACCTGTGGTGCTGTTTGTTGGCGGAGTGCACGGCCTTGAGCGGATCGGCAGTCAGGTGGTCATGGCCTGGCTGGCCTCGGTGATCGCCCGCCTGCGCTGGGATGCCCAGCTACAGGACCTGCTGAGCAAGGTCCGCATCACCCTGCTGCCGATTCTGAACCCCGGTGGTATGTATCTGAACCAGCGGGCCAACCCCGGCGGCGTCGACCTGATGCGCAATTCCCCCATTGCCGCCCAGGGCCGGTCTACCTTCATGCTGGGCGGCCAGCGGCTGTCGCCCCGCTTGCCCTGGTACACCGGCGACCCCGAGCAGGGCATGGAGCCGGAGAACCAGGCCCTGAGCCGGGTGATTGAAGAACTGCTGCCAGGGCGCCCCTTCAGCCTGGCCCTGGACTGCCATTCCGGATTTGGCTGGCAGGATCAGATCTGGTTTCCCTACGCTTACCGGCGCCGGCCCATGCGCCGGATAGATTCAGTCATGGCCCTGAAACTGATCTGGGAACAGTCCTACCCCAATCATAATTATGTGTTCGAACCCCAGTCTGCCCACTACCTGACCCATGGTGACCTGTGGGATTACTTCTACAAACAGATTAACCGCAAGGGACAGGGCACCTTTATTCCGCTGACCCTGGAAATGGGGTCCTGGCGCTGGGTGCGCAAGCGTCCCCGACAGTTGCTGCGACTCGATGGCTTCTTTAACCCGCTGGCGCCTCACCGCCATCAGCGGGTCTTGCGGTCCCATCTGGTGCTGATGGATTTTCTGGTGCAGGCGGCGGTCAGCCATGAACACTGGCTGCCAACCGGCGACCAGTCGGTGTTGTTGCGCGAGGCCGCCATGATGCACTGGTACCGGGAGGCCTGAGGTGGACTGGATCCTGTTGCGGGGCCTGAGCCGGGAGCAGGCCCATTGGGGTCTTTTTCCGAAGTTACTGACTGAAGCGTTTCCGGGGCACCGTTTTCATTGTCTGGATTTGCCGGGGGCGGGGGTGCGGGCGGCGGAAAAAAGTCCCGGTAGCATTGCGTCCATTGCGGAGCGGGTGCGGGCGGAGAGTCTGCACCTGACCCGGCCCCTGGGTCTGATCGGCCTGTCGATGGGTGGCATGGTGGCTCTGGACTGGGCGGCACGCTACGGTGCCAGCGAAGTGGGCGCGATGGCGATGATCAACAGCAGCAGTGGTTTCAGTCCGCCTTGGCAGCGGATGCGCCCGGGCGTCTGGCCGCGGGTCGCCAGAACGCTGGTCCTGAGGGACCCGGCCGCCCGGGAGCGGGCTATCCTGGAACTGACATCCGGGCGTCCG
>NZ_CAXBDN010000045.1:0-20128 GCF_963974375.1 uncultured Marinobacter sp.
TACCTTCTCGGTACGGCGGGTCATCGTCCGTCAGGAGGGCAAGGAAATTCTGACCGGCTCGGTCTCCTTCCAGGTAGAGGAAGAGGGCTTTGATCACCAGTTCGAAATGCCGTCGGCGCCTTCTGCGGATTCCCTGCCATCAGAAACCGAACTGAATCAGGAGTTGCTGCCCCAGGTCCCCGAGAAATACCACGCCTCGCTCACCCGGCACCGGCCCATCGAAATCCGCCCGGTGGATCCGGTGAATCCTCTGAAACCGGAAGTGAAACCACCCCATAAACAGAGCTGGTTCCGGGCCCAGGGAGATTTGCCGGACGACCAGATACTGCACCGCTGTCTGCTGGCCTACGCCTCGGATTTTGCCTTTCTGGGCACGTCCCTGAACCCCCATGGCGTGACCTTCATGACCCGCCGCATGCAGGTGGCCAGCCTTGATCATTCCATCTGGTTTCACCGCAACCTGCGTATGGACGACTGGCTGCTGTATGACAAGGACAGCCCCAGTGCCTATGGCGCCCGTGGATTCAATCGCGGCAATATCTACAACCGGGAGGGCGTGCTGGTAGCCTCAACGGCACAGGAAGCCCTGATCCGCTCACGCAAGTCGTAGTGCCGGATTGCCTGTGACGTGTGCTGATTAACCGGCTTGCAGCGTTTCCTGGCTGACCTGGTCAAGCCACTCCTCAACCCAGGGGAGTGCAAGGGATTCCGGTTCGGTAGTTTCCATTGCATCGATACAGAGGGTTTCCCCCACCTTGTGGGCGGCCACCTCGTAGAAGGCTTCTTCCATCAATGCGCCGGCGCCACAGAAGGTGTCTCCGTATGAGCTGTCGCCCAAAACAATGATGCCGAAGGGACGCCCCTGCTGCATGGGAAGCTGGTCACGAAGCTGAATGTAAAAGTTCAGAAGGTTTTCTGGTACCTCACCCTGTCCGGTTGTAGAGGTACAGACCAGCACGGGGCCTTCGGTGGTGGTGAGTGCGCTCAGATCGGGCGTCTCATGGACCACGAACTGATGCTTCCCGGAGCCGGACTGGTCACGAATTGCCTTCGCCGTCAGCAACGCCCCGCCATACACACTGCCAACCAACACCTGCACGACTGCCATAAAGCCCTCTTTCGTCAACAATAGAACCGACGTGCATGGTAGCGGCGTGGTTCGAAAGGCTCAACTACACTGATTGTTACGGATTTGTTTCATTTCAGGATTAAAAAAATTATAGTGCCGCCAAAGTTCCGCTGAATGAGAACCCGCTAATGGCCAAAACAACCGGATTTCTGGATCAGGTTCTTACCAGTCGCACCACGGAAAGGTACCGGATTGGTATTAGTCTGGTCTTCCTGCTGATCGTCTGGCTTTTTGTCGGTCAGATCAGCGCCGGCCTCCCAAATAATATGCTCCTGATGGCCGCAGCGGTCATCGCAGGCTACATGGCGATCAATATCGGTGCCAACGATGTGGCAAACAATGTGGGCCCAGCCGTTGGCTCGGGGGCTATCACCCTGTTTGGAGCGGTCGCACTGGCGGCGGTCTTTGAGGCTGCAGGTGCCATTATTGCCGGTGGTGAAGTGGTTTCAACGATCAAGGGAGGCATAATTGCGCCCGAGCGGGTCGGGGACGTCAACTCCTTTATCTGGCTGATGACCGCAGCCTTGCTGGCCGGTGCGCTCTGGCTGAATCTGGCGACCTGGATGGGCGCGCCAGTCTCCACCACTCACAGCATTGTCGGCGGGGTGTTGGGGGCCGGTGTCGCAGCTGGCGGCTGGGGCATCGCCGACTGGAACGTGATGAGCAAGATTGTTGCCAGCTGGGTTATTTCGCCGGTCTTGGGTGGCCTGATTGCAGCGCTGTTTCTCTATCTGATCAAACGAACCGTGCTGTACAAGTCCGACATTGTTCCGGCCGCGCGTACCTTTGTGCCCTGGCTGGTGGCAATTATGGCGTGGGCCTTTGGTACCTACCTGATGCTCAAGGGGATGTCCCAGCTGGTCAAGGTCGGCTTTATGGTGGCTTCTCTGATCGGGCTCGGAATCGCCGTTGTGGTGTTCGTGCTGATGCGGCTCTGGGTGGGACGTCGTGCCGCAACCATGGAAAACAGCACCGAGGGCGTTAACGCCCTGTTTGTATGGCCGTTGATCTTCGCGGCGGGACTGCTCAGTTTTGCCCACGGTGCCAACGATGTGGCTAACGCCATTGGCCCCCTGGCGGCTATCAACGATGCACTGGCAGCCGGTGAAATAGTTTCGTCGGCTGCGATTCCCCTCTGGGTCATGCTGGTTGGTGCCTTTGGCCTGGCCATTGGCCTGTTGCTGTTCGGCCCTCGCCTGATCAAGACGGTAGGTAGCGAGATCACCGAGCTCGACAAGACCCGTGCCTTCTGTATCGCCCTGTCAGCAGCGCTCACGGTGATTGTGGCGTCACAACTGGGGCTGCCGGTAAGCTCCACCCACATAGCTATCGGTGGTGTTTTCGGGGTGGGTTTTCTGCGAGAGTATCTGAAGCAAAGCTACGCCACCCAGATACACAAGATCATAGAGAATCATGACGCCTCCGAACAGGAACGGCTGCAGCCGTTCCTCGATGACTTCCGTAACGCCTCTGTGGAAGAAATGGAAGCGCTGCTGAAGGATGCCCGCAAGAACAAACAGGCCATTCCACTTTCAAAGAAAGAGCGCAAGCGTCTGAAAAAAATCTATCGGGAAGAGCTGGTCAAGCGTTCTCACCTGGTGCGTATTGCCGCAGCATGGATTATCACGGTGCCGGCGTCGGCCTGTCTGGCGGCGCTGTTGTATTTCACCATGCGGGGTCTGTTGCTGTGACATCAGGCTGGCGAAGGGCGGGTGCTATCCGTCATACTGGTCAAGACTTTACCTGTCAGTCAGTTCGGAGATTGTTGAATGAGTACATCATCTGAGGGCCGTCAGGCCAGAGCCATTGATGAGCTTCGGGTCTTTATCAGAAAAGTTCTGAGTGATCCGACGGTCGCCGTCAAATGTATGGAAATAGCCCGCAAGCACCGTGGCAAGCCGGATGCGGAAAAGCTGATGGCGGAAGAGATCAGTGCCACCACCATAGTCCGCATTCCCGAGAACTGGAGTGAAGCCGACAAGATGTTTCTGGAAATACTCGGCGACGTAATGGACGACGAAGAGGCGCTTTACTGAGGCGGGTCGGGGCAGGCTTCAGAATGACAGAGGGGCGCAATGCGCCCCTCTGTCATTCTATACAACTAGTGTCCCGTCTGGTTAATTCGTTGACCTACTGCGTGCCGCTGGGACCTCTGGCCAAGGCGCCAGTCCGCAGGTGTGGTGGTTCCACATCAAGGGCTGGCAACACCGGCCAGAGGTCCCAGCGGCGCGCCCTTCGGGAGCCATTGAGAGCCTTGATAGCCGCGTTGCGCTGACTCGATTTGGAGCCACCAAACCTTCGCCACCGCGCCTTGCTCTCAAGGCTCTCAATGGCTCAGTAGATCAACGAATTAATCAGACGGGACACTAGGCCTAGGCCCGTTTGGCTAACGGTGGTGGTGCCGTAACGGCGTCGGCATGTTGCTGCAGAATGGCCATTTCATCCCCCAGTGCAGCCTCCCGGGCCAGTTCTTTCTGTTCGGCCAGAATGTCCTGAAGGATTTCCCGGGTGGTCAGGGGATTGGCCAGCACCACGCGGAATACAATACAGGGGAAATTGCCGTAACGGGCCGGCTCAAGCCGGGTTCGTGACACAAACGCCTTGCCCCGCTCACGCTGCACCTTCTGGATAAACTTGGTGATCCGGTTCAGGGACATGTTGATGCGTTCGGCCTGCAGGGGATCGGCGGCTTTGAGGGCCAGCTGAACATGCTCAGGACAGTAACGGTAGGTCAGAATGTTCAGCTCCGGATCGGTCACCAGTTCAAAATCCGGATCTTCGTTAATCAGGGTGGCAAAGGTTTTCGCTTTTTCAATGCCCTGATTGATCAGAATTTCGTAACCTTCCCGGGCCAGAATTTTCAGGCCGGAATGAATCAGCATGGCCATGCCCGGTCGCGAGCCTTCCAGGGTATTGCTGCCCAGATCCCGGGAACCTTTCCGGATAATGTACTGGGCGTGGTGCTCGACAGCGCTGGCCATGGTCGGATCCCGGAACACCACCAGACCGACACCCATGGGCACATACAGCTGCTTGTGGGCATCAAAGGTGACCGAGTCGGCCTTTTCAATGCCCCGCATGAGATGGCCGTATTGCCGTGAGAACAAGGTGGGGCCGCCCCAGGCCGCGTCTACGTGGAAGTGGGCGCTGAACTCCCGGGCTACATCAGCCATGGCGTCCAGCGGGTCCACGTTGCCGGTCTCGGTGGTGCCGGCAATGCCGCAGATGGCCATGATTTTGACCTTCTGACGCTGTAGCTCGATGCATTTGTCCCGCAGGGCATCGATGTTGATGCGGTTATCGTCATCGGTATCCACAGCAATCAGGGAATCACGGCCCAGCCCCAGCACATCGGCGGCCTTGCGCAGCGAGTAGTGGCCCCGGCGCGAGACCAGAATGGCAGCACCTTCGTGGCCGTAATAACGCAGGGCCCGAAACAGACCCTCCTGGTGGACGCCGCGGAAACTGCCTTCGGCCGGAAAAGCGCGGTTACGGGCAACCCAGAGAGCGGTCAGGTTGGCAACCGTACCGCCGGAGCACATGGCCCCCAGGGCATGACGGGGGTCATGCATCCACTTGCGGTAGTAAGCCCCGTCCTGTTGGTACACCAGCCGGTGAATCATGCCCAGCACCTGACGCTCCATGGGGGTGAACGCCTTGGAGGTTTCGGTTTTGACCAGGTTCTGGTTCAGGGCAATCATGATCTTGGACAGCGGCAGCATGAAATAGGGCAGCGCCGAGGTCATGTGGCCTATAAAGCTGGGGGATGCGGTGTGAACCGAGTTGGCCACCAGCTTGTCCAGCAGGAACTGGGCCTGCTCGGACACAAAAATAGGCTTTTCGGGAATAGCAGAATCCGCAAAGTCTTTTTCAACTTCGCTCAGGTCCCGCTCAATGGCGACGATGTGCTCCTGCAGGAAGCCCGCAAGGTTGCCGGAGATGTTCTGGTCAATCCGGCTCAGTGTAGACTCTGGGGCCTCGGGTACCGTAAAAACACGATACATGGCCTCCACGGAAGCCTGGGCAGACTTTTTCTTACCGGTCATACGCGCTACACAATTTAGTGGCATTCTCCAGGGGGCTATTTCCCGCTCCCGGTGAATTCAGCGGAATTTTCCAGGAGCCAATCAGGTCTCCGGTCCGGGTCCGGTGTCTCTGTCTGCACGCGCCGTATGCGTTGTTGCTGCGCATCGGGTGACAAGGCAAGACGACCGGACGATCTATCGCGTCCGTGGTCAAGGCCGCGTAGTATACGGTCTCACATCGTGTCTTGCCAATCAGGGCTATAACAGCTCTCTTTGCACCTCCAGTATGGGGGCGTCTATTTTTTGTGCAATCGCTTTTTCGACCTGGTCCAGCCTGGCGGTGATCAGCTGGGTGCTGGTGCCCAGGGCGGCAATGCTCCAGACGGCGCTGTCCAGGGCTTCCATATCGCCAGTTTCGGCCACCGCCAGATCCGGTTCGCGTCCCCAGACCGTTTTGAGAGGCAGGAACACTTTCCGCTTTTCTTTCAGGTCCGCGACACCATAGAGCTGAAAATGCAGGGTGAGAACACCCAGGTGGGGCGTTATGACCGCCGTTTCAGACTCCCGGGCAGCAAGCAGCTTTCTCAGAGCATCAGACATGAGCGGTTTCCTCGGGTGCGGTGTGGGCGTTACTTTTCGTTGCCAGGGGCTGCGGGCTGGCCATGGAAGCGGTCAGCCCGCCAGAGATCAGCCAACTCTGGCGGTTGCCCGCTCGATGATGGCAGCGGCGTCAACCCCGGCAGGCAGGTTACCGATGTTATGGGCGCCCTGACTGGCGAGTCGGGAGCCACAGAATGCATCGGCAACGGCCGCACTGGAGTGGCGCAACAGCAGAGAGGCCTGCAGCGACAGTGCCAGCCGATCCACCAGGTTGCGGGCCCGGAACTGAACGTCACGGCTGTCGGTAAAGTCTTGTTTGAGCGCGTCAACAAACCGGTCAAAACGTCGGTCCGCGCCGCGAGCGAGTTCCACCTCGGTGAAGAAGGCGGACAGACTCTCTGGTGATTTCTCAAGCGCGCGCAGGGTGTCCAGGCACTGCACATTGCCTGACCCTTCCCAGATGGCGTTGACCGGGGACTCCCGGAACAGCCTGGGCATGATGCAGTCTTCCATCACCCCGCTGCCTCCGATGCACTCCATGGCTTCGTAGGCGTGGTTGGGCGATCGTTTACAGATCCAGTATTTACCCACGGGCGTGGCAAGACGCAACAGAAGCTGTTCCTGAGGATCGTCGGGAGTGTCCAGGGCTCTGGCTACGCGCAGGGTGCAGGTCATTGCCGCCTCGCTCTCGAGGGCCAGATCCGCCAGGACGTTCTGCATCAATGGCTGGTCACTCAGCCGTGCGCCAAATGCGCTGCGGTGACGACAGTGATGGAGAGCCTGCACGGCGGCCTGGCGCATACCGGCGGAACTGCCGATCATGCAATCGAAACGGGTCATGGCGACCATTTCAATGATGGTGGGTACACCCCGGCCTTCCTCGCCCACCATCCAGGCCAGCGCGCCCCGGAGTTCCGCTTCGCTGGAGGCGTTCGCCACATTGCCCATCTTGTTTTTCAGGCGCTGGATCTGCCAGGGATTCTTGCTGCCATCAGGGCACCAGCGGGGCATCAGAAAACAGGACAGTCCGCCGGGTGCCTGGGCCAGCACCAGAAACGCGTCGCACATGGGTGCGGAGACAAACCATTTGTGGCCCACCAGCTGGTAAGCCTGGCCCGGGCCTTCGGTGCTGACGGGAATGGCGCGCGTACTGTTGGCGCGGACATCACTACCGCCCTGCTTTTCAGTCATCGCCATGCCAATGGTGACCGAGGATTTTTCAGAATCCGGCAGGTTGCGGGGGTCGTAGTCCCGGGACAGTATTTTCGGCGCCCAGATCTTCGCCAGATCCGGCTGTTTCATGATGGAGGGCATGGCGGCAAAGGTCATGGTGACAGGGCAGCCGTGGGCGGCTTCAACCTGGGTGTGAAGGTAATACTTCGCCGCCCGACTGACGTGGGCACCCTTGCCGGGATTTTCCCAGGGGCTGCTGTGCAGACCGTGTTCGTGGGCGATGCGCATCAATTCATGGTAGGCCGGGTGAAACCGGACCTCGTCAATGCGATGCCCAAAGCGGTCGTGGGTGTTGAACGTCGGTTTGTTCTCGTTGGCAAGGAAGCCCAGCTCAATGGTGTCACGGCGGCCGGCAAGTTCACCGAAGGCGTTCAGCTCCGGGATGTGGTGGGCAGCACCTTCACGCTGGACCGCCTCCTGCAGGGCCTGATCTTCGGTGAACAGATTGTAGTTTTCCAGAGCGGGTGGCTGGTTGGTCACCTCGTGGGTGCTGGCCAGCCAGGGGTCCTGGCCGGTTTCCGGAGGGAGTAGCGCTGGATTTGTCGTGGTCATGGCGGATCTCTCTGATTTCTGATTATGGTTATTATTTTCAAAGGGTTATTGGCAAGCTGTCGACCAGTTACAAATTGTTACAAAAAAGTCTTTGGTCGCTAATGGCGTTGTCATCATTTCCCGATTATAAAGACGCCAAGGCACGACTGCACGGCTTTCCCTTCAGGCGGGGTCGCCGCCCGTCATGCCGATCAGGAAGCGGGTTTCGCGCTTCACCGAACATTGGGTTTCGCTGATGGAGACAAGGGCCATGAGTGAATTCGACGAAGGCAATCTGGAACAATCCGGGGGCTGGTCCAGCGACGCGGAGGACAATCACTCCGTAGCTGGCCGTGCCCGTATCCGTGCCCAGCTGGAAGCGGATATTGAAGCTTACCTGAGTCAGGGTGGCCGGATTCAGCAGGTAGACACCAGTTTTCGCATGGATGCCCCCCGTAAGGTTGACGTTGGTTTTAACAACCGCAGCCTCTGACCGACGGTGATTCACCGGCAGCCATCCGTGCTGCCGGACGTTGTTCTTTTGTGTTTGACCGTCCGGTCATCCCCCCTTCATATTCAAGCGTGTATCATAGGCGGCTATTCTATCCGCCTAACGGAGGCATTACCGTGTTCTCACCCCAGCATCGCAGCTTTCCAGCCACCCGGCTTCGCCGCAACAGGGCGGACGACTTTTCCCGGCGCCTGGTACGCGAAAACAGCCTAGGCGTGGACAACCTGATTTTCCCGGTGTTTGTGCTGGAGGGCGAGGGACAGCGGGAGGCAATACATTCCATGCCGGGCGTTGAGCGACTGAGCATCGATTTGCTGCTGGAGCAGGCGGCGGAAATGGTGGCACTGGGTATTCCTGCCATTGCCCTGTTTCCGGTGGTGCCTGCGTCCAGGAAAGATCTGCAGGGTTCCGGCGCCTGGGACCCGGAAGGTCTCGCTCAGCGTGCCACCCGGGCCCTCAAGAAGGCGTTTCCAGAGCTGGGGGTGATTACCGATGTGGCGCTTGATCCATTCACTACCCACGGCCAGGACGGCATTATTGACGAACAGGGCTACGTGCTGAACGACATCACCGTTGATGCACTGATCCGGCAGTCCCTGTCTCACGCTGAAGCGGGTGCGGATGTACTGGCACCTTCGGACATGATGGACGGCCGCATTGGTGCCATCCGGGAAGCGCTGGAGAAAGCGGGCCACATAAATACCCGGATCATGGCCTATTCTGCCAAGTTTGCGTCTTCCTATTATGGGCCATTCCGCGATGCGGTTGGTTCTGCGGCCAATCTGGGCAAAGGCAACAAGGCTACCTATCAGATGGATCCGGCCAATAGCGATGAGGCCCTGCATGAGGTCTCCATGGACCTGTCTGAAGGCGCAGATATGGTGATGGTGAAACCGGGCATGCCCTACCTGGATATCGTTTATCGGGTGAAGCATGAGCTGAAGGTGCCCACCTTCGTCTATCAGGTAAGCGGTGAGTATGCGATGCATATGGCGGCGGCACAGAACGGCTGGCTCGACGAAGAGGCGGGGATGATGGAGAGCCTGATGGCCATGCGCCGGGCGGGGGCGGATGGCATTCTGACCTATTTTGCCGTGCGCGCAGCCCGGCTGTTACGGGGAGATGGAGCATGACGGCAGAAACCGTACACAAGCTGGGGGAGGTGCCAGCGATACCGGAACCGGCGGAAGTTCCTGAAGTGGTGCTGGATCTGGCAGCCCGGGAGAACTATTTCAACCGCGAGCTGAGCCATCTTCAGTTCAACTACCGGGTGCTTCAGCAGGCACTGGATGAGCACCACCCGCTGTTGAACCGGCTGATGTTCTGCTGCATTTTCAGCAGCAACATGGACGAGTTCTTTGAGATCCGTGCAGCAGGTCTGCGTCAGCAGATCAAATACGGCCGCGAGATGGTCGGGCCGGACGGCATGATGCCTGATCAGGTGCTGGCGGAAATCAGTCAGGTGGCTCATGAGTACATCCGTGAGCAATACGACATCATTAATAACGTTCTGATTCCTGCCATGGAGCAGGAGAACATCCATTTTGTCCGGCGTCGCGACTGGACCCCGGCACAGACTGAGTGGGTGCGGCAGTATTTTGAGGATGAAATCCTGCCCGTGGTCAATCCCATTGGTCTGGACCCATCCCACCCGTTCCCGCGACTGGTAAACAAGAGCCTGAACTTTATTGTGGAACTGGATGGCAAGGATGCCTTTGGGCGCGAAACCGGTATGGCCATTGTGCCGGCGCCACGTTCGCTGCCCCGTCTGGTTCGGTTGCCGGACGACGTCTGCGAGGGTGGCGAGAATCTGGTGTTCCTGTCGTCGATGATTCATGCCCATGCCGATGAGCTGTTTCCGGGGATGGAAATCAAGGGTTGTTACCAGTTCCGTCTGACCCGCAACGCGGACCTTGAGCTGGAAGACGACCTTGAGGATCTTGCCTCAGCCCTGCGCGGCGAGTTGCTCAGTCGCCGCTTCGGTGACGGTGTGCGGCTGGAAGTGGCGGACAACTGTCCTGAAGAGCTGATCAATTTTCTGCTGCATCAGTTCGGCCTGACCGAACGGGACCTCTACAAGGTCCACGGTCCGGTCAACCTGACCCGCCTGATGGCGGTCAGCGGGCTGGTTAACCGGCCTGATCTGATTTACCCGGGATTTTCGCCGGCAGTACCCAAGCAGATCCGCAACAAGGAAGTTATTTTTGATGCCATTCGCCAGCAGCCGGTTCTGCTGTTGCACCCCTATGAAAGCTTTACGCCGGTTATCGATTTCCTGCGTCAGTCCGCGAAAGATCCGCAGGTGCTGGCCATCCGTCAGACCCTTTACCGGACCGGTGCCGACTCGGAGATCGTCGAGGCGCTGATGGATGCTGCCCGTCGGGGTAAAGAAGTTACGGCGGTCATTGAATTGCGGGCCCGGTTTGACGAAGCCGAGAACCTGGAACTGGCCAGCCGTCTGCAGGAGTCCGGCGTGGTGGTGGTTTATGGTGTGGTGGGGTACAAGACCCATGCCAAAATGATCCTGATTGTGCGCCGGGAGGAAGGTCGTCTGCGTCGTTATGTGCACCTTGGCACGGGTAACTACCACGCGGGCAACGCCAGGCTCTACACCGACTACAGCTTCCTGTCGGCCGACGATGCCCTGGGTGATGATGTCAACAAGCTGTTTCAGCAGCTGACCGGTATGGGCAAGGCACTGAAGATCAAAAAGCTGTTCCACGCTCCGTTCACGCTCCATAAAAAGATCATCGAGCTGATCGAGCGTGAAGCGGCCCATGGTGAGCAGGGTCATATCATCTTCAAGTTCAATGCACTCACCGATCCGGACGTGATGCTGGCGCTGTATCGGGCCTCCCAGGCCGGTGTTCAGGTTGATCTGATCGTGCGGGGTATCTGCTGCCTGCGTCCCGGCGTTCCGGGGCTGTCCGAGAACATCCGGGTGCTGTCGGTCATCGGTCGATTTCTTGAGCACAGCCGGGTTTACTATTTCGGCAACAACGGCAAGCCGGAAGTCTACTGTTCCAGCGCTGATGGCATGGTTCGCAACCTGGTAAACCGCGTTGAGGTGGCCTTTCCGGTGGAAGACAAGGAGCTGCTGGCGCGTCTTAGGGATGATCTGGACGCCTGCCTGAGAGACAACTGCCAGAGCTGGGAGTTGCAGCCGGATGGTCGTTACCTGCAGAATCAGCCGGCGCCCGAAGAGGAGCGCTTCTCGGCCCAGCAGGTGCTTCTGGAGCGTCTCACGGGCAAATAGACCCAGTGCCGCCGGCTCAGTGGATACGCATCGATCCGGAGCCGGGGCTCCGGCAGGGAGTTGTTGACGAATGAAAAAACGATGGATGTGGGCTGGTGGCCTGGTTCTGGCGCTCGGTATCAGTGCGCCCTGGGTCTCCGGCAAGCTGACGGAGCAGCAATGGCAACAGGCGGTTGCAGAACTGAATGAAGCCCAGCCAATGTTCTCACTGGATACCATGGAATATACCCGTGGCTATCTGGGGTCGCGACTGGAAGGTCATATTGAATTCGAGAACCCGAAAACCGGCGAGCGCGAGGTACTTGGTTACCGCGGTGATGTCTCCCACGGACTGGTTGGCAGCCGGATCGTATTCGTAACCGAGGTGCCGGAAGGTGAAGTCTGGCCGTTGCTGTTTCCGCAGCGTCAGCCGGAACTGACCCTGACCACGCGACTCTGGGGCACTGCCCGGGCAGATATGTCGATGCCGGCAATCAGTCTGGATGACGAAATGACCGGTGAAACCCTCACTGTGTCAGAAGGCTATGGCTGGGTGAACTTTTCCAGTGGTGGCAGCGAGCTGGAAGCCAACATGATCTGGCCCGGAGCAGTGCTGAGAGGGCCGGAGTACCGGCTGAGCATGGAGAATCTCCACTTTGAGCAGTCAATGGAGCGACTTCGCGGAGACGTGTGGATCGGTAGCGGCGAAGCGGTTCTGGCCAGTGCCAGTCTGGCCCGGGCGGATGCTCCGGAAGTGGTGCTGGAAGATCTGCGCTGGCTGACGGAAAGCCTGGCGGTTGACGACGATCAGCGCTTTACCACCCGCAGCATTCTGAGCCTGGCGCGGATCTCCCTTGATTCCGACAGCTTTGGTCCCCACCAGCTAGAGTTTGCCCTGAGCGATGTCAGTGTCGATGGCTGGAATCTTCTTGTGGACGCATTCCATGAGATGCAGGCAGCGTCTGAACCCGTAAATGGCGATGCTTCCGGCAGGTTCGAGCGCCAGCTCGCCGCCACCATGAACATTGCTGAAGCGGCTCGTGCTCTGGCCGGTGCCGGCTTTTCTGTGGGCTTTCCCGAGCTGAGCCTGGATTCTCCTGATGGCCCGGTAACCGGAACCGCCATCCTGTCCCATCCTGAACTTGGTGATGCGGAACTGGAGGGCATGGCAATCGTCATGGAACGTCTGTCAGGTCAGTTGCAGTTGCGTATTCCGGTCGCGCTGACCGAGCGTTATCCGACTCTGGCAGAGGAGTTGGCACCACTGCTCGCGCAGGGAGTGCTGGTGCGAAGCGGTGACGATTTGGTGCTGGAGGCGACCTTGAAGGATCTCCAGATCAATCTCAATGGTCAGGTGATTCCACTGCCGCCAATGATCTGACGTCAGGGCTAGAAACAGAAAAGCCGGGACGCTATCCCGGCTTTTCTGTTTCAGCGCAAAGGCGATGACCGCCCCGGATCCGACGATTAGTGACCGGTAAGGCGATGATATCTGGTCATCAGCCCATCCCGGGTTTCCGGACGTTCCGGGTCCAGAGGAATGCAGTCGACCGGGCATACCTGCTGACATTGGGGCTCATCATAATGGCCCACGCACTCGGTGCACTTGTCGGGGTCGATGACATAGATTTCTTCGCCGGCACTGATCGCATCGTTGGGACATTCCGGCTCACAGACGTCGCAGTTGATGCACTCGTCAGTAATCATCAGGGCCATAGTGGGTTTGCCTCAGCCATTATTTCCTGAACTTGTTTTTCAGGGCCTCGCATACGATCGGATCAACAAACTCGGAGATGTCACCGTCCAGTGAGGCAATCTCCCGGATCAGCGACGAAGAAATGTAGGACAAGTGGTTGGAGGGAGTGAGGAAGACGCTCTCCACTTCCGGCGCCAGGTGTCGATTCATGTCCGCCAGCTGAAACTCATACTCGAAATCCGAGACCGCCCGCAGGCCCCGCAACAGCACAGTGGCGTTCTGTTCTTTGACAAAATGGGCCAGCAGGGTGTTGAAGCCGGTTACCCGGACATTGTCCAGATGGCTGGTAGCCCGCTCGGCCAGATCGATCCGTTCTTCCAGTGTAAACAGCGGATTTTTCTTGGAGCTGACGGCAACGGCAATAACCACTTCATCAAACAGTTTGCCGGCTCGCTCGACCAGGTCAGTGTGGCCATTGGTAATAGGATCAAATGTTCCGGGATAAATAACCGTGGTCATGCAAAGGCTCCTTCAGGTCTGTGATGCCACAGGATACCAGTATCTGTACCAAATCTGACCCCCTGTATTCACAGAGGGCGGAGCAGAGGTGGTTGAAGGCCGGGTAACAGGGTGCGACTGAGCGCGACCTGGCGCGGATTCAGTCGCGGTCAGCGGATAAAGAAGCGGTACACCAGCTTGTGCAGGACGGTGCCGTGTGGTGGATAGACCAGCCTTCCGCTGTTCAGGCGCTGCTTGCTGAAAATCGCGCGGGCGTGGGAAAAGGTCAGGAAACCCTCCCGGCCATGGTAATGGCCCATGCCGGAATCGCCGATGCCCCCGAAGGGCAGGTCGTCCTGGGCCACATGCATCAGGGAATCGTTGATACACATGCCGCCGGAATGTGTTGCTCTCACCACTCTTTTTTGTTCACTGCGGTCGTAACCGAAGTAGTAGAACGCGAGAGGGCGCGGACGCTGATTGATAAAATCCAGGGCATCGTCGGTACTGCTGACGGCAACAACCGGGAGTATGGGCCCGAAAATCTCATCCTGCATGACCTTCATGGCGCTGGTGGGATTCAGCACCAGGGTGATGGGCATCTTGCGGCAGCCGGCTTCGAGGGTTTCTTCCGCCGGATTGATTTCCACCAGGGTGGCGCCTTTGCTGCGGGCATCCTCCAGATAGCCCTGCAAGCGCTGATACTGGCGGTCGTTGATAATGGCGGTGTAGTCGCTGTTATCTCTCAATTCCGGGTACATGGCGGCGAAGGCATCCCGGAAGTGATCAACAAAGGCCGGCACACGATCCGCCGGACACAATACATAATCTGGTGCCACACAGGTCTGGCCCGCGTTGAAGGCCTTGCCAAAGGCAATTCGCCGGGCGGCATCCTTCATGGGAATGTCGGCGGAGATCAGCGCCGGAGATTTGCCGCCCAGCTCGAGGGTTACCGGCGTCAGATTGTCGGATGCAGCCTTCATGACCAGTCTGCCAACCGTGGTTGAGCCGGTGAACAGCAGGTGATCGAAGGGCCGCCCCGAAAAGTCGGCGGCAACATCCGCCTCGCCATTGATGATGGCGACCAGATCCCGGGGGAATACCGATTCGATGATCGATGCAAAGAGAGCCGAGGTGTGAGGCGTGAACTCCGACATTTTAACCATTGCCCGGTTGCCTGCGGCAAGCGCAGCGACCAGGGGACCCACCGCCAGATACAGGGGGTAGTTCCAGGGCACAATGATGCCCACCACGCCCTTGGGCTGGTAATGGACCTTGTTGCTGGCGGGCTGGAACAATACCGAGACATGGCGCCGGGCGGGCTTCATCCAGCCTGACAGATGTCTGAGCGTGTAGTTGATGCCCTGAATCGATGGCATGATTTCGGCGATCAGGGTTTCATCCCGGGAACGGCCGTTGAAATCCCGGTCAATGGCTTCGCATATGTCTTCCTGATGGGTGATCAACGCCCGCTTGAGGCGCTTCAGGTTTTCAAGTCGCTCCGTCAGTGACGGTAACGCGTTGTTGCGAAACCCCTGGCGCTGCTCCTCCAGAATTCGTCCGGTCAACTGAATCTGTTTTTTGCTTTCGGTCAGTGAAACAACGGTTGCACTCATGGCTCTGGTCCTCTGTGTCACCGGTCAGGATACGATGGCAGGCGTGATCGGGATGACGGCAGGTGGCATTGTTAAACGTTGGGGTTCATTATTAGAGCTAATACTCTATTCCGTCAACTTACCGTATTTCCGGATGCGGCCTGACGTTCGTCAGATATTTTTCAGGAATCTGTGACAGCATGAGTACTCAGCCATCATGAAAACCCGGGACCGCATTCTTCAGGCCAGCCTGTTGTTGTTCAACGAGCGCGGTGAGCGCAACGTCACCACCAACCATCTCTCGGCACATCTCGGGATATCTCCGGGCAACCTTTACTACCATTTCAAGAACAAGTCAGAAATTGTTTACGAATTATTCAGGGAGTATGAAGCGTTGGTGGATGGCTATCTCGCGATTCCGGAAGAACAGCCACTGACCCTGAACGAGCTGATGTTCTATCTGGAATCGGTTATCAGTGGCCTGTGGGCTTACCGTTTTCTGCACCGGGATCTCGAGTTCCTGCTGGAGAGTGATCCCAGGCTGCGCACGGAATACCGGGCCTTCACCGAACGCTGTCTGGAGGCGATTGCCCGCATACTGGACGGTCTGGCGGCAGGTGGTGTCATGCAGCGGCAGGATCCGGCACTGCGGGATGCGCTGGCGCTGAACGCCTGGCTGGTCATCACCAACTGGATGGCATACCTGAAAACGAAGGGGTTCGACGGTAAGCTGGAGCCTCTGCAGGAGCGACTGCAGCAGGTGGTGTATCAGGTATTGACCTTGCAGATACCTTATCTGATGCCGGCTTACCGGGCCGATGTTGAAGCCATCCGGCAGCGGTTTATGCCGGACTGAGGGGGCGGCCATGGGTGCGGGTGTAAATAATAAATCTGTTTCGGGAACTTGTGTGGTTAAAAATTGATCAAAGTTGGTGCGGGCATCGAGCGTTGATCGGACGGCGCCGGTGCCGGCAGAGACTCAGGTCTCAGTACGTCGCAAACCCTGACGATTCCCGACCGGTTCTTGCCGGCCGGGTTTTTTTGCGTTCAGTCGTTGTCGTTTTCGAGCTCTGATTCCGGATCCGTTGTTTCGGTATCGAGCCAGTCAGTCAGGGCCTGTCTGCATTCGTCCAGCCCGGTTTTGCTGGTGGACGAGAACATGATCAGGTGCTTCAGCCACTGCTGGTTTTCGAGCTCGCGGGCAATGCCCATCATGGCCTGTTTGGCCTGGCCGAATTTCAGCTTGTCTGCCTTGGTGGCAAGAATCATCAGCGGCAACTGGTTATGTTCACACCAATCCACCATCATACGGTCAAAGTCCGTAAGCGGGTGGCGAATGTCCATCACCAGCACCAGGCCTTGCAGGCTTTTGCGTTCCAGCAGATAGTGGCTGAGGTGTTTCTGCCAGTCATCCTTCATGTCTCTGGACACTTTGGCGTAGCCGTAACCGGGCAGATCCACCAGTCGGCGTTGTTCGCGATTGAGGGAAAAAAAGTTGATCAACCGGGTCCGGCCGGGGGTTTTACTGGTTCTGGCCAGTTTGCCGTTGTTGGTTATTGTGTTGATTGCGCTGGATTTTCCTGCATTGGAGCGGCCGGCGAAAGCCACTTCAGAACCTGAATCCGGTGGACAATCCTGGAGCTTCGCAGCACTGACAAGAAAGCGGGCGCTGTTGAAAGAAATAGGTTTTAGATCTGCTGCCGTCACGAAAAGGGCGTCCTGGATTTCAGTTGTGGGTGATTAATGTATAATGCTACACCAATTTGCGGACAGTGCGCAGGGTGATGACGCTGGAAAGCCGGGTTTGGGGCTGTGACATCAGCGTTTGCGGGCTGCAGACAGAATAACGACTTCTAATGAGAGATAGCGGAGCGAGCATGAAAAAACTGATCGCAGGTGTGGTTCTCGGCCTGGGCCTTTCTGTAGCGGCTCACGGAGCGGGAGATCCTGAAGCAGGTGAAGCGAATGCAGCCGTTTGTGCGAGCTGTCATGGTGCCGGTGGTGCCGCGCCGATTATGGGTGTCTACCCGAAGTTGTCCGGCATTGGCGAGACTTACCTCTATCGCCAGTTAATGGCTATTCGTGACGGTGATCGCCCGATTCCGGAAATGACCGGTCTGCTGGACAACATGTCGGATGACGACCTGCTTGATCTCGCAGCCTATTACGACCAGCAGTCCATGCCCATCGGGCAGGCTGATCCCGATCTGGTGGATCAGGGTCAGGCACTGTACCGCGGTGGCAATCTGGCCTCAGGCATTGCGGCTTGCGCGGCCTGTCACAGCCCCCAGGGTAAGGGTAACGAGCCGGCTGGTTATCCCCGCCTGAGCGGCCAGAGCGCTGACTATGTTGCCAAATCTCTGCAAGACTACCGCAAGGGCGATCGTGCTGGCGGTGTCAATGCGCAGATCATGATTGATATTGCCTCCCGCCTGAGTGATGCGGAGATCGAGGCGGTTTCCAGTTATATTTCCGGTTTGCACTGATCAGGATATAACAGTGGCTCAGGTCATTTCCTGAGCCCGTAAAGCCCGCCAATTGTGCGGGCTTTTTTGTTTTTGCTTTTCTGTCGGGTCTGTAATCCGGGATGACTGGAAGCGCAGGTGGTGGCTGGGACATAATCCGGCAAGGTCGTGAACCTGTGGAGATGTCGCAGGTCAGAGTAGGGAATTCGCAGCAGCCCCGAAGGCTGTTTCAGAAAGAACATAATAACGAGGTGTGCAATGGCATTTTTCAGATATCTGGTGCTGGCGTTGGTGGCCCTTTCTTTTCAGGCTCACGCGCAGTGGCAAGAAGGTACCCATTATGAACGTCTGGGCTCCAATGTTTCAGTAGCGCCGTCGGAGGAGGGTATCGAGGTAGTTGAGGTGTTCTGGTATGGCTGCCCCCACTGTTACTCCCTCAAGCCGGTGATTGAAGCCTGGGAGCAGGATATGGCAGACGATGTCAATTTCATTCTGCTGCCGGCGGCTCTGGGCCGTACCTGGGAGCCTCACGCTTACGCCTTTTACGCCAGTGAAGCACTTGGCGCGTTCGATCAGACCCATGACGCCCTGTTTGACGCCCTCGCCCGTGACCGGCGTCAGCTGGACACACCTGAAAAGCTGGCGGAATTCCTGTCCGGCCATGGAGTTGATGAAGAGGCCTTCCTGAAAGAGTACAAGGGTTTCGGCGTAAAGGCCCGGGTCCAGCGCGCCCAGTCAGTCATCCGTGGCGCCCGTCTGACCGGCGTGCCGGCCATGCTGGTGGCTGGCAAGTACAAGACCAATGCCACGCTGGCGGGTGGTCATGAGGCGATGATGGACGTCGTTGACTACCTTGTAGAGAAAGAGCGCAGCGAGCGCGCCCAGCAGTGATTTTTGTGTTGCCGGGCTGGAAGCTGGTAAGACTCAGCATCGGAGCCGGACATGTACAGAACAATTCGCAAGCGTTTTAGTGGTTTCCCGGGACGTGCTGCCGAGTCCGGCGGCACGTCGTCGGGCCTGGATGATGTGCCCGATTTCGAGCCACACCGGCACATCCGCCTGCTGACCTTCAATATCCAGGTCGGTATCAACACCGCGTCCTATCATCATTACCTCACCCGCAGCTGGCAGCACCTGCTGCCGCATCGTGGTCGTATCGAGAATCTTGACCGTATCGCCACATTGCTGCGCAACTACGACGTTGTGGCGCTGCAGGAGTGTGACGGCGGCAGTCTTCGCAGTGGCTATATCAATCAGGTCCAGTACCTGGCGGAGGCCAGTGGTATTCCTTACTGGCACCAGCAGCTGAACCGTAATCTGGGGCACATGGCACAGCACAGCAACGGGTTGTTGAGCCGGTTCCGGCCTCTGGAGGTGTCGGAGCACCGCCTGCCAGCTCTGATTCCCGGGCGAGGCGCCATTGTTGCCAAGTACGGACTGGAGGAAGATCCTCTGGTGCTGGTGATGATGCATCTGTCCCTGAGTAAGGCGGCCCAGCAGAAACAGCTCGCCTACATTCATGAGCTGGTCTCGAAGTATCGTCATGTGGTGTTGATGGGCGATCTCAACAATCATGCGGAGGAACTGCTCAGGCATTCACCGCTGCGGGATTCCAACCTGGTGCCTCTGCCGGCTACCGCTCACAGTTTTCCAAGCTGGCGGCCTGAACGTGCGCTGGACCATATTCTGGTGAGTCCCACTCTTGAAATCCGCCGGGCCGAAGTCGTGAGTTACCCGATGTCGGATCATCTGCCTATCGCCCTGGATATCGCGCTGCCAAAAGGCTACGTGAAAGCCTTCTGAGACAGATTCAATGAATGGGTCCCGGGGTGGCCTTGGCTCTGCTTCGCTGCTGCCCCGGGCCGATGCTCCGCAGGAAATGCGGGCATAAAAAAACCCGGCACAGGGCCGGGTTTTTCAGCAACCAGAATCTTATTTGATCTTGGCTTCTTTATACGCAACGTGCTTGCGGACAACCGGATCGTATTTTTTGATCTCGATTTTTTCCGGCGTGTTACGCTTGTTCTTCAGGGTCGTGTAGAAATGACCAGTACCTGCTGATGAAACCAGCTTGATTTTTTCGCGCATGATAAGGCTCCTTAAAATTTCTCGCCGCGGGCGCGAAGATCGGCCAGCACAACGTCAATGCCTTTTTTGTCGATGATGCGCATACCCTTGGTGGATACGCGCAGCTTCACGAAGCGCTTCTCGGTTTCAACCCAGAAACGGTGATTCTGCAGGTTCGGCAGAAAACGACGTCTGGTGTGGTTCATAGCGTGAGAAACGTTGTTACCGGTCATCGGTCTCTTACCGGTGACCTGACAGACTCTGGACATACTTGCCTCCGACCTGAGCTTGGTCTTGATACGAATTCGTGTAATCGGGTCTCTGGTTGCTGTTCGTGCGTACCATGCCGCTTTCGCGGTATTTGCAGTAACACGCAGGTGTCCGCAGCCGCACGCTGCTCGCCAGACGCCGCCAGAATTTAGGGACGCTTTTATACCAGAACGGCCGGCCCAACGCAAAAAATTGTTGGGAATTTGGTCAATTTCTACATCAGCCCACGTTCTGCCAATGAGATAACCTCACCGTGACCCACCACCATATGAT
>NZ_CAXBDN010000046.1:0-19986 GCF_963974375.1 uncultured Marinobacter sp.
GGAAGGCATACAGTCCGTGGTATCTGTGCCGATCCTGTCCGATTCGGAGGTCATCGGGGTGCTGATAGTTGCCGATCGCTACAAACGCCTCTACCAGCCCTGGGAAATTTCGGTTCTCACCACCCTGTCGGCCCACGCGTCAGTTGCCATCCGCAACGCCAGAACCTTCGAGCAGGAGCAGCAGGCCCTCAGGTCGGCAGAACAGGCCAACCGGGAGCTGGAAGACAAAGTGGCGGTGCTTGAGTACGCCACTGACGCTCACGAGAAGCTGACCCGACAACTGGCCAAGGGCAGCACTCAGCACGACATGATCAAGTTGATTTCGGACCTGTTAAGTGGCGACCTGGCCTTCTTTGATCCGGCCGGTTCCGTTATTTCGGCTTACCCGACTGGCGCACTGTCTTTCTTCGAGACCATAGCCATCAACGGCAGTTTCCGTGAAAAAGCCAGCGTCGCGATCGATCGCAGCCGCTTCACTGGCCGCTCCGTTCTGCTTGAGCAGGACGAGTATTCACTGGTTGTGATGGCTGTTTCGAGTGGCAACGACCACCTCGGATCACTGTTGATTCGTACCGAAACAAAGCTCCCCGGTCACAAGACCCGCATTTTTGAACGGGCCTCCACCGCTATCGCGGTGCTGAACCTGCTGGAAGAAAAAAAGACGGTCAGTAATCTGCAGGACATCAAAACGACTGTTTCCGATTTGCTGGCTCCAGTTGAAGCGACACGTCAGGCAACCCGTACCCAGGCGCTGCAGATCGGCATTGACACCAGTGCGCCCATGGTACTGGCCGTACTCGCCATCGAACCTTCGAAACGGCATTTTTTCCTCAAGCGAATCAGTAATCGGCTGAAGCTTATGATCGGCGTTGCCACAGACCTGAACGATCACATCACCGTGCTGATGAACGAAGAGGATGCTTTCAACGCAAGGCAGTTCTTGCGGGAACACGTGGCAATCGAGGCCAACTGGTCCGGGCTGATCGCGCTGTCCAACGTCATCCGACATTCAGCAGACCTGCCCAGAGAGTACCGCCTGGCAACCCAGGCACTGCACATCGCGGAGCAGCTCGGTCGTCGCAATTCGATCTTTTTCTACCACGAGTACGCGATCTACGCGCCGATATTCAACACCAGCAGCACTGTAGACATAGACGCCTTCATCACCGCAACGATTGGTGAACTTATCGTCTCGGATCGTGATCGCAAGACCGAGCTCAGCAGAACCCTGCTGACGTTTCTGAATCAGCAGCAGAACGCCCGGGCAACAGCCCGAAAGCTCAGACTGCATGTCAACACCGTCCATAACCGGCTGGAGGCAATCACCCAACTGCTGGGACCCTGGCAGCTGAATAACCGTTCCCTGGAAATCCATCTGGCTCTGCAGCTATTCAACCTCAGGAACGCCAGCACCTGAAGGCGCATAAACATTCAGCAGCAGCTGTTTCCGGGAGTGCAAAAAAAAGCGCCAGAGCCTCCACTCTGACGCAAACCCACAGAAGATAACGAAGCACTTCTCAGGCTTCTCGGGGACGCCTGCTGTCTTGCGGCCGCCTACACCAGAATACCCGGCAGGTAGAGCGCTATGCCCGGTATCAGACCGATCAGCAACATGCCCAGGAAAATCACCAGCACGTAAGGCACCACCGAGCGGTAGATGTCGCCCATGGTTACCCCAGGCGGCACCACGCCTTTCAGATAGAACAGATTGAATCCGAAAGGCGGCGTCATGTAGCCCACCTCCATCATGATAATGAACAGGATGCCGAACCAGATCGGGTCGAAGCCGAACTGATTCACTACCGGCATGAAAATGGGCAGGGTAATCAGCATGATTCCGATGGGATCGAGAAACATGCCCATGATAAAGACGATACCCAGCATGACGATCAGCGCCCCGACAGCGCCCCCCGGAATATGCTGCATCAGGCTCGCAATCAGTTGCTGGGCGCCCATGGCGTTGTAGGCGGTGGAGAACACATGGGCGCCAATGAAGATCCACATGATCATCGCGGAAATCACCAGCGTCTTGACCGCTGCTTCATGGATCATCTTGCGGCTGAACGAACGATGGGCCACCGCACAGATCAGCGCGCCCAGCGCCCCGATGGCAGCTGCCTCAGTGGGCGTAGCAATGCCCGACAGGATGGAGCCAAGTACCATCACCACAATCATGATGGGCAGGATCACCGCTTTCACCGAGGCCAGCTTTTCACCCCAGGAGGCACGCTCGTCCTTTGACAGCGCCGGGCCCAGTTCCGGTTGCAGGAAACAGCGGATCCCGATGTACAGGCCCACCAGCGTTGCCAGCAGGATGCCAGGCAAAATACCGGCCGCAAAGAGGCTTCCCACGGACACTCCGGTGTTCAGGGAATAGATAATCATGACCACGCTCGGCGGAATCAGAATACCAAGACCACCACCGGCATTGATGCAGCCCAGCGCCATTTTCTTGTCATAACCCCGCGCCAGCATGGCCGGCAAAGCCACAGCACCCATGGCCACCACGGCCGCACCGCTGATGCCTACCATGGCGGCGAAAACCGTACAGATGGCCACGGTGCCGATTGCCAGGCCACCCCGCAGACCACCCATCCACAGGTACATCATCCGATACAGGGACTGGGCAAGACCGGTTCGCTCAAGAATCAACGCCATGAACACGAACAACGGTATCGAAATCAGGGTAAAGCTGTTCATGGTGGTCCAGACCCGGCTGCTGACCATAAAAAAGCCATCAGCGCCCCAGGTGAAATACAGAAAGATGGCGGAAACGCCGCCCAGTACAAAAGAGAGCGACACCCCCAGGGCAACGAACAGCAGTAGTGAGCCGAAGAAAAGTGCGGTAAGAAGTTCAGGCGACATCGTTCTTCTCCCTGACGTCAGCAGGTTCTGCAACAAATTCCACAACCGTCCCTTCATTGCCGGCGACCATTTGTCGGGCAAGCTCGGGCCTTCCCAGCAGCACACAGACATCGCCCATAAGGCGCACAATTCCCTGCAGCAGCAACAGCATGATCCCCAGCGGAATCGCCAGCTTCAGCGGCCAGATGGCAGGATTCCAGGCTGAATAAGAGGTTTCACGCATGCTGAACGAGTCCTCAGCCATGGCCCAGCCCTCCTTGAGCATGACCGCCATGAAGGCGAAGAACAGAAATGAGGTGACAATATTCAGCAAGGCCTTTTTCCGCACGGCAAAGCGGTTATAGAGAATATCGACATTGATGTGCCCGTTGCGTACCAGCAGGAAGCCACCTGACAGAATGATATAGGCACCAAATAACAGCTGGGTCAGCTCCGACGCCCATACGGTGGGCGCCGAAAACGCATACCGCGAGATAATTTCAAACAGCAGTAAAACAAGCATCGCGACGACCAGATAACTCAGAATCCAGACGCCTAACAGCGAGTTCAGTCTCGTAATGAAACGAGACAACGACAGAATAAAACCCATAGCTTGCTCCGGGGCCCAGTCACCGGGGCCGGATAGGATCATGAGATCAGTGGAGGACGATACATTCGATTGACGATCCAGATCGGGGGTCCGTCCCCGGGAGGAGGTGTCTGACCTGAGCCAGACACTACTTCATGCATCAATGCAGAATCTGTCAGGCACCCCGACCCAGAGCCTCAAGGTAGGCTTCAAGGCGGCGAACGGCTTCTGCAGCGCTCGGGCTCTTTTGGGCTTCGACTTCGCGAAGTTCACGCCCGACTTCCCACATCCGTTCCTGGACTTCCTCCGGCAGAGTGATCACCTGAACACCCTCTTCCTCGGCCAGCCGGTTCAGCATTTCCTTTTCCTGATACTGATACTGGTTGGTGCGGGCCCAGAAGTGCTCAACCAGGGTGCTCTTGACCACCTGCTGAATGTCTTCCGGCAGATCAGACATCGCCTTGTCATTGATAATGAAAGCTTCAACTCCACCGATGCCCAGTGACGGGCGCACGTGGTATTTCGCAACTTCGTAAAGGCTCAGGGAATTTGCCTCCTGCGACGCGCCCCAGTGAGCACCATCAACAACGCCGGTGGATACCGCATGGTAAATTTCCGGGCCGGGAATATAGGTAGCTGACGCACCGACTTCCGACAGGAACTTCTGCAACAGGCCGGCGCCACGAATCCGCAGACCACTGAACTCCTCCATGGACTCTACCGGGCGCTTCAGCACCATTTCGGTGGGATACAGCTTATCGGTGTAGTAGTGGATGCCCTCGGCAGCCGCCTCCTCCATCACCAGCTCTTCAAAGCCGAGATGCTTCCAGAAATAGAGCGCTTCCCAGACGTCTTCAAAGGCCCCCGGCAACGCAAACGCCAGGCCCGCGGTGGGAATGTAGCTCATCAGGTAGGCGGGTGAAGTGTATCCCATCTCGATAACGCCACGACGAACCGCCGGAAAGATTTCCGTAGCTCCGAACAACGAATCTGCGGAGTGCAGTTCGATCTGCAGCCGCCCGTTGGTGCGCTCATACAACTTGTCTTTGACGGCGACCACACTGTCCTGCCAGGAACCGCTGCCCACCGGAAGGTGTGCCTGCAAACGCCACTTGATCACTTCCTGTTCGGCGTGAGCCGGTGCCACCATGGCGGTAGCACTCAGAACCAGGCCCAACCCAAGGCCGATGACGGATTTAATTCTGGTTTTCAGCATAACGACTTCTCCAAGTTCTTGTTTTGTTGGTTTAACGCATGGAATCAATTAAAAATAACGTCAACAGGTAACCCCGACAGAGCCCTTCTGACGCTTTCTCTTTCCTCTTCACTCACCGTTTCTTTAAATGAAATGGCGTAACGTCCATCCTTCGACTGATCGCGTTCAATGCCGATGCAGTCCACCTTGCCCAGCAGGGTCTCGGCCTCCATCTGTAATTTCTTTGCAATGGCGTTGTTCCGTAACGCCGGCTTGAACAGCTTGCCCACGGCGGTCACCGGAATTTCATCAACGACATAAATAAAACGGGGTCGCGCAGGCGGCTCATGGATCCGCGCCTCCAGGAATTTCCGGAAACCGGATTCGTCGAAACGCTGCTTCGAGGACACCGACACATAGAGCACCGGAACTTCCCCGGAATAGGCGTCGGGCATGCCCACCGCTGCGCTCAGCAGGACATCCGGGTGGCCATTGGCAACCTCCTCAATGGCAGCCGGGTCGATGTTGTGGCCGCTGCGGATGATCAGGTCCTTTTCACGCCCGGTCAGATGCAGGTATTGCTGGTCGTCCAGGTAGCCCACATCACCGGTGATCAGGAATCCTTCGGGTGTGAAACTGGCACGGGTATGGGCCGGATCCAGGTAACCGGCGACCACTTGAGGTCCCTTGATGGCTACCATGCCCGGTTCACCAGGGGCACAATCCTGCCATCCGCCCTGGCCGTCCTCCTGCAGAATCCGCAGGATCGAAAACGGTGCCCGTAAGCCAACACTGCCCCGCACGATCATTCCGTTCACCGGAGTGCTGGCGATGGATGCCACCGTTTCGGTCATGCCGTACTGCTCAATCAGCGTCAGGCCGGTACGGTTGACAAAGCGCTCCGCGATGGCACGGGTCAGGGAGGCGCCGCCGGTGAGGACATAACGCAGGGATGAAATATCGGAACCCCCGATCTCCACTTCACTCATGGAGCCAATGGCCGTGGGTACGCCGGCCAGATAGGTAGCGCGAAACCGCTCCGCCAACCGCCAGATGTCGCTGACAACAGCCTTGTTGCGAAAACCCGAGGGCGTCAGCATCACCACATGACCACCGGCTGCCAGCACCGACAATCCGACGGTGGAAGTGCCTCCCACGTGAAACAGGGGAAAGCCATTCAGCGCGCAATCCTGCTCACTGAGATCCAGCAGTTGCGCGAGACTCCAGGCACCGTGAATCTGATTGAGCTGGCTCTGGGGCACCAGCTTGGGCAGCCCGGTGGTGCCACCAGTGTGGAACAACGCAGCAATGTCGTCCCGGCAAGCCGGCTGGCCGGCAATCAGGGCATCCGCTGGCTGAACTGCACATCCGTCGCTGAAGCTGACGAAACGCTTTGGATCCAGGCCCTCGGGTACCGGCCCCAGCACGATCACCTTGCGGATCGAACTCACCGCATCCGCAATCGTCAGCGCCTTCTGCCAAAGCTCGTCATCCAGCTCCGGCGAGGGACACAGCAGGAATTCGGCCTGTTCCGTGGCAACCAGCGAGACGATCACGTCGGTCGAAAGAAGATAGTTCAGGCAACTGGCAACCCCGGTGGTCTGGGCTGCCCAGAGCGCAACCGGCATGTCGGCGTAGGTTCGTGACAGGATTGCGATGACGCTGGTGCGGCCAGCACCCAGATGAGTCAACAGATTGGCTGCACGATTGATTTCGGAAAACAGCTCGCGGTGGGTCAGAGTTCGGGTCGGTTCATCCGGGGCCACCGAATCCAGAACAGTGAGCGCAGGACGATCACCGTGCAGACCAGCCGTTGCAGCAAACAACTCATGCACGTTGTTGGCGGGCACCAGCTCGTCGTAGCTGAACTGCTCGAGCGCCTCGATATCCTGAGTCGTCCGCACCGGCATCACTGATCGTGTTGTTTTATGGTTTTTCATGGTCAACATCATGTGTCTGGAGCACTTCACACCGGGCCGATCCGCAGACCGCTTTGGTGACAGAGCCTTTAGTGTTGTTGTGAGGGCCAGGCCGGCAAACGCTGCCAGTCGAAACCGGGAGCCATTCTGATTTCCTGGCAAGCCTCCAGCAATGTGACAACCATACATATTTTTATATTTTTAATGTTATATCCGACCATTATCGGCCCAGGCATACCGGATCAGACACCACGATGATCAGCGCCTGCTCATGAACGACCAGCAGCAACCATTCAGCTTCCGCCCCCAATTGGTTAAGCTGTACTCCGTTTCCGCAACGTCCGGAGTTTTCCGTTATGCACAGCTTCCCTATCAACTACATCGAACCGGTGTTCCGGCCCCCCAGTGAGGCCCACTCCCTGATCCTGCCGGTCACCAATGGCTGTTCGTGGAACAAGTGCACCTTCTGTGAGATGTACACCGCGCCCCAGAAAAAATTCCGGGCCAGGGATGAAAAGGAAGTACTGGAAGAGATCCGCAAATGCGGCGAGCGAATGATCGTGCAGCGGATTTTCCTGGCGGATGGCGATGCCATGATCCTGCCGACCGGCCGGTTACTGACCATCCTCGGGGCGATCCGTGAACACCTGCCGGATGTAGAGCGGGTAACCTCCTACTGCCTGCCCCGCAACCTCAAGCGCAAATCCGTCAGTGAGATGAAAGAGCTCAGGGATGCCGGTCTGGACATGCTGTATGTGGGTGCCGAGTCCGGCGATGATGAGGTACTGAAGCGGGTTAACAAGGGCGAGACTTACGAATCCACCAAAGACGCCCTGCTGAAAGCCGGTGAAGCCGGCATCAAGCGTTCGGTGATGATTCTCAATGGCCTTGGCGGCAAAAGCCTGAGTGAGCAGCACGCCCGTAACTCGGCCCTGCTGATGAACGAAACCCAACCGGAATTCCTGTCCACTCTGGTGGTCAGCTTTCCCCAGGGCATGGAGCGCTACAAGGAGCAGTTCCCGGATTTCGAACCCCTGGATCAGCCCGCGTTGTTCCGGGAAGTGGAGCAGTTGCTGAGCACCCTGGAGCTGGACAACACCGTGTTCCGCAGTGATCACGCCTCCAATTACCTGGTACTCAAAGGCACACTGGGCGCCGACAAGGAAGCCATGCTGGCTCAGGTCCGCACCGCCATAGATACTCCGGAGCGGGCCCGGCTGAGGCCCGAGTGGGCGCGGGGGCTTTAAGCCCTCGACTTCAGGCCATACCGGTACTGGCAATAAACCCGGCAATACCGGTGAGCACGATTTCGGCGGCCATGGCCGCCAGAATCAGGCCGCTGATTTTCGACATGATGTTCAGCCCGGTGCGACCCAGCAGCTTTTCCAGTGGTCCGGAGGCCAGCAGCAACAGCGCCAATACCGCCAGACTGGACACCAGCCCCAGCAAACCACCCACCACTTCCGGCAATGCCTTGAGCTCCGCGCCGTACACCAGAATGGCACCAATGGTTGCAGGCCCGATCATCACCGGGATCGCCAGCGGTACCACCGCGATGTCGTCGCGATCTTCGTCCGGCAGACTGGTGGCGTGGTTGCGGGTACCGCTGGTGACCAGGCTGATGGCGGTCAGGAACAGCAGACAGCCGGCACCGATGCGGAAGGAGTTCAGGGTAATGCCAATGGCGGCAAACAACACCGGCCCGGCTAAGAACAGCACCAGACCCAGGATCAATGCGGCAATAATGGAACGACGGATCACCGATTGCTTTTCAGTGGTGGACTGCCCCCTCGTCAGCGCCAGGAACATGGTCACCACAAAAAATGGCGCCAGCAGAAAAATGAACCGGACGGTACTGCTGAAATAGGTACTGAAAAACGCTTCAATCACAACGACATTCCTGGCGGGAGAAACAAACCACAAGCATAGCCGCGATCGGGCAGGACGTCGTTACGGGAAAGGACCTAACCTAACAAACCGCCGCACCACCACATCCACCGTAACCGTCAATGAATCCAGAGCCTGCGCCTTCTCAAGTCCCTCAGCCTTGGCCCGGTATAGATGCGGCGTCATGGCCAGCAGGTCAGTAATCTGATCCTGGGTCGACAAGACTAGCTCATAGCGAAGGGGCTCCGTACCCGCCAGCTCAAACCCCGGCGGTAATTCCCGATCACCGGTTCCCGGCTCCTTGAGCGTGGGGTAGATAATCTCCCGCAGCTGCCGTAAATGATCGGCACCGGCATCCACCTGGATCAGCTGACCGCCGTGCCTGAGCACCCGGGCGAACTCCCCGTATACCGGGAAGCCGAACAGGCACAGAATACGGTCCAGGGACGCCGTCTGTATCGGCAGGTTGGCATTGGTGCCCACCACCCAGGCCACCCGCCGATCCTGCTTCGCCGCTGCCAGCACCGCCCATTTCGAGATATCCAGGCCTATCAGCTCCAATGGCTGGGTCAGGCCCGGCTCAGCGGCCAGCTGCCGCAGGTAATAGCCCTCCCCGGCGCCGGCATCCAGGCAACTCAACGGCGCATGTTCGGGCGCATCCGCCAGCACGGTGCGATTCACCGCTGCCGCAATGGGCTGGTAGAAGCCGGCATTCAGAAAGCGCTGCCGGGCCGCCACCATCACCTTGCTGTCGCCGGGGTCCAGGGTTTTCTTTTTCTGTACCGGCAGCAGGTGCACATAACCCTGACGGGCCACATCAAAACTGTGGCCGGCAGGGCAGCGCCAGCAGCTACCCTCCTGGGTCAACGGGTCACCGTCGAGGGGACAGGCCAGGGCCTGAAACGGGGTAATGCTCATGGAACCGGTCATCTGTGGGTCAGGACGAGCCTTGCGGCAGGTGCGGGGCAAGGATCTCGTAGAGCTCCGGCCGGTTGGCACGAATTTCTTCCGGCGTCAGCCCTTCCAGGGAGTGGGGGTACTTGAGCCAGGCATCGGTCTTGTGGACGTAGTAGTGGGGATCCCAGCCAACCTCGTTGCGATTGGGCTTGTAATAGGGCACAGCCACCCGGATATCGTGCGGCGTATTGAGCCGGGCCCGTTGCTTCAGCTCGTTTATAATAGCCTGCACCGAACGACCGGTATCGAATACGTCGTCCACAATCAGCAGGCCGTCGTCGTGGGTGATGTGTTTCACCAGATAGTTCAGACCATGCACCCGCACTTCCCGGCTTTGCTGGTCGATGCCGTGGTAGGACGAGGTGCGGATGGCGATGTGGTCGGTGTGCACTCCGTGGTAATCAAGAAACTCCTGCACGGCAATGCCCACAGGTGCGCCACCGCGCCAGACCGCAATCATGAAGGTGGGGCGAAAGCCGGATTCGAGGATGTCCGCTCCCAGCTGAAAGGCATCTTCCAGCAGGCCCTGGGCACTCAGGTATTGTTTATTGGCCATAAGACGATTAGCTTGTGAGGTTAGCCGTCATATTCCCATCACCAGGAGCACTCTGGCAAGCGATGAACCCCAATTCCCACACGCCACCGGCCGAACGTCCCAAACGCTTCCTCGATGAGAACGAACTGATTCAGGACGCCTTTCGGCTGGGGGTTATGGTTTACGAAAGCGGCTTCCGGCCCAATTTTATTGTGGGACTCTGGCGGGGCGGCAGCAGCATCGGCATCTACGTGCAGGAATGTCTGCAAACCCTGGGAGTGGAAACCGATCACATTGCCCTGCGCACCTCCTACAAAGGCATGCACGACTACGACGCCATGGTGGCCGCACCGGACGCTAAAATCCGGGTACACGGCACTCATTACCTGCTGGACAACCTGAACCAGGACGACCGCCTGCTGATTGTGGACGACGTGTTCGGCAGCGGCCACAGCATTGAAGCCGTGCTGCGCCGTCTGCGCTATCAGCTCAAGCGCAACATGCCCCAGGATACCCGGGTTGCCACCCTGTACCAGCGCACCGGTGCCAACCGCACCGAGTGCAAGCCGGACTACTGCCTGCACCAGACCACTGACTGGCTGGTATTCCCCTACGAACTCAACGGCCTCTCCCGAGCCGAAATCGACCAGCACAAGCCCTGGCTGAGTCCGTTTCTGGATGGTGTGAAGGGCTGAAACGGGAGATTCAATCTTCCTTTCCAGCTCCTAAACACCATCGAAAATCAGAATTCCGATCTTCATCGCCTTCGCTGTCGTCATGCCCTGCCCTCCGGAGGCCGGTCCAGCATTCCCCGCAGCCGTTCACTGACGGCCGGCCATTCCTGGTCGGTAATACTGTAGTACACGGAATCCCGCACGAACCCGCCCTGGGTCACCATATGCCTGCGGAAGACCCCCTCCCTGACGCCCCCAATGCGCTCGATAGCTTTCTGGGAACGCAGGTTGCGGGCGTCGGTTTTCAGCTCAACCCGATAGGCACCCAGGGATTCAAAGGCGTGCTGCAACAGCAGGAATTTGGCTTCGGTATTCACCGCCGTCCGTTGCCAGGGCCTGGCCACCCAGGTGTAGCCAATTTCCAGACCATGATCCCGGAGACGAATATTCAGATAGCGGGTACTGCCCATCACCTCGCCGGTGTCCGGGTGAATCAGCACATAGCTGTAATGGATCCCCTTCTCCCGAAAATCGAACGCCTGCTGCACCCAATCCGATACATCGTCACGGCTTGTGAAGCAGGACCGGGGCAAATAAGCCCAGTCTTCTGCCATCTGCCCTGCCATCCACAGACCATCAATATGATGCTCCGCCAGCGGTTCAAGTCGCACATGGCGGCCTTCCAGGATTTCAGGAACAACGGTGAATGTCACGAGCGCCTCCTTGCGGCGAAAGGTCGGGAATAATGCGGAACATGAGGTTTTAATACTAACGCGGCAGGCTGGGACTGGGTAGTTCAGTTCACTGGAAGTACACTGCGGGCATCGATGTACCCGATAAACTCTGTACCGGTCTCAGGGTCAAGATACTGCACTTTCACCCAACCATCCTCCACAGCTGAAAGACGACTGAGTGACGTCGCGCCTGCAGGAATTTCAGCAAGTACCTCCCCATCCGGCTCGCCTCGGAGCTTCGTCTCCTCCTGCGTCCATAACCGGTAAACCCATGGCTGTCCAAGGTAGTGATCAGGCTGCGCATCCGGGACAACGGACATGCCAAACTCGGACATCGACAGGGGAGCGACAGACTGCAGCTGTCCATAGGTAAAGAGATGGCCGGCTTCGATCAACGCAACAAGCCCTGACATCGTCACCGACACCGGCTGAATTGCTTTACCCTCACGATCTTTGAGGAACCCGGGGGGCAAATCTCTGAAAACCTGAAGCAACGTTTCAGCCTCGTCATCAGAGCGTGAGTAAGTGGTATCGAGATCGTCAAAATACCTGTTCTCCGACCGGGATTTATAAATAAAGATACGTTCAGGCGGCGCCACATCTGCAGCGCCACGGAATGACAGACTGGGTAAACGACCAACATCATTAGGTGCTGGATAGAACCGGAACATCAATAACCGCTCAGGTTCGCTGTCAGCCAAAGATTCGATATCATCTTCCAGATACAGCAGCTCCCAATAGGCGAGCAGCACTCCCTTGAGTTCAACCTCGCCCTCGAACACCAGAAAGTTCGGGTTTTCCGACTTTCGGCTGTAACTCAGACCGCTCTGATCGGGGACGCTGACTTGCAGTTGCGCCTGGTTGGTTGCCTGATCTGCAGATGCGACAAGTAACCACGAAAGCAGCACAGGGAATGTGATCATCCTGCTCCATCCCCGACCGATCAAAAGTTGCTTCATCCAAGTCTCCATCGCATCGTTTTACTGATAGTCAGAGGTGATATTCAAACGCACAGATGCGATCCCGACCCTGTCCAGATAGCGCTTGAACGCGCGCAGTGCACTGACACTTCTACCCACAAAATCCTCAGCGTGGGTTTCACCAATCAAAAGACACCCATCGGTCTGATTCGGATAATTGCCATTATGAATATAGATCCAGCGGTTCGCCGGTACCTTGTTGCTGACTATCCAGGGGACCGGCAGGTGCGGCCTTACACCTGGCAGCGTGGTTCGGTTCTGCCACTGAAGCTGATAGATGCCTTCCGGAATTCTGAGACGAAGACCGGACTCAGTAGTGTCTGGCCCGGGCCTTTCCAGAAAGAAGCCACGCTGCAATTCGTTTTCTTTGGCGCCAGGAACAAAAAACTCACTGATCGTCGAGCTTTCGGTCTGCCACTTTCGCGTGACAGTGATGATAGAAGGCATATGCGAAACTCCTTTCGCTGCGGTCGTCCATAGATCCCTGGCAATATACATCCTCCACTATGACCAAAAAACAAACGGCATCACATCATGTCGTACGGGTTTATATTTCAACGCTCGGTCGCTTCAAAGGAAGCTACAGCAAACCTTTACCGCAGACCTGACCAGTATCAAGTAACTTTACCCAGAAATCTCTGTATCGCACCAATCAGCTCCGGGCCACCGAACAGCGTCATGGCATGCCCAACACGGGGGAGCACAAGGAGTTCGGCACCAAGATGTTCTGCCGCTCTTGTCGCGGCGACCAGACGCTGGTCGTGCTCGCCGATAAACAGGAACATGGGAATGGTCATCCCGTCCAGCGCAGCAGACTGGTCATGGCGATCGACCGCTGCGGCAACCAGTGCGACCAGGTCATTCTGAAGTACCACGGGCTTGGCGGCATCCACGATGGTTTCACCGATAAATGCCTCCAGCGCTTCAATGAAGGCTTGCGGATCTCCGCCGGAAACGTGGCGAAACGGCTCTGCTGACTCATCAAATGGATGAGCCCCGCCGGCTATCAAAGAAGACACCCGCTCCGGGTACTGAGCCGCCATCCCGAAGGCCAGCCATCCGCCCATGGAATAACCCAGAAGATGGGCCCGATCCAGGTGCAGGTCGTCCAGCACGGCATTGATATCCGACAGACGGTGTTCCAGGGAATAGGCTTCCGAACCATGGGGTTTGTCGCTTTTACCGTGGCCGCGGAGGTCCACAAGTATCACCTGGTAGTCTTTCGCCAGTTCGCCGGCAATACCGGTGTATTGCCACTGTGCGCTACTGGCGGTGAACCCATGCAGAAGCACAACGGGTTCGCCTTCGCCGAGGACTTCGTAGTAGATGACCACGCCATTGTTATTGATGGTTGCCATTGGGTGCTTCCTTTGGTGGCCGCTGCCTGGGGTAGCGAAACGGCCTGAAGACGCCGCTGGACACACTAACCCCTGGGCACTTGCTGCAGGCGATCGTATAAGGCTTTAGCTTTCTCACTGCCTAAGTCTACAGCCTTTGCCGCATCAAGTTTGGCCGCATCGAAGTCCTGCAGATGGTAGTAGGTGCCTGCACGCTCAAGGTAGGCACGGTGATCGTTGGGCTTGATGGAGAGGTACCTTTCCCAATACCCCAGAATATCCATGAGTTTCCCCTGCTTGAACAGCGCATGGTCAATCAGCTGATAGTACCGAAACTCATCCGGCTTCAAATCAATTGCACGATCCAGAATCGCCTTTGCCTGTTCTGGTTGATTATCCTCAATCAATTTTCTGGCCTGCCTGAACAGTGATTCCGCATCTTCTGAGCCGCTCGAACCTTCATCTGCGGATGCAATGTCAGGCGTCCGGACATAGCCCATTAACCTTACCCGAAGGTTGTTTATACACTCATCGTCAGGCTTGAGCGCATGGGCTCGCTGGATATCCATGAGGGCTTCATTAAAACGCTTGAGGCCTGCGAAAGACCTCGCTCGCCAATAGTAGTAATCACCGTCTTCGCTGCCGCGATTAATAACGGCATTGAAATCAGTCAGCGCTTTTTCGTGATCGCCCAGCCGAGCATGAGTTTGACCTCTTACAAAATAAGCTCTCGGTTGCGTGCCCTTATCAATCGCAATAGAGAGATACTCGAGGGCTTGCGAATACTCCTTCCTGATATACGCCATCCGTCCAGCTTCGTAATGGGCGTAGGAAACCAGTTGCTGGAGCCTGGGGTTACTACCGACGTGTTGCTGTGCAGAGTTGGCAAAGCTGGTCATCGAAAGCAACGTTCCTCCCCACTTGGGATCCAGCGATTCCAGGTAGTACTTTCGCCCCAGGTAGGTCAGAGGATAGCGCGCTGTTGCCTGTTCCAGTGCGCGGAGAGCCTCCGGGTAGTTGCCGCCAGCCTTCGCAATACGGATACGAAGGCAGTATGCCCAAAGCGCGCTTCCCTCAAGATCCAGCGTCCGGGTCAGATCGCTCTGCGCACGGTTCATGAACTCCGTCATTCGATCCAGATTTTCTTTCGGCGTTTCGTTAATAAAGGCACCACCCCGGGCCGTCCAGCGCACTGGGGTCGTAATCCCGATACCCAAACCGGATCAGGCCAGTATCGGCATCTCCAGAAGCGGGCCTGGTACTGGAAGCGGAAGGTTTCCGCCGCTTTCTATTATCCACTATGAGAAATCCGGGCTAAAGATAAGGTCCCCGAATTGCGGGGACCTTATCTTGCATTTTTCGTAAGTATTAACTCTTCTTTTTAGCCTCTTCCAGCAATTTTTTTTGCTTTTCAAATCTCATAATAAAATACAAATTTGTAAATAATAGCACTACACCAACCACTAGGAAAAAGGGGTTCGAATAATCATGGAAGGAAATAAAATCAAAAGGATTTGTTTCTAAAAAAATTCCATATAAAGCTAGCCCTGAAACTATTGCTCTAGGATTAAACACAAAAGCTAGCAATATTATTTTTATCTTCAGAATAACAATTTCTTTGTCAGTTTCCATCATCCAACCTTCTTACTATGGTGCAGAACAATTATTATTGTCTTCACAGGCTTTCATGCAGGCAGCATACGCTGTAGTGCCTCCCGCTAGACCACCCGCTAGACCAATAGATCCCGCAGCGTAGGCCAGCCCTGCTGGCCCGCCAACTGCAGTGTAAGCAGTCCCAATTCCTACACCAACTGCCCAACCACCAGCATAATTTTGCGTACACTTAGTTTGACACGAACTCGGGAGGTTAGAATTATGACTAGCAGGGAAGGCAGCACAATCGCCGCTCGGACAATAATTCGGCGGATAGGGCGCATCACGACATGTCGTACAGACTTATATTCATGCAACCTAAAACCACACCAGCTTCACCAATATCGCCACCACCATCGCCAGAGTTAACCACTTGATCCAGAGCGCACCCTGCGGCCCCATATTCACCCGCACCGCCAGCATGGCGCCGGCGATATGCCCTGCCGCCAATATCAGTCCGATACCCCAGAGCACCTGTCCATTGGCGGCGAAAATTCCCAGGGCCGGCAGGGTGTAGATGAGGATGACCAGCACCTTGATGACATTCACTTGGGGCAGATCGATCTTGAGCATGCGGTAGAGCACCACGATGAACAGGGCGCCGACACCCACCTGGATGAAACCACCGTAGATACCGATCAAAAACATGCCGGCGTACGCCGGCAGAGTAAGGCGGTCTGCCGTCAACGGGCGGGTTTCGAGAGCGGGTTGTGGCAGCAGCATGAAAGCCGAGGCGCCAATCATCGAGACAATCAGCACCCACTCAAACATCTCCCGGGAAACCCAGGTTGCCAGCCAGGCTCCCACCAAGGCACCGGTCACCGCTGGCAACGACAGCCGCAGACTGACAGCCAGATGACGCTGTCCGGCCTGCATAAAACTGCCAACCGCCGCCAGGCTTTGCAGGGTAATGGCTACCCGGTTGGTACCGTTGGCTACCTGGGGTGACAGCCCCATGAATATCAGCAGCGGCAGTGTCAGCATCGAGCCACCGGCGGACAGCACGTTGATAAACCCAGCCAGCCCGCCGATGCCCAGCAGCATCCCCCATTCAATGAGTGTCATACCCGGTGAATATTCAGCGTTTGACCCGAGCGGTCACTTCAATTTCCAGCTTCATGGCATCGTCCAGCAGACCTGCCACGAATACGGTGGCTGCCGGGCGGGACTCGCCCAGGTATTTCTGGAATACCGGCCAGCAGGGTTCGAAATCTGCCCGGTCGGGGTAAATGTAGTGAACGCGCACTACGTCTGCAAAGCTGCTGCCCGCCTGCTCCAGTACCTTGCCGATATTGCGGAAGCACTGCTCTGCCTGCTCGACCGCGTTGTCGGAGATGGTCATGGTGTCGTAGTTGAAACCGGTGGTGCCGGACACGTACACGTAATCGCCATCAACTACAGCACGGGAATAACCAATCTTTGACTCGAATTCAGAACCGCTGGAAATCAGTTTGCGACTCACGGTGGGTATCCTTTTGAGGTGTGAAAAGTAAGGTAAGAGCATAGCAGTCACGATGGTCCGGATGGACCAATCCGGCGGATTCTAGTGGATTCCATAAGGACTGGGAATCATCGAAATCGGGCGTCGTCAGTAATCAGGGGTTGCGCTGCTCATAAATCCCGGGGTACATTTCAGCCATCTATTTATTTCAGTCAGTCAGACCCGAGCAAAACCTGAATCATGAACTTTAACGCCGTTGCAGTCATCGTAAAGCTAGTCCTGGTGGTCGTGGTACCATCCGGGGGCCTTTGCGTGGACAGACGGTTAACTGACTGACAAACCGAAAACACCAAAAGCCCCCGGCACCGAAAGGTCCGGGGGCTTTTTTTTGCACTGGAAAAAGAGAAGAAGGCAAACCTGATGAACGGCGCACAGCACATACTCGAGGCATTTCAACGCCACCAGATTGATACGGTTTTCGGATACCCCGGCGGCTGCATCATGCCGCTGTACGATGCCCTGGTCGATGCGGTGGGTGTGGAACACGTGCTGTGCCGGCATGAACAGGGCTGCGCCCTGGCCGCCGATGGCTACGCCCGGGCCAGCGGCAAGACCGGGGTCTGCATTGCCACCTCCGGCCCCGGTGCCACCAACCTGATTACCGGCGTTGCCAATGCCCACCGGGACTCGGTGCCGATGCTGGTTATCACAGGCCAGGTTCCTTCCGGTCTCATCGGCACCGATGCCTTTCAGGAAACGGATGTGCTGGGCATGACCCTGGGTATCGTCAAGCACAGCTATCTGGTGGACGATGCCGACACCCTGCCGGCCATCATGGAGGAAGCCTTTGAGCTGGCCGCCAATGGCCGGCCCGGGCCGGTCTGGATCGACATCCCCAAGGACATCCTGTTGACCGAAGTGGCCACTGCGCCGGTCACCGTGCCGTCCGGCGTGCCATTCGCAGACGTTGATATCAGCAGCGCCCTGGCCATGCTTCGTGCCGCCAGCAAACCCCTGATCTACAGCGGTGGCGGCGTGTCTCTGGCCCATGCGGAAGACGCCTTCCGGGTGTTCGCAGAAACCTCAGGCCTGCCCGCCGTGGCTACCCTCAAAGGCCTGGGTAATGCCGGCAAACATTCGCAGTACGATCTGGGCATGCTGGGTATGCACGGTTCTCTGGCCGCCAACCGGGCGGTGGATGATTGCGATCTGCTGCTGGTCATTGGTGCCCGGCTGGACGACCGGGCCACCGGCAACCTCAGCGGCTTCGCGCCCAATGCCCGGCTGATTCACGTGGATGCGGACGCTGCCGAGTTCAACAAGTCGCGACAGGCGGAAGTCACGTTGCGTGGTGATCTGAAGGACATTCTGAGGGCATTCGCGGAGGCCCTGCGAGCGCAACCGTTGGCCATCAGCGACTGGCAGACCCAGTGTCGCACCTGGCACACCACCGGCGGCTTTCACGCAGCGGACAATGAAGATCCCTACGCCCCCATCATCGGCCCGGCCTTTATCCGGCAGCTGTCCCGCATTACGCCGGACGACACCGTCATCGCCTGTGACGTTGGCCAGCACCAGATGTGGGTGGCGCAGCACTATCAGTTCGCCAGTCCGCGCCATCATCTGACCAGTGGCGGCCTCGGCACCATGGGCTTCGGCTTGCCAGCTGCCATCGGTGCCCAGTTTGCCGATCGCAGCAGCACCGTGATCAATGTCACCGGGGACGGCTCCTTCATGATGAACGCCCAGGAGCTGGCCACCATCCGGCGCTACAACCTGCCGGTCAAGCTGATCATTCTGGACAATCAATGTCTGGGCATGGTCCGCCAGCAGCAGGAGTTGTTCTACGACAACCGGGAAAGCCAGATCAATCTGGACGACAACCCGGACTTCGTCACCATGGCCCGGGCCTTCGGCATCCACGGTCTGCACATCGAACGCACCGATCAGATCCGCCGGGGCATCGAGACTCTGCTGGCCTACAAGGGCCCGATGCTGCTGCATGTGGCCATTGCCCGGGAAGAGAACGTCTGGCCCATCGTTAAACCCGGCGCCAGCAATACCGACATGATTGACGAAAGCCAACGCAGACAGAAAACTCACAAGGAACAGGTAGCATGAGCCCTCAATCTCAGACGCAGTCCCACGCAGAATTACACGGTCAGCCACCGGCCAGCCCCGGCTATACGCTCAGCTGCCGTATGGTCGACGAGGCAGCGGCGCTGGAACGGCTGTGTCAGGTGGTGCGGATTCGCGGCTTCCGGATCGCAAAAATGGCCATGGAAAACACCGGGGAAATGCTGGACATTACCCTCACCTTGCAGGGCACCAGGCCTGTCGCCATGCTGCAAAGCCAGCTTGAGAAGCTGCACACTGTGCGCACAGTGGCTCTGGATACGGCCACGCCGGATCAGGTCGCCGTCAGTCGCAGTGCCTGAGGTTACAGGGTGTTCTTGTAGATCACTCCGTTCTTCATGATGACCCGGAAGTTGTTTTCCGGGTCGCCGATCAGCGACAGGTCCGCAGTAGGGTCACCCTCCACCAGCAGCAGGTCGGCAACCGCGCCTTCCTCTACCACGCCTACAGGACCAGGTAACGGATAGCGGGGGCCAGCCATAGCAATGAGACGTCCATTGTTACCCGTCGCTATCTGCAGCACTTCGCCGGGGCTATACCAGCGCTCCATGGAAACCAGCAGTGCATTCTGTTTCGGTGCGAAGTCGCCCGTGCCGAGCATATCCGTACCGAAGGCCACTTGTACCTGGTATTTTTTTGCCAGTTCGAAAGCCCGATCGGTGCCCTGCTGCACCATGATCTGCTTGAGGCGCGCCGGTCCTGTCTTTGGATTCGCAAGCTCATTGTCGATAAAAGGCTGAAGGCTCCACCATACTTCTTTTTGAGCCATCATCTTAACGGTGTCTTCGTCCACAAGCTGACCGTGCTCGATACTTCTCACCCCTGCCTCGAGGGCCATTTGCACTGCCCGTGAAGTGTAGGCATGAATCGCAACGTAGGTGCCCCAATTTTCAGCCGCCAACACCGCAGCACGCATTTCCGCCGGCGTATATTGAGTAGCATCAATGGGGTCGTACATGGAAGTCACGCCACCGCCACCCATCAACTTGACCTGGGTCGCCCCCAACATCAGCTGCTCCCGGACCCGTTTCAATACCGCATCGGTACCGTCGGCAATGGCGGTAACGCCAACCCGGTCGCTGTAGGTCAGGCCCGCATTGTTGGG
>NZ_CAXBDN010000047.1:0-19940 GCF_963974375.1 uncultured Marinobacter sp.
AAGGGCCAGGCGGAGGAAGCGATCACACCCTCGTTGGTGAAATCGTCGATCTGTACAAAAGCGTCGTGCCAGTAGCGGCCCACCAGTTTCCGCTGCTCCCGCAGCAGCTCGAGAGCTGCCTTATACTGGTCCGCATTGAGCTCATAGGGGTCATCAATGCCAAGGTCTGGCTCGTGGTGCTTCAGATAAAGAGCCGCGTCGGCAATATAGATAGCACCGTCAAAGGCCTGAACCCGACCAACGTTGGAGGTGCCATCCGGCAATTGGGTTTCCTCGAAAACCACACTCCAGCTGGTAGGCGGCTTATCCTTGAAGGCCTCGGTATTGTACATAAGCACGTTGGCGCCCCACTGGTAGGGCACGCCGTAATGGACACCGTCCACGGTATGCCAGGGGGACTCCTGCAGGCGCTCATCAATGGTGTTCCAGCTTGGCACCAGGTCAGTATTGATGGGCTGGACACGGTCACCAAAGATAATGCGCAGGGACGCATCGCCGGACGCGGTCACCAGGTCGAAGCCGCCTTCGTTCATCAGCGCGACCATCTCGTCGGACGTATTGGCCGTCTTGACCTGCACCTTGCAACCGGTCTCCTGCTCAAAACCGGTGACCCAATCGTAATTCTTGTCGGTGTCACCACGTTCAATGTAGCCCGGCCAGGCCACAATATTGACCTGGCCCTCGCTGGGCCCAATGGACGTTTTCATATCGGCCGCTACGGCCGTTGTTGCCACCAGAAAGGCAGCTGTCACCAGGGACGTACAAGCATTTTTCATGTCTATTCTCCTGCTTGGAAAAGCTGGCCGTCATCGACCCCCTCAAACGTCGTGCAACCTGTAAATTTTGATTATAGGTAGAGTCCCTCATATCGCCATATATAAAATCAGAAAACGTTTATCGTTTTTCCCGATATCTTAGGGTAGAGCATCGTCATGTCGGACGTTGGAGGAAGGTAAACTATGGACTTTCGGAGATTCCGATGATCTTTGACAGGCAATACGGCAACAAGCCCAGCCAGATGTTACCGGTGCCGCAACGCGGGCTGCTCCAGAGCAAGGTCGATAAAGGCCCGTGCCGGCTCACTCACTGCGGCGCCGCGGCGCCAGGCCAACCCCACCTCCACCGGTGGCAGAGGCTCGGACAGCGCCACGCCATCAATCCGGTCCCCTTCCAGGGACCATGGCCGGTAGACCAGATCTGGCAGCACCGAGACGCCAGCCCCGGTTGCTACCAGGCTACGCACGGCTTCCACGGAGGAAGTGCGCATGGCCATACCAGGCTTATTGCTGGCAGCTTTCCACAGGCCTGCGGTGGCAAGACGAATTTCATCGGTATTGAGGAGAATAAAGCGTTCTTCGAGCAGCGCCTCCCGGGAAACAGCAGCGGAACCGGAAAGCCGGTGACCATTGGGCAGCCAGGCACGAAACGACGAGGTTTCCATCACGGCAGTATTCAGTGCACCACGTTCAGACAGGGCCGACAGAATCAGGATGGCCACATCCAGTTCGCCGCTGAGCAGATAGTGCTCCAGATATTCCGGCGCATCTTCCACTACCCGCACCGCCGTGGCGCCGAAAGCACGCCGGTAGCGCGCCAACAGGTCCGGCAGGGCGTAGCCGGCGACGATGGAGGTCACCCCGATATTGAGCGTACCTGAAACCTGAACCTGACCCTCAAATACCCCCCGGGCATAGCTGACTTCGGCCAGAATCCGGTTGGCATGGCGCAAGAAAGCATGGCCCTTGTGGGTGAGCCCCATGCCCCGGGCATGGCGCTCCAGCAGCACCACCCCAAGATCGGCCTCCAGCTCCTTGATCGCTTCCGTGACCGTGGACTGAGACACAGACAGGTCCCGGGCGGCTCCGGAGATGGAACCGATCTCCGATACGGCCACGAAATAGCGCAGCTGCCGGAAAGAAAAACTCACGTCATGGGCCCGTGCTGAAGCAGACAGTTTAGTCGCGCAACCGGGTTTGGCCGGATGATCGCATCTGACGGTACGCTTTCCATGACGGCTCCCTGTCAGGCGTGTCCGACCACCCGGTGGGGCTGATAGGCAGCCTCCAGGCTGGCCTTCTCGTCCGCACTGAGCTCAATCTCAAGGGCAGCGATGGCATCGTCCAGGTGACGCTCCTTGCTGGCCCCGATGATGGGCGCGGAGACCAGAGGGTTTGATGCGACCCATGCCAGGGCAATCTGTGCCATGGGCAGGTCACGTTCAGTGGCCACTTTGCGCAGAGCGTCAATAACGGGCTGATCGATATCGCTGCCCAGGTGCCACTTCCGGGTGTTTTCATCACTGCGGGCGCGGGCACTGGCACCACCCTTACCCTGTTTCTCCTTACCCGCCAGCACGCCCCGGGCCAGCGGGCTCCAGGGAATCACACCGACGCCCTGATCCGCACAAAGGGGAAACATTTCCCGCTCTTCCTCCCGGTAAATCAGGTTGTACATGGGCTGCATGGTCACGAACCGGGTCCACCCGTGGCGTTCTGCAACCTGCTGGGCTTTGGCAAACTGCCAGGCAAACATGGATGAGGCGCCGATGTAGCGGGCACGGCCGGACCTGACCACGTCATGGAGGGCCTCCATGGTTTCCTCGATCGGAGTGTCGTAATCCCAGCGGTGGATCTGGTACAGATCCACGTAATCCGTGCCCAGACGCTGCAGCGAGGCGTCGATGGCATCCATGATGTGCTTGCGGGACAAGCCCCGGTCATTGGGCCCTTCTCCCATGGGCATGCAGACCTTGGTGGCCAGCACAATCTCCTCACGACGGGCATAATCCAGCAGGGCCTTGCCTACCACCCGCTCTGAGTCGCCTACGGAATACATATCTGCGGTGTCGAAGAAATTGATGCCCTCGTCGAGCGCCTTCTTGATGAAGGGCCGGCTGGCCTGTTCATCCAATACCCACTCCCGCCATTCAGGGGTGCCATAGGTCATGGTTCCCAGGCACAGTGCTGAAACTTTCGTGCCCGTTGTTCCCAAACGACGATAGTTCATGGCGCTTTACCTCTTCCAGATAACATTGGTTGGCTCAGGTGGCGGCAATGGAGGGGCCTGAATGGCGCCCTCCCGACACAAACTCAGGCCGCCGGATCTTTAAACTCAGGCGCACGCTTTTCAATGTTGGCCATCACCGCCTCCACCTGATTCGGTGACCCGATGATCCTGTCCTGCTCCACCGACTCTTCCAGCAGAATGCGTGCAGCCGTTTCCTCAGGGGTAATGGCGTTATTGAGCATGCGCTTCATGGCGCGGATGGCGTCCGGGTTTTTGCTGGCGATGGCCTGGGCCACGGCCAGTGCCTCTTCCCTGGGCTGTCCTGCCAGACGGGTGGCGAGGCCAAGGCTGAGTGCTTCATTACCGTCGAATACCCGGCCGGTGTAGCAAAGCTCCCGGGCCTGATCTGGCCGTACCAGTTCGTTCAGCAGCACCAGGCCGCCCATGTCCGGCACCAGGCCCCACTTGATCTCCATAACGGACCACTGGGAGTCCGGTGTGGCAATCCGCATATCGGCACCCAGCGCCACCTGCAGACCGCCACACCCTGTACCGCGGCAATGACCGGCACCGGCACTTCCCGCCACACCATAGCAATGTACTGGGGCAGGTTGGAGATGCCATGGGTGCGCTTCTCCAGACCATTGTCACCGGTAGCGCCAGCGCCACCCCCCTCCGCCATATTGGCGAAGTTGCCCATATCCAGGCCGGCGCAGAAGGAGCGGCCGTTGCCACTGATCACCACGGCCCGCAGCCCCGGCTCTGTCTTGAGTCGATCACCCGCTTCCGCAAGACTGCTGAACAATCCGGTATTGAGGGCGTTATGTTTTTCCGGCCGGTTCAGCCGAACCTCCACCACACCGGGAATGTCCGTCTGGATGATCTGTACGCTATCACTTGCCATGCTGAATCCTCACCACTGAATCGTTTAACACGCCCCTCAAACGGAGCGCTTGGCCTTGTCCTTATCATTAACCGCAGTAATCGCTTCACGGGCCATCTGCCACTCCTTGTCGCCCCAGGCCGACAAGGCGGAGAAGTTTGCGCCGTCTGCCTGATACTGACCACCATCAATGGCTATGGTCTGGCCGTTGACGTATTCGGAGCCAGGGGCCAGCAGGTAGAGCGCAAGATTGGCCAGTTCCGGATATTCACCAGGCCGGCCCATGGGGCTCTGGCCCAGATCGAGCTCACCCAGAGGGCCAAGGCGTTTGCTCATGCCTTCGGTGGGGAACAGACCCGGCGCGATGGCGTTCAGGCGAATACCGCGATTGCCCCACTCTACCGCAAGTGACTGAGTCATGGCATTAACCCCGGCCTTGGACATGGCGGAGGGCACTACAAACGGGGAGCCGTTCCAGACCCAGGTGGTGACGATGGACACGACGGATGCCGGCTTGCCTTCCGCCAGCCAGCGCTTGCCGCAAGCCACGGTGGTCAGGAAGCTGCCGCGGAAGACGATGCTGGCCACCGCGTCAAAGGCCCGGTGGGACAGGTCTTCGGTGCGGCTGACGAAGTTGCCGGCGGCGTTGTTGATGAGGCCGGTGAGGGCTCCGCCGTCTGCCCAGATGCCGGCAACCATGTTTTCGATGGCTTCGGGATCGCGGATGTCGCAGGGCATGGGGTTGACCTTGCCGCCGTGTCGACCCATCAGTTCATTGGCGGTTTCTTGCAGCACACTGCCGCGGCGGCCGCAGATATATACGGTGGCGCCCATGATCAGGCAGGCTTCGGCCATTTCCTTGCCGAGGCCGGTGCCGCCGCCGGTGACGAGAATTCGGTGGCCCTTGAGCAGGCCTTCGCGGTACATCAGATCGGTTGCTTGCATGGTAGTGGGTTCCTTCTTGTATTTTTAGCGTTTTGCATGCCAACTCAGTGCTAATGCCACTGGGTAGGCCTTGCCAAAATACGCTGTAAATACATCCCTGTACGCTCGGGCTCCGCCATCCATGGCTACGCACGATTTTGGCAAGGCCTACCCAGCGGCATTCCTGAACATCGGGGGTTCACGAACTACTCTCCGGTATACTTTGGCTCTCGCTTCTCCAGGAACGCCGCCACCCCTTCCGGGAAATCGGCGTCCTGGATGCAGAGAATCTGGTTGCGGTCCTCGAGGGCGACCACGGCTTCCAGGCTCTGGGCGTCTATGGCGAGGCCGATGGCTTCTTTGGTGAGGCGCAGGGCGAGGGGGGTGGCCCGCATCATGTCGGCGATCAGTGAATCGGCTTCCACCTGCAGTTCTTCCAGGCTGGCTACCTTGTTGGTCAGGCCCAGTTCCCGGGCCCGTTCGGCGCTCATGAAGCGGCCGGTGAGCAGGTATTCGGCGGCCGCAGAGCTGCCGACCATGCGGGGCAGGAAGTAGCTCACGCCCACATCGCAGCCGCTGATGCCGAGGCGGATAAAGGCGGCGTTGAGGCGGGCGTCCGGGGTCAGCAGGCGGATATCGCTGGCCAGTGCGATGGCGAAGCCGCCGCCGCTGGCAGAGCCCTGCACGATGCTGATGATGGGCTGGGGGCAACGGCGCATGTTGACCATGATGTCCCGCCCCGCCCGCTGTTCGTCGAGGGCGCCACCCACCCGGGGACTGATGGGGGTTGCGGCCTGTTCCTTGAGATCCAGCCCGGCACAGAAGGCGCGGCCTTCTGCGTCGATGACCACCACGCGGATTTCCTTGCGGTAGTAAAGGTCAGCAAAGTACTGACGCAGGTCCGCAATCATGGGTCGGCTGACGTCCGGGCGGGCCAGGGTAACCCGGGCTACGCCGTTTTCTTCAGTGACTCGGAAACCACGTGTCTGGTTCGGCATTTTGTTGTTGTCCTGACCGGATGAAGTAAACGGGCCACCACGCCAAAAGGGTGACCGTGACTGTAGATTTCATGATCAGTTGGTGAGCATGCTTATTCATCGTCGGAACCGACGAACCTCCTGCCGGCACGGCCTCAAAGCCACCGCCAGATACAAAATACTTTTTATCAGAGTTGGCGTCCTTCGACTCTTCGACAGGCTCAGAGCTCAGGACGAACGGGAAGGGGGGGGAGAAACTCACGACGACTGGGCTGTAGAGCGCCTCCGGTGGATTCCCCGGAGGCTTTCTGAGGGTGCGCGGCGTCCCGGATCAGAGCGTGTTTTTCAGTTCCCGGGCGATCACCAGTCGCTGTACTTCACTGGTGCCCTCGTAGATCTGGGTGATGCGGGCGTCCCGGTAGAAGCGTTCCACCTGGTAGTCTTCCAGGTAGCCGTACCCACCGTGAATCTGGATGGCTTTGCTGCACACGTCCTCAGCGATTTCACTGGCAAACAGCTTGGCCTGGGAGGCTTCACTCAGGCAGGGTGCACCGGCGGTTTTCAGGCGCGCTGCGTGCATCACCAGCAGGCGGGCGGCGTTGATGCGGGTGTGCATGTCTGCCAGCATGTTGGCGATGCTCTGGTGCTCGGTCAGGGGCACCCCGAACTGTACCCGTTCCTGGGCGTACTTGAAGGCCGCTTCCAGAGCGGCCCGGGCCACACCCACCGCCTGGGCGGCGATACCAATGCGGCCGCCTTCCAGGTTGGACAGAGCGATGGAAAGGCCCTTGCCGCGCTCACCCAGCAGGTTTGCTTCCGGGATCACGCAGTTGTCGAGGGTGATGGCGCAGGTGTCGGAGCCACGGATACCCAGCTTGTGTTCCATCCGGTCTACCTTGAAACCGGGGTTGTCCGTGGGCACCAGAAAGGCCGACAGGCCGCGCTTGCCCTGATCCGGATCGGTGACCGCGAACACAATGGCCAGGCCGGCACGCTTGCCGTTGGTAATGAACTGCTTGGTGCCGTTGAGCACCCACTGGCCATCTTTCAGTTCAGCCCGGGTTTTCAGGTTGTGGGCTTCAGAGCCGGCCTGGGGTTCGGTCAGGCAGAAGCAGCCGATGGTCTGGCCACCCGCCAGGGACGCCAGCCACTCTTCTTTCTGAGCCTGGGTGCCGTAGTTCAGTACCGGCCCGCAGCCTACCGAGTTGTGCACGCTCATCAGCGTACTGGTGGCACAGCAACCCACCGCCACTTCTTCCACGGCCAGAGCATAGGCCACGAAATCCACATAGCTGCCGCCCCACTCTTCCGGCACCACCATGCCCAGCAGGCCCAGTTCACCCATCTGGCGGATCACTGCATCGTCGATGTATCCGGACCTGTCCCACTCTGCCGCCCTGGGGGCCAGTTCGCTCTGGGCAAACTGGCGGGCCATATCGCGGATCATGCGCTGGTCTTCGTTATATTCAATGTCCTGCATACTGTGATCTCTTCAAAGTTTTAATCAGACTGAAAACCCGTCAAAAAAGGCCTTCACCCGGGCCGGATCCAGTTCGTCCAGAGTGGCCGGCTGCCAGTGGGGGCTCTTGTCCTTGTCGACGATCAGCGCCCGGATACCCTCAACAATATCGCCCTCATCAAACCATTGCAGCACCAGATGCATTTCCAGAGCAAAGCTGTCAGCCAGCGAGAGTTCACGTCCCCGGTGAACCAGCTCCAGAGCCACTGCCATGCCCATGGGCGATCGGGCGCTCATGATAGACAGAGTTTTTTCGGCCCAGCTGCGGACGGACTCTGACTTGCTTTCATTCTCAACCAGCGCAACCAGGGCATCCCTGATTTCAGGCACTGTGTCTTTGCTGAACACCTCAGCAATAACCGGCAAGAGGCAAGCTACGGGTGCCTCCAGTGCACCCTGGCGCCGTTGGCCAAGGCCCGCCTTGACCGTTTCCACACTGCTCAGATCCAGCTCCGCCAGCAGGCCCGGCATTTGCTGGAAGTCCGCTTCTGACAGATACACGTCCGCCAGCCCGGCGTAGATCGCATCACCGGCACCCATTTGCGCACCGGTGAGGGCGAGATATTCCCCTAACCGGCCAGGCAGCCGGCCCAGAAAGTAAGTGGCACCCACATCCGGGAAGAAGCCGATACCGGTTTCCGGCATGGCAAGGCGGGCCCGGTCGCTGACCACCCTCACACTGGCGGCCTGGGCCACGCCCATACCGCCACCCATAACAAAGCCATTCATCAGTGACACGACCGGCTTCGAGTAGTTGTGGATGGCCAGATCCAGTGCGTACTCATCCTCGAAAAACACCCGGTGCAGGGTGCCCCCGGATTTATAGCTGTCGTACAGCGCCCGGATATCGCCACCGGCACAGAAAGCCTTCTCACCGGCTCCCTGAATGGCAACCGCCGCTACCGAATCATCCCCGGCCCAGTGTTCCAGCTGCTGTTTAATGGTATGAACCATATCCAGCGTCAGAGCGTTCAGCCCCTCCGGACGATTCAGTGTCAGCACGCCGATGCCGTTCTCGACGGCAATGATCACTTCAGCGTTTTTCCCGCTCATTGATTGGCTCCGTTCATTCCTGGTCACTGCTGTAACGTTTGATGATGGCGGAAAAATCCAGGTCGCCATGGCCCTCAAAGCTCATGCCCTGATAAAGCTGTTGCGCCAGAGCGCCCATTACCACCGGCTGGCGGACACTTTTTGCAGCCTCGGTGGCCAGCCCCAGATCCTTGATCATCAGGTCGGTGCCGAAGCCGCCGGTATAGCCGCGACTGGATGGCACGCCATCAATCACACCCGGATAGGGGTTGTAGGTGTCGGTGCTCCAGCAGCGGCCACTGGAGGTGTTGATCACTCCTGCCAGTACCTTCGGGTCCATGCCCAGAGAGACCCCCAGGCTCATGGCCTCGGCGGCGCCGATCATGGAGATACCCAGCAGCATGTTGTTGGCCACTTTCGCCACCTGGCCATTACCGGCAGGACCGCAGTGGACGATGTTCTTGCCCATGGTTTCCAGAACCGGACGGGCAAACTCGAACTCGTCCGGCTCGCCCCCCACCATAAAGGTCAGGGTACCGGCCTCGGCGCCGCCGGTACCACCGGACACCGGCGCATCCAGCATGGGATTGCCGTGTTCTGCCGCCGCCTTGGCCACTTCACGGGCCGACATGGGATCAATGGTAGAGCTGTCGATCAGATGCACCCCGGCTGCCACCGAAGCCAGCAGGCCGTTGTCTCCCAGATACACGCCTTTTACGTGCTGTGCCGCTGGCAGCATGGTGATGATCAGTTCCCGATCACCACTGGCCAGTTCCGCGACACTGTTCGCCTTGCTGGCACCGGCCTTGACCGCAGCCGCGACTGCGGTCTCTGACAGATCGAATACCGTCAGTTCGTGACCTGCCTTCAGCAGGTTGCGGGCCATGGGGCCGCCCATGTTGCCCAGTCCGATAAATCCGATACGCATGATGATTGCCTCTTGTTATCGTTCTACTCGTTCGTGCGAAAGTAAGCGGGTAGGCCTTGCCAAAATCGTTCGGAGCCATGGATGGCGGAGCCGAGCGTACATGGATGTATTTACAGCGTATTTTGGCAAGGCCTACCCGCTTACTTGATACTCTACCTATGCGAGCCGCATCAGCGATGTTTGAAATCGGGCGCCCGCTTCTCAACGAATGCCCCCATGCCTTCCTTCTGATCGTTGGTGGCAAAGATGGCGTGGAAAATCCGCCGTTCGAACCGCACGCCTTCACTGAGGCTACCTTCAAACACCCGGTTGATGCTTTCCTTGGTCATCATGGCGCTGGGCAGGGACTTCTCGGCAATGGTGGCCGCCGCTTTCAGGGTTTCTTCCAGCAGTTCTGCCACCGGAATCACCCGGGCCACCAGGCCGGCACGCTCGGCTTCATCGGCAGCCATCATGCGGCCGGTCAGGCACATCTCCATGGCCTTGGCCTTGCCAATGGCACGGGTCAGGCGCTGGGTGCCACCAATGCCCGGCAATACACCCAGGTTGATTTCCGGCTGACCGAAGCTGGCGTTGTCGCCGGCGTAGATAAAGTCGCACATCAGCGCCAGCTCACAGCCACCGCCGAGGGCATAACCGGCTACCGCAGCAATCAGAGGCTTGCGGCGGGTGGCGATGCGATCCGCCGGTGCAAAGAAATCCTCCATGTAGGTCTGGGGGTATTCCAGTGACGACATCTCCTTGATGTCCGCACCGGCGGCGAAAGCTTTATCGGAGCCGGTCAGCACCATGCAGCCCACATCCGCATCCTGCTCGAACGCATCCAGGGCCAGGTTCAGCTCCTGAATCAGCTGGCTGTTGAGAGCATTGAGCGCCTTGGGGCGGTTCAGGGTAATGATCCCGACCCGGCCTTTTTTCTCGGTTAACAGTGTTTCATACGCCATGGTTCAGCCTCCGCTTATTTCAGGGTGATGGTGGTGTTGACGGACCCGACTTCGTCTTCATCAAACCAGCGGGAGGTCACCGTCTTGGTCTGGGTGTAGAACTGGATAACCTGCTTGCCGTAAGGGCCAAGATCACCCAGTTTGGAACCACGGGAGCCACTGAAGGAGAACAGCGGTACCGGCACCGGAATAGGCACGTTGACGCCCACCTGACCCACATCGATCAGTTCCTGGAAACGATGGGCCGCGCCGCCGGAGCGGGTGAAAATCGCGGTGCCGTTGCCGTGGGGGTTGGCGTTGACGATGTCGATGGCCTCATCCAGGTTGTCTGCCTGCATCACACACAGCACCGGGCCGAAAATCTCTTCCTTGTAGATGGCCATGTCCGTGGTAACCCCGGCAAACAGGGTTGGCCCCACGAAGTTGCCGTTTTCATAGCCGTCCACCTGGGGGTTACGACCATCGAGGACCAGTTCGGCGCCCTCATCAACCCCTTGCTGAATCAGACCATTGACCCGTTCCAGGGCCCGACGGTTGATCAGGGGTCCCACATCGGTACCTGGCTCAACGCCGGCACTGACTTTCAGCAGCTGGGCACGACGGGCCAGTTCCGGCAGCCAGTTACGGGCCTCACCCACCAATACCACCACCGACAGCGCCATGCAGCGTTGCCCCGCTGCACCGAAACAGGCACCCACCAGATTGTTCAGGGTCTGTTCCTTGTTGGCGTCCGGCATGACCACACCATGGTTCTTGGCGCCCATCATGCACTGCACCCGCTTGCCGGCCTGGGAGGCGCGGTTGTAAACGTGGGTGCCAACCGGCGTGGAACCCACAAAAGAGACCGCCTTGATGTCCGGGTGATCACAGATGCCGTTCACCACATCCGGGCCGCCGTGGACCACGTTCAGCACGCCCTTGGGAATACCGGCTTCCAGCGCCAGCTCTACCAGGCGCATGGTGACCATGGGGTCCTGCTCGGAAGGCTTGAGCACAAAGGTGTTACCGGTGGCGATGGCCATGGGGAACATCCACAGTGGAATCATCGCCGGGAAGTTGAAGGGCGTGATGCCGGCGCAGACACCCAGGGGTTGCAGCAGAGTGTAAGTGTCCACATCGTTGGCCACGTTGTTGGCCAGTTCGCCCATCTGCAGGTTGCCAATGGCGGAGGCGTGTTCCACCACTTCCAGACCACGGAACACATCCCCTTCCGCATCCGCCAGGGTCTTGCCCTGTTCCGCAGTCAGCAGGGCCGCCAGCTCCTGCATGTTTTCGCGGATCAGCTGCTGGTACTTGAGGAAGATCCGGGCGCGGACGCCGATGGGGGTTTTGCGCCAGGTTTTGAAGGCATCCTGGGCGGAGGCGACGGCTGCATTGACTTCGTCGGCGGTGGCAAAGGGCACCCGGGCCAGAACTTCCTGGGTGGCGGGATTAATGATATCTCGCCATTCGTTGGTTTTCGATTCAACAAACTCGCCGTTGATCAGCAGCTTGACGGTAGGCACACGGTTATCAGTCATTGTTGTTTCCCTTTTTGGCATCCGGCCTGTCGTTAATGAGGCAATTTTGCGCTTCCCTGATAGTAGCAGTGCGTTTTTAGCGGTTACAATTGAGTGAGGCGCAGAGTTGTTCTGCATTTTTGCACAGGAAGGTCAATTACTAAGCTACGCCGAGGCAGTCGGACAGGCCATGCCAAAATCGTGCGGAGCCATGGATGGCGGAGCCCGAGCGTACAGGGATGTATTTACAGCGTATTTTGGTAAGGCCCTCCCTCTTGCCTGACATGCTCCGAAGCCAGACTGTGGCATCCGAAGCATTTGGTAGACCGAGTGATTTTCGTGAGGGCAACACCATGTGGAACTTTGAAACAGACCCGGAATTCCAGCAACAACTGGACTGGATCGATCAGTTTGTCCGTGAGCAAATCGAACCCCTGGACCATATCCTGGGCAGCCAGTGGAATATTCACGACCCGGACTTCGTAAAGCTGGTCCGCCCCCTGCAGAAGCAAGTGCAGGAACGAGGCCTGTGGGCCTGTCATCTCGGACCAGAGCTGGGCGGCAAAGGCTACGGCCAGCTCAAGCTGGCCCTGATGAACGAGAAGTTCGGCCGCTCCCGTTTCGGCCCCATCGTATTCGGCTGCCAGGCCCCGGACACCGGCAACGCCGAAATCCTCGCCCATTACGGCACCCCGGAACAGAAAAAGAACTACCTTGAGCCCCTGCTGGCCAACGACATCGTGTCCTGCTTCACCATGACCGAACCCCAGGGCGGCGCCGATCCACTGGTACTGGAAGCCCGGGCAGAACGGGACGGCGACAGCTGGGTCATCAATGGCGAGAAATGGTTCGCCTCCAACGCCCGCTTTGCCAGCTTCTTCATCGTCATGGCCGTCACCGATCCGGATGCCGCGCCCTATCGTCGGATGTCCATGTTCATCGTTCCCGCCAACACCCCGGGCATCGAGATCGTGCGCAATTACGGCTTCTACGGCGAGCCGGACGAAACCCACGCCCACCTGCGCTGGACCAATGCCCGGGTACCGCTGGACAGCATGCTGGGGGAACAGGGCGATGCCTTCGTGGTGGCTCAGGTTCGTCTCGGCGGCGGCCGCATGCATCACGCCATGCGCACCCTGGCCCAGGCCACCCGGGCTTTCGATATGATGTGCGAGCGGGCGGTGTCACGCTTCACCAAGGGTGAGCAACTGGCCAAGAAACAGATGGTGCAGGAAAAAATTGCGGATTCCTGGGTGGAGCTGCGCCAGTTCCGCCTGCTGGTACTGGAAACCGCCTGGCTGATGGATCAGACCAAAGACAGCCGGTCGATCCGCAAGAACATCGCCGCCGTCAAAACGGTGATGCCCAAACTGCTCCACGACATCTCCGCCCGGGCCTTGCAGATTCACGGCTCCCTGGGTATCTCCCACGACATGCCCTTTGCCGAATGGATCATCAATTCCTACCATGTGGCGCTGGCAGACGGACCCACCGAAGTCCACAAGGTTACCGTGGCACGGGAAGTCCTGAAGGATGTGCAGCCGGCCGCAGGCATGTTCCCGGATTATCTGAAATCAGAACAGGTACGCCGGGCCCGGGAGAAATTCGGGCTCGAAGATAATCCCCGGGACCCGGAGGCCTGAGCCATGACTGCCATCACACAGCTAAGCCGCTCACTGAAAGGTAGCCGGGTCCTGGTTACCGGCGCTGCCAGCGGTATGGGGCGGGCAACCGCCGCCGTCTTTGCCAGCGAAGGCGCGCAGGTTGCGGTCACCGATTACGATGCCGACGGCGCCCGGGCTGTTGCCGATGAACTGACAGCCGCAGGCCACCAGGCCCAGGCCTGGCATCTGGATGTGAGCGACCCCGCCGCCATTCGCCAGGTCACCGCCGAGGTCGCCAAAGCCTTTGGTGGCCTGGATATCCTGATCAACAATGCCGGCATATCCGGCTTTTCGGCCATCGATGACGACCAGTACGACGCTGTCTGGAGTAGCTGTCTGGCAGTACTGCTCACCGCCCAGCAACAATTGGTGCGGGCGGCCCTGCCGTTTCTGCGACAATCCGCCCACCCCCGTATTGTGAACATCGCGTCCACCGAAGCTCTCGGCGCCACCGCCCAGAACAGTCCCTACGCTGCCGCCAAAGCCGGCGTCACCGGCCTCACCCGGGCCCTCGCCGTGGAGCTGGGACCCGAGGGCATCACCGTGAACTGCATCTGCCCCGGCCCCATCGACACCGCCATGACGGCGTTTGTGGAACCGGAACACAAGCAGATCTTCGCCAGACGACGCACGGCCCTGCGCCGCTATGGGTCCCCGGAGGAAGTGGCCCAGATAACCGTCAGCCTGTGCCTGCCGGCGTCCTCTTACCTGACGGGTGCGGTGATACCAGTGGATGGGGGATTGATGGCGCGTAATGCATAAGCGAAAGATTAGTTTTTGGAATCATGGTGGCTGGCCGCGAGGCGGTGTATTTTTTCTTCTGGAAAAAGAACTCGCTTCGCTCAGACACCTTTTTCCGACAGAAAAAACACCCCACCTCACGTCCGATCTGACTTAGGTATTAAATTCTCTTTTCGTTCGCCCTGACCGTGAACATTTCGAAGGACACAACCACCGCCCTCCGCTCGTCCTGACTGTGAGCCTGTCGAACAGTCGAAGGACGCAACTACCGAAACTCGACTCGCTCCAGCGAACTAGTCCCGGGGGCAACACCCTTCGACAGGCTCAGGGTGAGCGGGATATAGGAGCGCCCGCGCACCCTGAGCTCTCATGGACGAAGGGCCGTGCATCCTTCAGGACAACGTAAGCCCACCATCCACAATCAATGTCTGACCCCGCATATATGACGCCAGCGGAGACGCCAGAAACAGTGCCGGACCGGCCATTTCTGAAGGCAGACCCATACGGCCCACGGGGATGGCGCTTTCCGCCATTTGCCGCCGCTTGGGGTTATCGGTGGTGACTTTGGTCATCTTCGTCGCCACAAACCCTGGCGCTATGCCGTTCACTGCAATACCTTCCGGCGCCCAGGCTTCTCCGAGGGTGCGAACCAGTGCCACGGCGCCGGCTTTGGAGGCGTTGTAGGCGGGGTTGCCTTTGGTGGAGTGGAAGGCGGCGGTGGAGCTGACGATGATCATGGAACCCTGGCTGGCTGCCAGCATGTCATGGAATTTCATGGCGCAGGTGCGCAGGCTGTTCAGGTTCACGTTAATAACGTGATCCCAGCCTTTCCGCTCGAATTCACCGCGCTTGTAGACCACCACGCCCTGACACTGGATCAGCACGTCCAGCCTTTCAAAGCCGGGCTGGTGAGCCTCGATGGCGTCCATATTCCCCACATCCACTTGCGAATAGTGCAGCCCGGTCAGGTCTGAACCTTCCTCCGGGTCATAATCTTCCACTGACGCCCGGGTCCCCCAGACATGAACCTCTGCACCCCGGGCCTGAAAGGCCTGGGCAATACCATTGCCGATGCCGCTGGAACCGCCGACTACCAGAACCGTTTTACCGGTAAAATCCAGATCGTTCATTGTCTCTCCAAAATGCGTTGTTTTTTGGCGTCTTGCACCAAAGTCCGACCGGGTGGGCCGATGGGTCTCTCCAAAATCGTGCGTAGCCATGGATGGCGGAGCCCGAGCGTACAGGGAAGTATTTACAGCGTATTTTGGAGAGACCCATCGGCTCGCCCGGCCCCCAAAATCAGCAGCACTCCCAAACACTAACCAGTGCCAGGCCACCCAGCATCGTCGATTCAGACGATGCTCCGCAAAGCGCTGCCAGTTAAGGTGAAAATCACCAAAAATAACAGGACCCTGCCGTCACCATGATGCCGTCATCCACACCCAGCAGCCTGCTCACCCTGAAAGCCCTCTACACCGGCGCCCTTGCCCGTTTTGGCGACCGCTGTGCCCTTACCATGCATGGCGCCGAACTCACTTACCGGGACCTTCTGCAACAGGCTATCCGTGCCGGTAACGGGCTGATTGACGCAGGCGTCAGACCTGATACGCCGGTCGCCATTGCCATGGCCAACTGTCTGGAATTTGCAGTGGCGGATCAGGGCATCATTCAGGCCGGCGCCACCAAGGTGCCCCTGAACGACATGCTCAGTGACGACGAGGTGCTTTATATTCTGGAGAACGCAGGCGCGCAGGTGGCCATCGTGGATGCCCGCCGGGTGCCGTTGCTGGCCAGCAAGCGGGACCAGCTGCCGCAATTACACACGGTAATCGTGGTGGGCGAAGCCCTGGAGCGCCCCGAAGGCATGACTCCCTGGCAGGCCTTCCTCAGCTCCGCTCGTCCCGAGTACACCGAGGTGGATGTCCAGCCCCATCACCTGGCCTTCATCGGCTATACCGGCGGCACCACCGGCAAGCCCAAAGGGGTGTTGCACAGCCAGCAGAATTTCTATCTGAATCTGCTCTCCCATCTCACCGAAATGTGTCTTCAGGACGACGAGCGGCTGTTGCTTACCTCGCCGCTACCCCATGCCGCAGGCCTGCTGTTGGCAACCGGCCTGCTCAAGGGTGCGAATCATTTCATTGAACCGGGCTTCGATCCGGCCACGGTGATCCGGCGCATCAGTCAGGACCGGGTGACGGTGACCTTCATGGTACCCACCATGATCTATCGCCTGCTGGACTGGCTGGAGGCCCATGATGGCCCGGCACCGGACCTCAGTGCCTTGCGCTCCATGATCTACGGCGCGGCGCCCATTACCGTTGACCGGCTGCAGCAGGGGCTGGCCACCTTCGGCCAGGTGTTCATGCAGCTGTATGGCCAGTCCGAGGCGCCCAACTTCATAACCCGGTTGCGCCGGGAAGATCACAACCCCGACTTTCCGGAGCGTCTGCTCAGCTGTGGCCAGCCCGCCACCATGTCCCGGGTCAGGATCGTGAATGATCAGGGCGAGGAGGTCCCGGTGGGGGAAAGCGGTGAGGTCACGGCACTGACCCCCTACAACATGCTGGGCTACCACCAGTTGCCTGAAAAGACGGCCAGCACTCTGGTTAACGGCTGGGTTCATACCGGCGATATCGGCCGGGTGGATGCGGACGGCTATCTGTATCTGCTGGATCGCAAGAACGACATGATCATCAGTGGCGGCATGAATGTGTACACCTCGGAAATCGAGAACGTACTCCAGCCCTGCGAAGGCGTCGGCCAGGTGGCGGTAGTAGGCCTGCCAGATCCGGACTGGGGCGAGGCGGTGACGGCCTTTGTGGTGCCTGAGCCCGGCAATGCGCCGGATACGGCGGCGCTGATCCTTCACTGCAAGGCCAGCCTGTCCAAATACAAGGTACCCAAGGCCATTCACCTGGTGGACAGCCTGCCGGTGACCGCCTACGGTAAGCTGGACAAGAAAGTTCTTCGTCAGCAGTGGAGTGAACGTTCATGAGCCGGGTGATTATCGAGCCTTATCCTCACCAACTGGGTGGCCACTGTGGATCCGGCGCTCTGCGGGACCTGCTGCACTGGGCCGGGCTGGGCTGGGATGGACTGCCCGGCGATGGTCTGCCCGGTGAAGGCCTGGTGTTCGGACTCGGCGGCGGCCTGTCCTTTATGTACACCCGCTACCCGGGGCTGACGCCGCCCATGTATCTGGTGGGTCGGAACGCGGATATGGAACTGGATTTCTGCCGCCGGCTGAACATTGAATCCCGCCGTCAGCAGACCGATGACCCGGTGGAAGCCTGGGCACTGGTAAAGGGCGAGATTGATGCCGGCCGGCCCGTGATGGTCTGGTGCGACATTGCCGAGCTGCCATATTTAAGGGTGCGTCTGTCCAACACCCGCCACGACGTGGTGATTATCGGTTACGACGACGACCAGAACACCGTGCTGATCGTGGACAACGATCGTGAGGAATTTCAGGAAATCCCCATGGAGGCCTTCCGCAAGGCCCACGGTTCCAATGGTTTCCCCGGCCCCAACCGCTTCGCCACCTACCCGATGCGTTTCCCGGACCAGCTGCCGGATCTGCTCACCTGCGCCCGGGATGCTGCGGCTTCAGCGGCAAAGGTATTGGCCGGTGAAGATGCACTGCTGTTTGACGTTTCCACCCTGCCCGCCGGCAGTCTGGTCGCCAGTGGTGTGGCGGGCGTGCAAACCTTTGCTGACGACATCATTACCTGGCCCTACCGGCTCGATCCGGAAGAGCTGGGCGTCGCGGTCAAAACCATCCCCGTCTTCGTAGAAAAAGCCGGCACCGGCGGCGGCATGTTCCGCCGCCTGCAGGCCAGTTTCTGCCACGATGTGGCCACGGTCACCGGCGACCCGGCCTTCGCCGAAGCCGCCACCACCTGCCAGAACAGCGCCGACGCCTGGAGCGCTCTGGGTGACATCGCCCGCTCGGAGCCCATGGATATTGAAGCCATCAGCAAGGCGGCACATCGCTTGCCGGAACTGGAGCGGCTGATGCAGGAGGCTCTTGAGCGGGCTGGTCAGCGCCAGCCCTGAAGCCGTTACGGCGTGACTACCACCGCCCCGGCCAGCTTCCGCGACTCAAACGCCCGATGCGCTTCGGCGATATCTGCCAGTGGGTATCGGGCTGCTATATCCACGGTCACATGACCCTTGTCGATGGCATCGAACAAGTCCGCTGCGTTGTCCCGGAAAAGGTCAGTACTGGCGTTGTGCAGGAACAGGGAAGGCTGGGTCAGAAACAGGCCACCACTGCGGTTCAGCAGCATCGGCTCAATGGCCGGAGCCGGACCTGAGGCGGCGCCGTAAACCACCACCAGCCCGAACTGGGCAGCACATTGCAGAGATTTGAGCAGGGTGTCCTTGCCTACCGAATCGTAAACCACATCCGCCTTGCGGCCACCACTGGCGGCGAGGAAAGCCTCGGGCCAGTCTGGCTGACTGATGTCGATCACCGCCTTGCAACCGGCGGCTTCTGCCACAGGTATTTTCTCGGGCGACGTGGTGGCGCCGATCACGGTTGCGCCCAATGCAGTGGCCCACCGGGTCAGGATCTGGCCGACGCCGCCGGTGGCGGCATGGACCAGCAACAGGTCACCGGCTTTCACCGCATGGGTCTTGCGCACCAGGTACTGGGCGGTGAGTCCCTTGAACATCATGGCGGCAGCGGTTTCATCGCTGATCGAGTCCGGCAGCCGGACCAGCTTGTCCGCCGCCACATTGCGGCGATCTGCGTAGGCGCCCACGCCAGCGGCAATGTAGGCCACCCGGTCGCCTTCCTGAAAATCGGTTACGCCCTCCCCTACAGCCTCTACCCGACCTGCCGCTTCGAAGCCCAGTCCGGTGGGCAGCGGCAAGGGATAACCTCCGCCCTGGCGTTGCGATACTTCCAGGAAGTTGATGCCGATGGCAGTCTGGGCCAGCTGCACCTCGCCGGGGCCCGGAGCTGGCAGTGGCCTTTCAACCACATGCATGACTTCCGGTTCCCCGAAGGACTGGATTTCTACGGATCTGGCTGTTTTCATCTGGATATCTCAATGTGTTGATGATCAGTATTCGAACTACTTTCCGTTCGTCCTGAGCCACGTCGAAGGACGTGACCTCCCAACTACGTGATCCCACCCTTCGATCCTTCGTCAAGCTCAGGATCAGGGTGAACGGAGCTTCAAAGTCCGCCCTCAGTTCCTGCTCAATATTTCCGTTCGTCCTGAACCCCGTCGAAGGACGTGACCTCCCAACTATGTGATCCCACCCTTCAATCCCGGTGATCCCACCCTTCGATCCTTCGTCAAGCTCAGGATCAGGGTGAACGGAGTAATTACACCCCTTTCCGTTCGTCCTGAGCTCTGAGCCTGTCGAAGCGTCGAAGGACGCCACCCCTCGCTCATCACAGAGCCCGCAATTCCTTCTTCAGTATCTTGCCCACCGGGTTCCGCGGAATCGCATCAATGATCTTGAGCCTCTCCGGCAACTTGTAGACGCTCATTCCGATACTCTTGAGGTAGTCGTTGATTTCCTCCAGTGTCGGCTCGTCGTTTTCATCGCGGGGCACCACGCAGACGCACACTCGCTCGCCAAGAATCTCGTCCGCCTCCGGAATCACCGCCACATCCAGCACTTTCGGGAAGCCTTGCACGGCGTTTTCCACTTCCACGCTGGAGATATTGAAGCCCCCGCGGATCACCATGTCCTTCTTGCGGTCGTAGAAACCCACAAAGTCCGGCTCGCGGATGATGAACAGATCACCGGTGCGGAAGAAACCGTCGTCGGTGAACGATTTTTCAGTCAGGTCCGGTCGCT
>NZ_CAXBDN010000048.1:0-19920 GCF_963974375.1 uncultured Marinobacter sp.
AAGCCGGTGAAGGCATCGGTGCGGGATGGGCGGGTGCTGGTTGACCGGCCGGTGGTGGAGCCTTTGGTGGGGTTGAATCTGGGGTGACCCGGAAAACGGCCCCCTGGGGGGGCCGTTCCTGGACGTCGCTGTCAGCAGGATGATCAGAACTGCAGGCGGACACCGGCTTCGTAGGATCTTTCCGGTCCCACGTAGATGCCCTGACGCAGGCTGGCGATGTAGCGTTCATCGGTCAGGTTCTTGATGGAACCGAACAGCTCCAGCTGACGATTAACGGCATATCGGGTGGTGAAGTCTACCGTGGTGTAGGAGTCCACCTTGCCGGTAAAGAAGCCGGAGGTGTTCTCCTGGATATCACCGGAGTTCTCTACGTCGGTAAACTGGGAGCCGGTGTAGTTGGCGCTCAGCTGGGTGCGGAGGCCGCCGTTCTCATAGCCGACACCGGCATTGGCAATCCATTCCGGGGTGTAAGGAATACGATTTCCGTCCGGAGTGGTTACGGTTACGCCATCCGCCGCGAAACGATCGCCATCGAACTCGGCGTCCGGCACCCAGGTCACGTTACCGAACGCATCGAAACCACCGTCAAGCGCCACTTCGAGGGAGCCTTCCAGTCCCTGATGGACGGTTTCGCCACCATTGGTGCGCTGGAAGTTGGTGTTGCTGTTCGCCGGAATAATCTGGTTGCTGAAATCCATCCGGAACGCGGTTGCCTCATAGCGCACACGACCTGCCTGGCCGCGAACACCCAGCTCCAGATTGACGGAGGTCTCGGCCTCCAGATCCTGGTCCTGCAATCCATCCAGGGCGTCGCCGTTCAGAGCCGGTGAAAACGCCTTGTAGACGCTACCGTACAGCTGCGCTCCCGGGCTCAGCTGGAAGGTGGTGCCCAGACCCGGCATCACCTCGGTGTTGCTGGCACTGGCTGTGCCACCACCTTGTCGGTCCTTGCGTGACTGCTCGTAATACTCCACCCGCAGACCCGGGGTGACTGCCCAGCGCTGGCTCAGGTCAAAACGGTTCTGGGCGTAAAGCGCATAGCTTTCTGCAGTATCCACCCGGTCACGACCGAGGCCGCCACGGCCAACATCCGGGGTACGGGGGTTATCCCGAACCGCAAGTATGGTCTGATCTACCATCTCTTCGTTCATATAGCGCAGGCCAATTTCTGCCTCACCAGAAACATTGAACAGGTTGTTGCGGGCGGTCAGTCGACTTTCGACGCCGAACCGCTCAAAGTTACGATTGTTGCCGTTGACGTTGTCGGTGTACACCCAGGAGCCCTGAGCGGCGGAGGCTCCGCCATCTACCCCGAAACGCCAGTAATCCCGGAACATTTCACTCCAGTACACCAGGGTTTCCAGTTCCAGATCCCGGTTGACTGTCCAGATATGGTTGATATCAAAGGAAGTACGACCGGTCAGGTAGTAATCATCTGGTGCAGGGTTGTCGTCTGCGCCTCTGCGGTACTCGTCAAGGAACAGGCCCCGGTAGGAAATGTTGGCGTCGTTCTCGGTATAGCCGAACTTGACACCGATCCACTGATCCTCCCCGATCGCCGTGCCTGCCTTGATCATTGCATCGGTGGTTTCATAACCCTTGTCCATGAAGCCGTCGCTGTCGGCCCAGCTGATGACCGCTCCGAAGATGCCGTCCTGGCTGGGTGAACTGCCCCCCAGCTCCAGAGTGGTTTTGTAGGTGTCCCAGGACCCGATGGAGGTCTCAAGGGCAACGCCATCCTGAGGTTCCTTGGTGCGATAGTTGATCACACCGCCAATATTACCGGGACCGTAGCGCAGCGCGGAGGAGCCTTTTAGCACCTCAATGTTATCTATGCGCTGGATGCGGGGGTTGTAATAGCGGCCATTGCCGACGAACAGTCCGGGTGCCACGGGCACGCCGTCCTCCAGAATCAGCGTTTTGTAGTCTGCCGAGCTGATACCCCGAACGCCGATGTTGGCGACAATGGCGGATTCCTCTTCCGGCTTGATATGAATTCCGGGTACCCGCTTGAGGGCTTCCTCGGTGGAGCGGGGCTGAATGGATTCCATGTCATCGCTGCTGACCAGAGAGACTGCGCCGGTCTGCCGGGAAACGTTGGCCTCAGCGTCACCGACTACGTTGAGCTGAGGCAGTTGGCTTACTCTGGCCTGGCGTTCAGACTCAACAACCGGTTGCGCAGCCAGGGCTGCTGGCATGGCGATAGCCATTGCCAGAGCGGCGCGACGAAATCTTGGTATGGCCGCGAAATTGCGGGTATGGATAGATACGTGCCTGGAAGACAGCATGGTAGGACCTCGGTGAGAAGCAGGAAAAGATGACGAGGATGTTAAAGTTAAGCTATCTTCTTTGTCAACAATAACTATTTACATTTAGGTTTAGAAACTGGTTTGCGTTTGTTACGGTCCGCTGGGTTCAGTGTTGTGGTGCGGTTTGCTGCCAGGAATACCGTATGATGATGGGCCAGAGCACACCCCAGGCCTGAGGTTTACCCGTTGTGACCGCCTATCTTTCCATGTTCCTCGTTGCCTTCGGCGCCGCTACCCTGCTCCCGGGGGGCTCGGAAGCTTTATTGGTGGGGCTGCTGCTGAGTGAGCGTTACCTGCTCTGGTTGTTGTTACTGGTGGCGACGGTGGGTAACGTACTGGGCTCCCTGGTGAACTGGTGGCTGGGGCTGTATCTGCAGCGGTTTCAGAACCGGCGCTGGTTTCCAGTGAGCCCGGTGCAGCTGGCCCGAGGGCGGCTGCACTACCACCGTTACGGGCGCTGGAGTCTATTGCTGAGCTGGGCGCCGGTGGTGGGTGATCCGCTCACTCTGGTGGCGGGTATCATGCGGGAGCCGCTCTGGTCTTTCCTGGTGCTGGTATCGATCGCCAAGGCGGTCCGTTATCTGGTGGTTGCGATGTTGACGCTGGGGTGGCTTGGACTTGGTTGACGTCTGGTTTCTGAATCGTTTCAAAATCCTCGGATTTCTGCTAACGTAAATGGATGCCTATCCATTAGCCTGCGTTACATCGTCCGGCACCAGAACCAGCAACAACAACGACTTTCCAAAGGTCAACGACGTTTATGGCCACAACCCCTGATCGCCTGCCAGGTCGTTCCAGCGGCAGGATTGCGAAGATACTGATCGTGGTGATCCTTGCAGCGGCCACCCTGTTCTGGGGTGGCCGCTGGGTTCACTACCGCATGACTCATGTTCATGTAGTCGATGCCCGCATCAAAACCGATATGATTTCCGTGGCCTCGCGATTGCCGGGACGTATCACTGCCCTGCCGGTCACCGAGGGGCAGCCTGTGTCCGCCGATCAGTTATTACTTGAGCTGGACAGTGCCCAGGTCCGTCAGGATCTGTTGGTGGTGGAAGCCAGTCGGGCCGCACTGGCGGGCGAACGGGCAAAAATGGAGGCGGAGCTGGAGCTGGCTCGTGCCGTGGATTCCAGTCGTATTGCTACGGCCAGCCGGGCCCTGGAAACCGCGGCGGTTGAGTTGCAGCGCAGCGAGCTGGCCCTGGAAAAGGCTCGAGCCGATCTCAATCGCTTGCAGGGCATGGCTCGCAACAACCTGATTTCCGGTCAGCAGCTGGCGGATGCCCAGTATCTGGTGGACAGTGCCCGGGCGGATTTCCGGCGTAGTGAGGCGGAACAGGCGTCCGCCAGGGCCGCGCTGAACGAAGCCGAAGCGCAGACCCTGAATCAGCAGGTGCTGGGTCGGGATCTGGAAGCGCTGGAAGCTCGTCTGAAAGAAGTGGATGCCCGCCAGCAACGCCTGCAGCTGGATATCACCGACCACCGTATTCAAAGCCCTGCTGATGGCGTGGTGGCCCGCACCTTTGTGGAACCTGGCGAATACATCCAGACCGGCCAGAATCTGATGATGGTGTACCAGCCAAGCCAGCTGTGGATTGAGGCCAACGTCAAGGAAACCCAGCTGGAAAAGATTCAGGTGGGCCAGCCGGTAAAAATCAGTGTGGATGCCTTCCCCGGCACCCGTTTCAGCGGCCGGGTAGAGCGCATCGGCACCGCCGCCACCAGCGAGTTCGCCTTGCTGCCCAGCCCCAACCCCAGCGGTAACTTCACCAAGACCACCCAGCGGATTCCGGTCCGGATCACCTTCGACGAGCCAGACCCGCGCCTGCGTCCGGGGCTGATGGTCGAGGTGGGTGTCCATGCCGACGACGACTGAGCAGCTCTTTACCCAGTACGGCCCGGCCTACAAATGGCTGGGCACCTGCACGGTGATGCTGGGCACCCTGTCCATGACCCTGGCCACCACCATTGTAAACGTGGCCATTCCGGACATCATGGGTAATTTCGGTATCGCCCAGACCGACGCCCAGTGGCTGTCCACCGGTTTTCTGGCGGCCATGTCTGCATTCATGCTGGTCAGCGCCTGGGCGCTGCACACCTTCGGAATGAAAACCGCCTATATTGGTTGTCTGGTGGTGTTCATGCTGGCCTCGGTACTGGGCGGTATAAGCCCCCACGAGGACCTGGTGATCCTGTCCCGGGTGTTGCAGGGGGCCATGGCGGGGATCATCCAGCCGTTGGCCATGACCATCATTTTCCAGGTGTTTCCGGAGCGCCAGCGTGGTCTGGGTATGGGTATCTATGGCCTGGGCGTGATCCTCGGCCCCGCCATCGGCCCGGCGGTGGGCGGCGTGCTGGTGGACTGGCTGAGCTGGCGGGCGGTGTTTTTCATGCCGTTGCCCACCTGCCTGATGGCCATTGGCTTTGCGGTGTTTTTTGCTCCCGGCAAGGATGAAGGCCAGGTGGCGACCCGCTTCGACTGGCCCGGTTTTCTGTTCCTGTGCCTGTTTCTGGTCAGTCTGTTGTGGGGCCTTTCCAATGGTCAGCGCCAGGGCTGGGGTTCGATGACCATCGTCGGCATCTTCCTGTTTGCCCTGATGATGGCCATTGCCTTCATCGTGCGGCAGATGACCACCCGTCATCCCTTGCTGAATATCCGCATGTTCGCCATTCCCGGGTTTGCTGCCGGTTGTGCTATTGGATTCTGTTTTGGGGCGGGCCTGTTTGGTTCCACCTATCTGATCCCGTTGTTCGTGCAGCAGATTCAGGGCCTGACAGCCACCTCCGCCGGGCTCTTGCTGATGCCCGCCGGGTTGGTCATGGCGCTGATTTTTCCGGTGGCGGGCTACATGGCCGACCGGTATCCGGCGCCGGCCGTGATTACTCTTGGAACCTCGTTGCTGGCAATATCCAGCTATATGCTGGGCCTGATGGATGTGTACACGCTGCCCTGGCTGATTGTGTTCTGGGTTACCGTTGGTCGCCTCGGACTGGGTTTTGGCATGCCGGCTATCGGCACCGGTTCCCTGCGGGCACTGGATATGACATTGGTCAGTCAGGGGTCCGGTGCTGCCAACTTTTCACGGCAGATTGGTGGTGCCATCGGGGTGAATCTGCTGTCGGTAAATCTTGAATGGCGGACCATGGAACATGCCCGTGTAATCACCGATACCCAGACCGCCGGCAACGCCATGACCGCCGAATTACTGACCCGCTACCAGAGCATGGCCCCGGCGGCGGGTCTGACCCCGGATCAGCTGGGGCATGCCTCCATGGCCTTTCTGCGGGAGGCCATCTACTTCCAGTCCTACATGAAAGGCTTTCAGGACAGCTTCCTGATACTGGCGGGCGTGTTCGTGCTGACGCTGATCCCGGTGTGGGTGATGCGCAGGTATACCCGGGTCAGACGAGCAGCACCCGCCTGATTGCGGCGCCTGCCGAGAAGCTTATTGTGATGCGACAAACCCCCGCCAGCCTTCAGGGCTGGTAATGTCCCGGGCGCCTTCCAGACCAATTGGCTCGCAGATAAAACCCGATACCCAGCGACCGTCCGCCAGTTCGACCTTGCCAATACCCAGGGGGGCCGGAATACCTGCCACAAAACTGCCGAACTGATCCGCCGGCACCCGCCAGATCTCCACCGGCAGGGCGATGCCCTGATTCGTGTCACGGATCATGCCGGGGCGCATGGGTGGCCTGCCGGCCAGCAGATACATACGGTAGACTGCAGCGGTTTCAGTAGCTTCCACCAGGGTGGCATTGCGGCTGGTGAGCTGATGGTTCAGGGGCAGGCCTTCCAGATGCGCGCCGCACACCAATACGTCGATGGTGCCTGGGCTGGCGTCCACAGCCAGGCTTGTCAGAGGGTCTTCAAGGGCACCCACGGTGTGGGTGGCCAGTGGATGCAGCCGGGCCGCCAGGCTCAATAACGCCTCATCCTGAAAGGCCGGGGCAAACAGCGTGCAGCCCAGGGGCAGGCCGTTGTCGAGAAACCCGGAAGGCACGGCTACCGCGCTGTAGTCCAGCAGGTTCATGAAATTGGTGTAGGTGCCCAGCATGGAGTTGCGGGCCACCGGTTCGGCGGCAATGTCTGCCTGGCTGTAGATGGTGGGGGTGGTTGGCGTCACCATCACATCCACCTGTTGCCAGACCTGATCCGCCGTGTGCTTCAGGGTCTTCAGCCGGTATTGGGCAGCGAAGGCATCGGTGGCGCTGCCATTGATGCCCTGGCTGATTATGCTCCGGGTAACCTCCAGCAGTGCTTCCGGGTTGTCGCGGATCAGCGGACTGGTGGCCAGGTAGCGCTCTGCTACCCAGGGGCCTTCGTAGAGCAGGCGGGCCGCTTCCATAAAGGGCGAAAAATCCACTTCAACCGCGGTTCCACCCAGGCTTTCCAGCTGGCGGACCGAGGACTCGAACAGCGCCTTGGCACCGTCGTTGCCGTCAAACTGCAACTGATCGGATTTAGGCACACCGAACCGGAAATGCTCCGGCAGCGGCTTGCGGCCCACCGGCGCGGGCCGCTGCCAGGGATCGGAGCCATTGCTGGCCTCCGCAACGCTCAGAACGGCACTGGCCTGGTCGGCACTGCGGGCAAAAATCGAGACGCAATCCAGGCTCTGACAGGCCGGTACCACCCCCTGCACACTCAGACGTCCCAGAGTGGGTTTCAGTCCGACCAGGTTGTTGAAGGCCGCCGGCACCCGGCCGGAGCCGGCGGTGTCGGTACCCAGGGAGAAGCTCACCAGCCCCAGGGCTACGGCCACCGCAGAGCCGGCGGAGGAGCCGCCGGAAATATAATCCGGATCGAAACTGTTGCGGCAGGCGCCCCAGGGTTCCGGCGAGCGGGTGCCCACCAGGCCGGTGGCGAACTGGTCCAGATTGGCTTTGCCCAGGGGAATGGCACCGGCCCCGATTAATGCGGCCACCACAGCGGCGTGCTGCTGCGGCTGATAGCGGTAGGCTTCACAGGCGGCCGTTGTGGGCATGCCGGCCACATCAATGTTGTCTTTCACCGCAAACGGAATGCCGTAGAGGGGCAGCTCCACGGGGTCGCTTTGCTGCAGGCGCTCCAGATAGGGTTCCAGCTCCTGTTCGCTGGCCAGATGGATCCAGATGTTGTGATCGGCAAATTCGGTGGCCCGCTCCAGCAGGTGGGACACCAGCATGCCCGGCGTCAGCTCGCCGCTGAGGTAGGCGCTGCGCAGGGATGAAATATCGAGGTTGATGGTGGTGGTTTTCACAGTGGCCTCATGCTGACAGGTTCCGCGCCGTTTGCGACACGGAGGTTTCAATGGATTCGTAAACCTGGCGGTCGGTGTGGCCGATCGGCAGGTCGTAAGTGATGGTGGCGCCGAAGGCTTCCGGCTGTTGCGGGTCGTTACGGACCTTGTCGAACACCAGCAGCCGGGTGCCCAGGTAGAAGCCCTCCTGCAGGTCGTGGGTCACCATGAAAATGGTGGTGCCGGTTTCCCGCCAGAGTTTCAGGATCAGCTCATGCATGTCGCCGCGGATGCCCGGATCCAGGGCGCCGAAGGGCTCGTCCAGCAACAACACCCGGGGTCTCATGATGAACGACTGGGCGATGGCCAGCCGTTGTTGCATACCCCCGGATAACTCGTGGGGCCACTTGTGAATGGCATGGCCCAGGCCTACCGATTCCAGCATGGCATCCACCTGGGTCAGGGCCTCACGCCGGGCCTTGCCGAACAGCTTGCCGAGCAGGGGTTTCTGTTCCAGCTCCAGACCCATCAACACATTCTGACGGACGGTGAGGTGGGGGAATACCGAGTAGCGCTGGAATACGATACCCCGGTTGCGGTCCGGCTCCCGGGGGAACGCCTCACCCTCCAGTTTCAGTTCACCCCGGGTGGCCTGTTCCTGGCCCAGCAGCATTTTCAGGAAGGTGGATTTGCCGCAGCCGGAAGCGCCCACCAGGGTGCAGAATTCACCCTGCTCCACGGTCAGCGACAGGTTCTCCAGTACCACGGTTTTGCCGTACTCTTTCCACAGCTTGTCGACGGTAATAAAGCTCATCAGTTGCCTCCCGCGTTATACCAGGGGAACAGCCGGCGGTTGGCCAGTCGCAGCAGCTGATCGATGACGATGGCCAGCAGGGTAATCCACAGCACGTAGGGCAGGATCACATCCATGGACAGGAACCTGCGCACCAGGAAGATCCGGTAGCCCAGCCCCTCGGTGGAGGAAATGGCCTCGGCGGCAATCAGGAACAGCCAGGCGGGACCCAGGCTGAGGCGCACTGAATCAATCAGCCGTGGTAATACCTGGGGCAGCACCATCCGGGTCACCATCTGCCAGGTGTTGGCACCCAGGGTCTGGATCTTGATGAACTGCTCCTGGGGCAGCTCCCGTACCCGCTGGGCCACATCCCGCATCATGATGGGGGCGGTGCCGATAACGATCAGCATCACCTTGGACAGCTCGCCCAGACCAAACACAATAAACAGGATCGGCAGTATGGCCAGTGGCGGAATCATCGACAGCGCCGACACCAGCGGCGCCAGCCCGGCCCTGACCAGGGGCAGAGTGCCATTAAGAATGCCCACGGTCAGCGCCAGCACCGCAGCTACCGAAATGCCGATGCCTAGCCGTTCCAGGCTGGCAAAGGTGTCGGTCCACAGCAGGTAGTCACCGCTGCGGCGGTCTTCCTGAAAGGCCATGCGCTCCATGGCCGTCACCATCTGCTCGAGACCCGGCAGCAGTTTGTCGTTGGGGTTTTCGGCCAGTCGTTCCCGGGAGGCCATGCTGTACGCCAGAATGATCAGCAGGAACGGAATCAGACCCAGCACGGCGGCTGACACGGCTCCCGGGTGACGGTTGATCAAGCGCATGAGGTACTCCTGTGGTCAGGCATTACGGCCATGAAATCGCCGGGATCCGACCTTCCTTCGAGTCCCGGGCAAAGGGGTATCGGCCAGTTCAAAGCTCGCCGTCGGCCGCCATCTGCATGAAGCTGTCGTCGAAGCGGAACTTCACGTTGCCTTCATCACCCATGATGGAGCCGTCCGGGAACTCGATGCCGACAAAGTCCGGGCTCATGGCGCCCTGCCCCAGCAGGCCCTTTTCGAAGGAGAACTGACGCACCGCGTCCATAGCGTCCCGGGCCTGATCGCTGTTGATGAACTCAACGGCGCTGGAGGGCTCATAGAACATCCGGGTGGCGGCCAGCTGGGCTTCGTAGCCGGCCAGGTCGGTACCGGAGTTCTCGCCCAGGGTGGCCCGGGCCTCGCGGCCTTCCTCGGTGTCGGACTGGATGATGCTCATGACCTCGTACCAGGCGCCCACCAGGGCTTTACCGAAGTTGGGGTTCTGCTCCAGCACCTCGGTGTTGACCACCGCCAGATCCTTGATATGGCCAGGAATCTCGCTGGAATCAAACAGTTTGGTGACGTCGGGAAAGGCTTCGATCTCGCTCAGCAGCGGATTCCAGGTGGCCACGGTGCGCACGTCGTCGGTCTGGAACGCAGACACCAGGTCCGCATCAGAGATGTTCACCACGTTGATGTCCCGTTCTTCCAGGCCGACGCTGTCCAGGGCCCGCACCAGCAGGTAGTGGGATACCGACAGTTCCACCAGGTGTACGGTGGTGCCTTTGAGATCGGCAAGGGTTGCGGCGTCCTTGGACACCACGCCATCGTTGCCATCGGAGTAGTCACCGACGATCAGCGCGGTGCTGTCAACGCCGGAGGCGGCCGGAATCGAGAGGCTGTCCATGCTGGTGGCCACCACCGCATCGAACTGACCGGCGGTGAACTGGTTGATGGATTCGATGTAGTCGTTGATCTGCACCACGTCCACTTCGATGTCGTACTTGTCGGCCCACTTTTTCATGATGCCGCTGTCATCGGCGTACTGCCAGGGCATCCAGCCCACGTAGATACTCCAGGCGATGCTGAAGGAATCCCGCTCCTGTGCGCTGGCACTGAAGGACAGGCTGGTGGCCAACAGGCCGGCGCCCACAAGGGCTCCCAATCGCTTGCTCAGTTCACGTGTTTTCATGTTGCTCTCCCCGGGCGTGGCCCGATGCTGATGATATTGTTGGGTTCAATCGACCTGTTCTTCCACGATCACCACCGGCGTGCCCGGTGACACCGCCTGGCCGGCCTCGCGGCGGACTTCCACCACCCGCCCGCTGACCGGGCTGAGCAGCTCTATTTCCATCTTCATGGACTCCACCACCGCCACCGGACGCTGGGCCTCAATGGTGTCGCCGGGCTTTACCAGGCACTCCCAGAGGTTGCCGGCCACATGGCTTTCAACCGCATGCTGGCCGGCGGGCAGGTTGGCGATATCGTCCTCGCCGAGATCTTCCATGGGCGCCTCGGCGCTGAAGTTGATCTGGCCGGACTCGATCCAGCGCTGCAGCTCCTCATCGAACGCCTGCTGGCGCTGGCCGGTGAAGCCCTCGATCTCGCTCTGGTGGTCCGCCAGAAACTGTTCGTAATCCTTCAGGTTGAAGCGGGTCTCCTCAACGCGAATGGGGTAGTCGCCATTGGGGAAATCGCGGCGGATCTGCTTCAGCTCGTCGGCGCTGACTTCGTAGAATCGCACCTGATCAAAGAACCTCAGCAGCCAGGGCTTGCCATCCTCGAACACCTCGGTGGTGCGGTAGCGGTTCCACATCTGCAGGGTGCGGCCCACAAACTGGTAGCCGCCGGGGCCTTCCATGCCGTAGATGCACAGATAGGCACCGCCGATGCCCACGGAGTTTTCCGCAGTCCAGGTCCGGGCCGGGTTGTACTTGGTGGTCACCAGGCGGTGGCGCGGGTCCAGCGGGGTGGCCACCGGAGCCCCCAGGTACACATCCCCCAGCCCCATCACCAGATAGCTGGCGTCGAAAACGGTTTTCTTGACCACCTCGATGCTGTCGAGACCGTTGATGCGACGGATAAATTCCAGGTTGCTGGGACACCAGGGGGCATCCTTGCGCACCGACTGCATGTATTTGGCAATGGCGGTCTGGCAGGCCTCGTCGTCCCAGGACAGGGGCAGGTGGACGATACGGGCCGGCACATCCCACTCCGGCTGCTGTTCCAGCTCCTTCTCGGCGCCGATCAGCAGGTCCAGCAACGTCTGCTGGTTCAGGTGCTGGCTGTCGTAATGCACCTGCAGCGAGCGGATACCGGGAGTCAGCTCCAGAATGGCGGGGTGAGCCTGGTCACGGAGCCACAGCATCAGGGCATGGGCGCGAAAACGCAGACGGATATCCAGCTCCATGGGGCCGTATTCCACCAGCACATAATTGTCGCCGGCGGCCCGGTACACCACCCCGGTTTCGTGCTGGTCCGTGCCCAGTTCCGCCAGCAGCGGCGATGTGGGCTGAATCGGATGAATGCTGACGCGGGCCGCAGTCAGGGTTGCCACGGATTCTTCCAGGGCTTCCCGCAGGGCTACGGCCTGGTTCTGGCACACCGGTACAAACTGCACCTTGTCGCCGGCCTTGAGCTGGCCCAGTTTCCACAGATCGGCGCTGATCACCGTCACCGGGCAGACAAAGCCCCCGAGGCTGGGGCCGTCCGGGCCCAGGATGACCGGCATGTCGCCGGTGAAATCCACGGTACCCACGGCGTAGGCATTGTCGTGAATGTTGGAAGGGTGCATGCCGGCTTCGCCGCCGTCGCTGCGGGCCCATTCCGGTTTCGGGCCGATCAGGCGCACACCGGTGCGGCTGGAGTTGTAGTGAATCTCCCACTGGCTGGCAAAGAAGGTTTCGATGTCGTGTTCGGTGAAGTAATCCGGCGCTCCGTGAGGTCCATAGGTGACATGGAGTTTCCAGGTCTTGCCGATGGTCGGCTTCAGGTCCTCAGGCAGACGGCGCGGGGGCGCTGCTGGTACATCGGTGAGCGCCAGCACATCACCGGCACGAATGGCGCGGCCACAGTGACCGCCGAACTGGCCCAGGGTGAAAGTGCTGCAGGAATTCAGGTAGTGCGGGCAGCTGAGGCCGCCCCGGAACAGCACATGGGCCCGGGCGCCGGCCCCGGTGGTGGCGCCCAGCTTCAGGATGGCACCGGCCGGGACGTCGATTACTTCCCAGAAAGGCACGGGTACGTCGTTCAGGGTGGCCTCGATGGGGGCGCCTGTCAGGGCAATCTGGGTAGCCCGGTTAAAACTGAGGGTTGGGCCTTTGAGGGTGATTTCCAGTCCGGGGGCGCCCTCGACATTGTCCAGCAAGCGGTTACCCAGGCGGAACGAGTAGCTGTCGAAGGGACCGGAGGGCGGCACGCCCACTTCCCAGTAGCCAATCCGGCCGGGGTAATCCTGAATGGTGGTCATGGTGCCGCCGGTGATCACATCCACGGTGTCCGGCTGGTAGTGAAATTCGTTCAGGGTGCGGGTGAACAGCCGGCCTTCGACAAAGCGCTGGTCTTCCAGCACCTGGCGCACGTACTGGCGGTTGGTTTCGATGCCGTACAGCTGGCTGTCATCCAATGCCTGCATCAGCCGCTGGCGGGCGCTTTCCCGGTCGGCCTCGTGAACGATCACCTTGGCCAGCATGGGATCGTACAGCGGCGACACCTCGGTGCCCGGCTGTATCCAGGTGTCGATACGCAGACTATTTGATTCGGGCCAGGACACACTGGTCAGCAGACCGGCACCGGGCTGGAAGTCCTTGTTGGGATCTTCCGCGTAAATCCGTGCCTGAATGGCGTGGCCTTTCGGTACCAGTTGGCTGGCCTGCTCATTCAGATTGGTGAGGGTGCCGGCCCCCAGCTCCACCATCCAGCGCACGATATCGACGTCGTAGACCTGCTCGGTTACACCGTGCTCGACCTGTAAGCGGGTGTTTACTTCCAGAAAGTAGAACTCAGTGGTGTCCGGGTCGTAGATAAACTCCACCGTGCCGGCGCTGCGGTAGGCGATGCTCTCGCCCAGTTGGCGGGCGGTGGCGTGCATCTGGCGGCGAACCTCGTCGGTCAGGCCCGGAGCCGGGGCTTCCTCGATCACCTTCTGGTTACGGCGCTGGGCAGAGCAATCCCGCTCACCCAGCGCCACCACCGCGCCCTGACCGTCGCCAAACAGCTGCACTTCGATATGGCGGGCGTATTCCACAAACTTTTCCAGGAACACGCCGCTGTTGCTGAAGTTGTTCTGGCTCAGTCGCTGCACCGAATCAAAGCTCTTGCGCAGATCCTCCGGCCCGAAACAGCGGGACATGCCGATGCCACCACCACCGGCGGTGCTTTTTAGCATCACCGGGTAGCCGATGCGCTCCGCTTCTTCCAACGCCTGGTCCAGACCGGTCAGCAGACCGGTACCCGGCAGCATGGGCACCCCGGCCTGTTCCGCCAGATCGCGGGCGGTGTGTTTGAGGCCGAAGTCTTCCATCTGCTCTGGCGTGGGTCCCAGAAACACCACGCCCTCGGCTTCACAGCGGCGGGCGAAGTCGGCGTTCTCGCTGAGAAAACCATACCCCGGGTGAATCGCCTGGGCACCGCTCTCGCGGATGATCCGGAACAGACGATCTTGATCCAGGTAGGTTGCGGACGCGGGGCCATCGCCCAGGGACCAGGTTTCGTCGGCCTGACGTACATGCAGGGAGTCGGCGTCTGCCTCGGCGTAGACCGCCACCGAGGTGATCCCCATTGCCCGCAGGGTGCGGATGACCCGGCAGGCGATGGCGCCCCGGTTGGCGATCAGCACCTTGGTCAGGGGCTGGCTTCCTGTTCGATGGCTTGCCTGGTTCAGCTCCATACCAGCACCTCGATCGATGTCGGGTTGTAGGCGTTGCAGGGATTGTTCAGCTGCGGGCAGTTGGAAATCATCACCAGCACATCCATGGCCGCTTTCAGCTCCACGTATTTGCCGGCGTCGGAAATGCCGTCGGCAAAGGTCAGGCCACCTTCGGCGGTTACCGGTACGTTCATGAAAAAATTGATGTTGTGGGTGATGTCCCGCTTGCTCAGTCCCAGCTCCTCATGTTCGGTGACCGCAATCAGCCAGCTGTCGCGGCAGGCGTGCATGCATTTTTTCTCAAGGGCGTAGCGGGTGGTGTTGCTCTCCGCGGCACAGGCGCCGCCCAGGGTGTCGTGGCGACCGCAGGTGTCGGCGGTGATCTCCAGCATCACATTGCCTTCGCTGGATATCAGCTTGGAGCCGGCGGTCAGGTAGACGTTGCCCTGCTCGCGAATGGTGTCCACCGCGCTGTAGCGCTCGGTCGGATTGTGAGCGTTGTAGAAAAGAGTGTCGGCGGCCTGGTTGCCCTCCAGGTCCAGAATGCGGACGGTCTCGCCGGCCTTCACCACTTTCAGAAAATAGTCACCGGCCAGCACGGTTTCACGGAAGCTGGCCTGGTCTGCATTCAAGGTGCTTTGCCTGATCATATCCGGCCTCCTGTTACTGCATCATGTGATACAGGGCGTTATTGGCGAAGGCGCGGGTGGCCTCCGGTGACGAGGTCTTGCACAGGTCGGCATCGGTTACCGGGGCCGCCTTGAAGAGCTGATAACGCACGGGATGAGAGGGGTAGTCTTTGGCCGGATTCAGCGGGTGCGGGCAGGTGTGCAGCACCACGATGGTGTCCATCTCGAAGCGCAGATCTACGGTGGCGCCGGCGTGGGAGTGATCGCTGACAAACGCCATGTTGCCGTCGTCATCGGTCTGCACCTTGCTGAACCAGTTCAGATTGGCGGTCAGGTCTTTCTTGCCCAGACCGTACTTGGCCAGTTCGTTGAGGAAGCTGGTAAAGCCGTTGCGATGATAGTGATTGTGGGCGTCCTGATAGGTCTTTCTGCCCCAGCGCGTTTCCACCAACGTCGCGTTGCTGGTGCCGCTGACGGTATCGTGCCAGCCCAGGTCGTCGCCAATGATGGAGGCAAACACTCGGCCCATGTCGGAAAGCAGCACATGGCCACGGGTGAGCCTGAAGGTGTGCTGATTCTTGAGGGTGTCCGGCATGTTGTAGCGTTCAAGCGGATTCTCGGGATTGTACATCAGCATGCCGACGCTGCCCCCACCGGTTTCATCGATCATGCGCAGCACATGGCCGCGGCGCATGATAAAGGACCAGTGAGATCCGCCGGGAATCAGATCTTCGTAGAGGGGAGTCGCAGACTGCAACATGACCTTTTCCTCTTGGCTGGGTTTTCAAAATAACGAGAGGCGTCAGTAACTGAACGAGTCTCCCGGGCTTTTGTCCCGCCGTGTAGCCTTGGAAAAGGCCGTCAACTCTCGGACCAGTCGTCTGCATTGGTTTGTTGGCAGACCGGAACCCTAGTTGACCATTTGTCAGATTGTCGCGCTTTGATGGTGGTTTCAGTAACCGACTTCTCGCTGCGTGCTTACGGCGTTTACCCTTACAAGAGCCATGCCAGCACCTCTAACCTGCTGTTTCCTATCGTTCCTGGGGATTCCGGGTCAGTTATCGGTGCGTTAGGCTGCGCCATTTTGGTGCGCATCCCCCAAACTGGTGCGACAACATGACGCCGATCAAAAAATGAGTAGTCAGCAGGGTGTTACGCCAGAATTCTGGTAAAATCCGCCCGCTTTCTCGCACCCGCTCTTTACCCTGACAAGTGAAAACCTGAAGATGCCCTCCACCGTTATGGGCGGTTTCGCCGCCAACTTTCTGGGGAACGCTCCCCGCTGGTATAAACAGCTGATTTTGCTGTTCCTGATCATTAATCCGATCATTGTCTGGATCTTCGGCCCTGCGCTGGCAGGCTGGGTTCTGGTGGCTCAGTTCATTTTTACCCTGGCCATGGCCCTGAAGTGTTACCCGCTGTTACCCGGGGGACTGCTGGCGGTGGAGGCCCTGCTGATTGGCATGACCTCGCCGGAAGCGGTCTACCACGAACTGCTCATCAACTTTCCGGTGATTCTGCTGCTGATGTTCATGGTGGCAGGCATCTATTTCATGAAAGAACTGCTGCTGGTGACCTTTACCCAGATTCTGGTGGGCGTTCGTTCCAAGTCTGCGCTCTCGCTTCTGTTCTGTGCGGCGGCGGCACTGCTGTCGGCGTTCCTGGATGCCCTGACGGTAACCGCGGTTATCATCAGTGTGGCAGTGGGCTTTTTCTCGGTGTACCACAAGGTGGCGTCCGGCAAGGGTTACCATCACGGCGACCACAACGCAGGTAGCGACGACAGCGTGATTGAGCTGCATCGCGAAGATCTGGAGGAGTTCCGCGCCTTTTTGCGTAGCCTGCTGATGCACGGAGCCATTGGTACGGCACTTGGTGGCGTCTGCACCATGGTAGGAGAGCCCCAGAACCTGCTGATTGCGAAAACCGTGGGCTGGGATTTTGCCGAATTCTTCCTGGCGATGATGCACGTCAGCATACCGGTGCTGCTGGCAGGCCTGACCATGTGCTGGATTCTGGAGAAGCGCCGCTGGTTTGGCTACGGTGCCCGTTTGCCGAAGCCGGTGCGCCAGGTTCTGGAAGAATTCGCGGATAACGAGCGCAAAAAACGCACTAAAGCGGATCAGGCGGCGTTATGGATTCAGGCGATAGCCGCCGGTATTCTGGTGATTGGTCTGGCCTTTCACCTGGCGGAGGTGGGTCTGATCGGACTGCTGGTGATCATTCTGATTACCTCGTTCACCGGAGTGACCGATGAGCACCAGATCGGCAAGGCGTTTCAGGAATCCCTGCCGTTTACCTCACTGCTGGTGGTGTTCTTTGCCATCGTGGCGGTGATTCATGAGCAGCACCTGTTCAAGCCCATTATCGATTTTGTGCTGACGCTGCCGATGGATCAGCAGCCGGCCATGTTCTTTATCGCCAATGGTCTGCTTTCCATGATCAGCGATAACGTCTTCGTCGCTACCATCTACATAAGCGAAATCCGCCAGGCCCTGGACGCCGGTGTGATTACCCAGGCGCATTTTGAGAACCTGGCGGTATCCATCAATACCGGTACCAACCTTCCCAGCGTGGCCACCCCCAATGGACAGGCGGCGTTCCTGTTCCTGCTGACATCGGCCATCGCGCCCCTGGTCCGGCTTTCCTACGGCCGCATGGTGGTGATGGCGTTTCCCTACACGGTGGTTATGTCAGTGGTGGGTTTGTTAGCCGTTGTTTTCCCTTTATAGAGACTCGGAGCAGGCCGGTAAAACGGCCTGCTACAGGTATTCTCTGAGGCGTCTATAATAGGGCTGGTCGATCTGTGACAAGTGGCTGACAGAATAGGGACGTTGAATGGCCAGATACCTGCTTTTTATAGGGATATTGATGATTTCCTGTTGTGCCCATGCTCAGCACCGAGTGCTGACCGTGGGTTACGTGGACTTTCCCCCCTATCAGTTTCGCGACGCCAACGGAGAGCCTGCCGGACTTTTTGTCGAGCTCACCAGACAGGTTGCCACCGAGGCCGGTTACAGACTTGAATTCCTGCACCTGCCCACCGCCCGGGTTTACTATTTTCTGGAAATCGGAGCTATCGACCTGTGGCAGGGATTTGCCAACAATCCGGCCGTGGCCGATTCTGTGCTGGAGAGTCGGAGCCGTCCCTTGCGGGTGGAGTACGGCGTCTGGCACCGCAGTCATGTACCGGGGCCGGAGCATTTTGAGGACCTGAAGCAACGCCTGTTGATCCGGATAACCGGTTACAACTACGCGGGCCTGGCCCGGTTTCTCGACGAAGCCGAAGACTATCGCAGCACGGGCACGGTCAATCACAACACCGCCGTGGAGATGCTGAAGCGGGATCGGGGTGACTATGTGCTGGGTTACCGGGAGCCCATGCTGGAAGCCCTGAAACTCAATCCTGTTGACGATGTTCTGTACGTGCCCATGTGGGTCCGCGAGGCGGCCTGGCTGTTTTCGATCGCCGGTGGTGACGCAAGCCGCTGGCGGCAGGCGTTTGATGACGCCTGGCAGAGCCTGGCAGAGAAAGGTCAGCTGGAGCCGCTGCCGAAACTTGACGACCACCGGTTAATGGAGGGCTTTCCGCTATAGTGCCTGACCTTTCACTGGTCTGACGATCAGTTCCTGCTCAGCGTGATATCCCCATACCAGGCGGTGGCGGATTCGCCGGTGTTGTCGGAATCCGACATGATGGCAATGCCTACCAGTGCCGGCGGCTCCGCACCAAACGCCCGCCGATAATCCGCCACGATATCCCGTTCAATGGTTACCCACTCACCCACCTGTTCCTGGCCCGAACTGACCGCCAGCATCATGGTATGGTCGGTGTAGGGATTGGGCACCAATTCACCCTCTGGCAACCGGTTGGCCCAGATATAGTTGAGGGCATTGCCGGGCAACTCCTCACCGAACAGGGCAGACACCGTGCGCCGCTTTGCCCGCTCAAACCAGCCGGCCTTGTCCGGTTCAAAGCGGAACGCCACGTAGATGCGGGCAGGGTAATCGTCGCCATCCTTACGCCGGGCATCACCCTGCTCAAAAACGTTGGAAACTTTCCAGCGCCAGCGCAGGATCAGGCTGTCGCCGGGATCCAGCGCCAGCCGGGCAATCATCCCGGAGGCACCGCCGCCGGTGGTGGCCTTCACCACCTGCTGGTCGTCCTCCGTGACCAGCTCATAGCGACTGTGCTGATCAATATTGGGAAAGATCAGTGGCTCCCACCCGTAGTCTGATCCCAGCGATTCCAGTTCTGAAAACGCCGGTATTGTGGCTTGTTGCGCCTGAGCCGGAAGGCTGAGAAGCAGGGCAATTGATAATGTGGAAAGCAGGTAGCGAAGCATCACAAAAACTCCCGGATAATCGTATTGTGGATAGACACGCAAGATAAGGTTTAGTGCCTTGCTAGCCGAATATTTACTGTATATAGTGTTGAAGTCCTTGGCTGCATACCAGATATAGTGACTGAATCTTGATCAGTCTACGGGTATCGGGAATCCGGTGAAACTCCGGAACTGACGCGCAGCGGTATTGGGGAACGAACGGGCATCACGACACTGGCACCCGCCGGGAAGTCGCCCGCAAGGCCGAACCAAATGGTTCACGCCCCTGAGTCCGAAGACCTGCCATGGACAGAGAACTGCACCTTCGCGTTTAAAAGGTGAGCAGCGAGGCTTTTTATCAGCCACGGAATCCAGGGACCTTCGACCCTTCGACAGGCTCAGGGTGAACGGAAAGGACTTAGTCGTTCTCTCCTCCACCCGTTCGTCCTGAGCTTGTCGAAGGACCCTGGACTCCATGGCCCAAAAATCTCCTGCCAAAACGCGAAGGCCAGACCCACGCGTTTCAAAGGAGAAGTCCCATGTCTGCCCACGCCCTCGCCGAACCTCAGGCCCCAGCCGATACCCAGTCCCTTCAGGTTATCAAACGTAATGGCACTCTGGTGTCCTTCGATGCCAGCAAGATCAGCGTCGCCGTCACCAAGGCCTTTCTGGCAGTGGAAGGTGACCAGTCCGCCGGTTCCGCCCATATCCATGATGCCGTGCAACGGGTGACCGCCCAGGTGGTGCAGGCCATCAGCCGACGTCTGAAGGCTGGCGGCAAGGTCCACATTGAAGACATTCAGGATCATGTGGAACTGGCCCTGATGCGGGCGGAGGAGCAGAAGGTGGCCCGGGCCTATGTGCTCTACCGGGAGGCCCACGCTCAGGAGCGGGCGCGGCAGGCCCCGATGGAAGCGCACCCTTCCCTGACGGTAAAAAAAGCGGACGGCCAGAGTGCCCCGC
>NZ_CAXBDN010000049.1:0-19486 GCF_963974375.1 uncultured Marinobacter sp.
AGATGGGGGGGCTGCCTGGTTCGGAAGACACCCCACAACAGGAAAATGATTCCCGGGATGCGTCGGAGCAGGAATCCACCGACGGCTCCGGGACAGAATCAGAATCGTCTTCCCCGGAACCTCGCCGTGGTGGCTCCGCCATGGAGCGCAAGGTACTGGAAGACGCCGTCAGTTACATCCGTGAGCTGGCCGATCGTCATGGCCGCAATGCCGACTGGGCGGAGGAAGCGGTCCGGGAGGCGGTCAATCTGGGGGCCAGAGAGGCTCTTGAAAAGAATGTCATTGATGTCGTGGCAGCCGATATCGACGCGTTGCTGGAAAACATCGACGGCCGCACGGTGATGATGGCCAGTGGTGAGCGGGTGCTGGCAACTGCGGATCTCGAACTGGTGCGCATGGACCCGGACTGGCGCACCAACCTGCTGTCGGTTATTACCAACCCCAATGTTGCCTATTTCCTGATGATCATTGGCTTCTACGGCATCATCTTCGAGCTTTCCAACCCGGGTAGCCTTTACCCCGGTGTCATCGGTGCAATCTGTCTGATTCTCGCCCTGTTCGCATTCCAGGTGCTGTCGGTGAACTATGCCGGGCTTGCCCTGATTCTGCTTGGCCTGGCCTTTATTGTCGGTGAGGCGTTCATGCCCAGTTTCGGGATGCTGGGAATCGGCGGTATTGTCGCCTTCGTGATAGGTTCCATTATTCTGATGGATGGCAGCAACCAGAGGATATCCTTGCCTGCCATCGGCGGCACTGCAGCGGTGGCGGGTGGTTTCATGCTGTGGACCGTGACCCGGTTCATGACCCTGCGACGGAAGGATCCGGTATCCGGTGTTGAACACATGACTCATGAAACTGCGACCGCGCTGGATGAGTTTACCGGTGCCGACAATAACTGGCGAGGGCATGTCTGGCTCAGCGGTGAGCGCTGGAACGCGGTCAGTGATCAGCCCGTGAGTGAGGGAGATCAGCTCAGGGTGCTGGCAATAGAGGGTTTGACCGCTCGGGTGGGCCCTGGCGGAAACTGAGTCTGATGTCATATCGGGCGACCAAGTAGATTATGGAGGCACTATGTTTGGTGAACTGATTCCCTACATTGCACCCCTGGTGGTGCTGCTACTGATCCTGGGTTCGGCAATCCGTATTCTGCCGGAGTACGAGCGCGGCGTGGTGTTCTTTCTCGGGCGATTTCAGGGTGTAAAAGGCCCGGGCCTGATCATTATCATTCCCGGTATTCAGCAACTTGTCAGGGTGGATTTGCGGGTCATTACCCTGGACGTGCCAAGTCAGGACGTAATATCCAAGGACAACGTCACGGTGCGGGTGAATGCGGTGCTGTATTTCCGCGTGGTTGACCCGGAGAAGGCGATCATCCGGGTGGAAGACTACGGTGCCGCCACCAGTCAGCTGGCCCAGACGACGCTGCGCTCAGTGCTCGGTAAACATGACCTGGATGAGATGCTGTCCGAACGGGACCGGTTGAACGCCGACATTCAGGAAATTCTTGATATCCAGACCGAGGACTGGGGCATCAAGGTGGCCAACGTCGAGATCAAGCATGTGGACCTGAACGAATCCATGATCCGCGCCATTGCCCGTCAGGCGGAAGCCGAGCGGGAGCGCCGTGCCAAGGTGATTCATGCGGAAGGTGAACTGCAGGCATCGAAGAAGCTGGTGGAAGCTGCCGAGGTCATGTCCACCAATTCCGGCGCCATGCAGCTGCGTTACCTGCAAACGCTGGCGGATATGAGCAGTAGTAACTCCTCCACCATCGTGTTCCCGTTGCCGATGGATTTCATTGAAACCTTCATGAAAAAGATCAAGGCACCGGAGGCGCCGCAAGCACCTGCAACTCCACCGGAATCCTGAACAGGGAACGCTGACCATCGACCATAAAAAAGGCCGGCATTTGCCGGCCTTTTTCGCAGATGCTATCCAACCTTACTTCTGGCTGGAACGCTCCAGCATGCGCTTGGCGCGCTCGTTGGCTTCGTCTGCAGCTTGCTGAGCTGCTTTGGCTTCTGCCAGAGCCTGCTCGGCGCGACGCAGGGCAGTGTTAGCCTTGCGGTCAGCGTTGTTGGCAGTGCTCAGAGCGTTAGCAGCAGTCTGCTCTGCAGATGCAGCAGTTGCATTCGCTTCGTCGATAGCTCCCTGATCAGTAGTGGCACAACCTGCAGTCAGAGCTGCGGCGAGTGCAAAACCTGCGATGGTCAACTTACGCATGTCTAAAATCCCCTTATTAGTCGTTATACTTCCTTTGGTACAGAAGTCTTGAATCACTAGTGTAACTGAAATCCTGTTCCGGTACCGTTTTACCGGATCCGACTTACAGTGTAAAACACTCTGGACAAAAATGTTAACTTGGCGTACGTAAAAGTTCTTAGGCTATTACAGAAACTTAAGGGAACTTTTATTAGGCACCTGTCATTAAGGGAGTATCTGTATCGGGGTGCCAGCACTCACCAATTCCCAGATTTCTTCCATTTCTTCGTTGCTGACAGCTATACAGCCATCGGTCCAGTCAAGCCCCACAAAGGCGAATGCCAGATCGCCTGCATCGTTCGGTAAACCGTGAATCATGATGTCACCACCGGGGTTCAGCCCCCAGGCATTGGCCTGCGAGCGATCCCGCTCATTGGGGTAGGAAATCCGTATGGACCGGAAGAAATCGCTGTTGTAGTTGCGAAAATCCAGGGTATACAGGCCTTCCGGTGTGCGACTGTCGCCTTCGTACAGTTTGTGGCCAACGGGGTTGTTACCCAGGGATATGCGGTAGCTGCGCACAATTTCATGGCCCGATAACAGCTCCATGCGCCGTTCCTCTTTGTGAACCCTGACTTTACTGACCACCGGAGGTTCCGGCGAGTCGTAGAGTCGCAGCTCGAAACTGTGGCCGGTCACCGGCAACATCAGCAACAGGCAAAATGACAGTAACAAAGCACGAATCGGGGCACGTGAGATCATGACAAAGGGCATCAAGTACAAAAACCAACCAATTGAAAGTTAGCGGTGTTATACCACAGTCCCGCGACGGCGCGAACAGTCTTTCGGCATATCTTTGTTAATCGGGAGTTGCGCCTTGTATCAGCGGGTTTCCGTCATTTTGAGACCCACTTTGGTCACCCGATCGGCCTCGGTGGCTCTGGCCACCAGAACCACTGGTCCCAGAGTAACCTTGTCGCCCACCACAGGATGGCCCCTGGCCTTTCGGGCAAAACACTCTGCCAGCGACAGCTCTGGTGGCAGTTCGTCGAATTCAATGCCATACACCTGTTCCACGTCCCCCAGAAGGGCATCACCATTAAGCACAAAATCACCAAAGAATGCCCGTTCCGCCAGGTATTCAGGCGCGTGTCTGCCGGACAGCGCCTTGCCCAGTTCACTGAGTGAGTGTGGCAGGGCAAAAACTGCAACCACGTCGCCTTCCTCGAGCACCAGATCGGGGGCAGGCTTGTGGCAGTACTGGTTGCGGAAAACGCCGGCCACTGCGGTATTTTCCGGCAGCCGCAGTTGCCCCAGCGGCCGACTGGTGTCCCAGCTTGTGCCGTGCAGGGGGAACAGCATCAGCTCATGATCACCGGCAGCTGGTACGTCCAGGGGCAGTCTTCGGGACGGCTCGCCGGTGGCCGGCACTTCCAGGCCAAGTTTGCGGGCCAGTGGCGTCAGTGTGGTTCCCTGTACCAGCAGCGAAACCAGCACCACGAAAAAGGCCACATGGAAGATTTCCCTGGCCTCCGGCAGGCCGGCCATGATCGGAAACAACGCCAGCACAATGGGCACCGCTCCCCTGAGTCCGACCCAGCTGATAAAGGTCAGTTCGCGCCGGTTAAAACCGAAAGGCCAGAGGGTAGCCAGAATGGCAACCGGACGAATCACGAAGATCAGTGCCAGCGCAAGAATCAGACCGCCACCGGCCAGTGGTACCAGCTCGGAAGGTGCTACCAGCAGACCCAGCATCAGGAACAGGCAGAGCTGAGCCAGCCAGGCCAGACCGTCGTGAACCTGCAGGATCATCGGCATCATCCGTACCGGCCGGTTGCCGACGACTACCCCCGCCAGATAGATAGCCAGAAACCCGCTACCCCCCAGCATATTGGTGAGGGCGAAAACGAAGATGCCGGCGGCAGCCACCATCAATGGATACAGCGAAGGCATCAGGCGGACCCGGTTGGTGATCTCCACAATCAACAGGCCGCCGATTAATCCCAGCACACCCCCAATCCCGAACTGCGCCACCAGCATCAGCAGACCCTCTGCCAGGGTGCTGACGCCGTCGCTGGTCAGCAGGCTGACCAGCATCAGCGTCAGAAAAATAGCCATGGGGTCGTTGCTGCCAGACTCGATTTCCAGGGTGGCGCTGACCCGCTCGTTGAGATTGAGGCCACGGCCCTGCAACAGCGAGAACACAGCCGCGGCGTCAGTGGAGGAAATGATGGCGCCGATCAGCAGGGCGGTGAGCCAGTGCATATCGAACACCAGCCAGGCCACCAGGCCGGCGAGAACGGCGGTGATAAACACCCCAAGGGTCGCCAGCACGATGGCCGGGCGCAGGCCTACGCGGAAGGTTTCCGCCCGGGTACGCATACCGCCGTCCAGCAGAATCACCGCAAGTGCCAGATTGCCAATGACGAAGGCCAGTTCGAAATCGTCGAATCGCAGCCCGCCGGCACCATCCTCGCCCATCACCATACCGACCAACAGAAAGATCAGCAGCACGGGCATGCCGACCCGGCTGGAAAGCGGACTGAGCAAAATGCTCATCACGAGCATCAAGGCGCCAAGCAGGATCAGTTGCAGGTCCATCGGGTCTCCGTTTGTAACGCGTGTGCAGATCCGATTACAGAATCTAAGAGGATAGCAGGTTCAGGCTGACTTCCGAGCTTGCCTGGCGAACCTGGTCGGCCTATATTGGTCGCAGCCGATGCGGGTGTAGTTCAATGGTAGAACGGCAGCTTCCCAAGCTGCATACGTGGGTTCGATTCCCATCACCCGCTCCATTTCCTGCCAGCTGTAAACGCTCCCGTTAGTGCCGTCCAGCTAATGACCCGGGGCCAGACCCGGCAACATCTGGCCAAAGCGACTATCAACCGTGGACGCTGTTGCCGTCGCGGCGTCGGGCGCAATGGTTGCTGAAACCGATGTCCTTTAGTCAATCACGCCAATGCGGTAATTTTCTAGACGGGCGGCGGCACGGGGACTGTGAGACCGGCCATTACCCTTGTCCTGCCAGGCCGGGGTGGCTTCCCTGCCACACCAGCGGGTGAAGGTTTCTTCGTCCGTCGGGTGATCAGGCAGGTATGTGGTGAGGTCGTACACTCCACCTTCAATAATCTTCCAGCAACTGGAGGCGTCGTTGTGCTCAGCCACCTGATCAATCGTATAAACCGTTGAATCGGAGCTGGCCTTGTCTGCCATGGTTACCTGTTCCGGGCTGCCCTGGATCAGATAAACAACGATGAGCGTCAGCACCACGCTGACGAAGGCAACAAAAGCGGTATAGGCAATCCGGCTGCTGGTCACAGGAAATCAAAAGCCTCCATGTGGATGCGATGGGCAGGCACGCCCTCCTGCCTCAACAGGGTTTGCAAATGGACCACCATGCCCGGCGGCCCGCACAGGTAGATCTCCCGCTCGGCGAAATCCGGGCAGTGTTGCGCCAGGTAAGCAGGGGTCATCACGCCATGTTCATTCAGATAATGGGAATGCACCGTAAAAGCTTCGCAGGTCCCGGCAATCTCGACAAGCTCGTCCAGGTAGTAGGCCCGTTCGGGCCGGTTGGCGAGGTAAAACAGGCAGGCATGACGACTGGACGCGGCGCCTTTGGCCAACTCCCGGGCGCCTGCCACAAACGGCGTGATGCCGATGCCGCCGGCCAGCCAGAGTTGTTTGCGCTCGGGCTCCCGGCATTCGAAAAACGTACCGTAGGGTCCTTCAACGCGAACCTCTGCTCCCGGCTTGATGGTCATCAATGCCTGGGTGGCATCCCCGACCGCCTTTATGCCGATTCTTAGCTCTCCATCACCCGCAGCGGATGCAATCGTGTAAGGATGTTCCTCCCGGTAGCCGGCGGCCAGAGAAGGATCCATCGGCGTCAGGTATATAAACTGGCCAGCCTGCCAGCGAATACCCTTGCCCCGTGGACGCAGACGCAACTCCACGACATCACGGGTCAGCGCATCCACGCCCTCAACCACGTAGGATTTCCTCGCCAACCGGGGCGACAGCAGTGTTCGCCAGCCGATGGCTGCCAGCGCCAGGGCCGCCAACAGCCACCATGGCCAGGTTGTTGCCGACAAGGTTATGACATGAATGAGCGCCAACACCAATGCCGGGGCGGACAGCAGATGTAACCGTTTCCAGCGCTGGTAATGCAGGTTTCCGAAAAAACTGAAGGTAGGCGCAACAAAGGCCGTCATCACCACAAAGGCGCTCCAGCCGGCCCATACCTGCCAGTGCTGCAGTGGCGGGAACAAGGTGTCGATACTGTGCCTAATGGACAGCGGCAACATGGCCAGTGCCAGCAGCAGCACGTGGGCCATGATTAATATGAAGGCTGAAAAGCCCAGCCAGCGGTGTATCGACCAGAGCCGGACCAGGCCACCAAACCAGCGATCGATCCCGGGGAGGCGGGAAGATAGTATGCCCGCCACCAGAAAGGCGGACATAGCCACAACGCCAATAAGTTCAGCGAGAGAGAACAGCCAGTCAGAGCGATTCCAGCCCAGGCCGGGTGCGAACACGAACACTGGCAGTAACAGCAACCCCAATACCAGGATGTCACCGGGATATCTCGGGTGCTTCACGCTTCCTCCCTAATGCAGTTTCAGCCTCGGCTGCATTGCTCTGCTTACCCGGTCCATGATCCAGATAATGCCGGTGCGGATGAATCCGTGCAGGGCCACCTGGTGCATCCGGTACAGGGATACATAGAACAGCCGGGCGACCTTACCTTCGATGTACATGCTGCGGCCGGAGAGGTTGCCCATCAGGTTACCGACCGTGGTGTAGCGGCTGAAATTGATCAGTGAGCCGTGATCGTTGTACACGAAGGGTATGGCGGCCTTGCCTTCGAGCTTGTTGTTCAGGGTTTTGAAGAGGGTGTCCGCCTGCTGGTGGGCGGCCTGGGCCCGGGGCGGTACCGGTTTGTCCGAATCCGGTTGCGGGCAGGCGGCGCAGTCTCCGAGGGCAAACACGTGGGGGTCACTGACGGACTGCAGGGTCTGCTCAACCACCAGCTGGTTGCTGCCATTGGTTTCCAGGCCAAGTTCTGTCAGCCAGGGTGGTGCCTTGATGCCTGCGGCCCAGATCGTCATTTCGGAGGGCAGTTCGGAGCCGTCTTTCATGATTATGCGATCGTTTTGCACCTCAGCGACAGGTTGTCCGATCCTTACCGCGATTTTCTGCTTCTCAAGCTCGCGGGTGGCGGCGGCGGACAGGCGTTCCGGCAGCGCCGGCAGAATGCGGTCTGCTGCTTCGATAACGGAGATGCGGATGTCATCGGCACAGAGATGGCTCATGCCGTAGACCGGCAGTTCCCGGGAGGCCAGGCGCAGCTCGGCGGCCAGCTCGACACCGGTGGCACCGGCGCCGATGATGTTGATGGGCAGGGTGTGGTCGTGACCTTCCCCGGCCTCGTGATTCTTGCGCAGAAAGGCGTTGAGCATCAGGTTGTGGAAGCGCCGTGCCTGGGGCAGGCTGTCCAGAAACAGGCAGTGGTCCTGAGCGCCGGGGGTGCCGAAATCGTTTGCCGTGCTGCCTACGGCAATTACCAGGGTGTCGTAGGGAAGACGACGTTCCGGCACTACTTCGCGGCCGTCCTGATCCACGAACGGGGCGATCACCAGCATCCGCTCGTCCCTGTGAAGTCCCGCCATCCGGCCCACCTGGAACTCGTAATGATGCCGGCGGGCGTGGGCCCGGTAATTGATTTCGTTGGAGCTGGAATCCAGGGAGCCGGACGCCACTTCGTGCAGCAAGGGCTTCCAGACATGGGTCAGGCCGGCGTCCACCAGGGTGATGCGGGCCTTGCCTTTGCGTCCCAGTTTGTTGCCGAGGCGGGTTACCAGCTCCAGTCCGCCGGCACCACCACCGACCACTACGATGTGAGGAAGTTGGCTCATTCATTCTTTCCCTGTAAGTAACGACAGGCAGTGACCCTGCGACAGGCAGGGCCACTGGCTCTCTTCACGTGCATCGGGGCGTGCCGCCGGTACCCGCGATCACCCGGCGTTGATGCGAATGATTGCGGGTCCGGCGTTTCCTGTCAGGGCAGATCGGTGACCGCGCCGTTGGAAGCGGAGCTTACCGTTCGGGCGTATTTTGCCAGTACACCCCGGGTATAGCGTGGGACGGGGGCCTGCCAGTTCTGGCGGCGCTGCTCCAGCTCCTGCTCGCTAATGCCAAGTTCGATGGTGTTGTTGACGGCGTCGATGGTGATTGTATCACCGTTTTCTACCAGGGCGATGGGGCCGCCTTCGGCCGCTTCCGGGGTGATATGACCAACCACAAATCCGTGGCTGCCGCCGGAGAAACGACCATCGGTGATCAGGGCCACGTCACTGCCCAGTCCCTTACCCATGATGGCAGAGGTGGGAGTGAGCATTTCACGCATGCCGGGGCCGCCACGGGGGCCTTCATAGCGGATCACCAGCACATCGCCGGCCACCACGGTGCCATCCAGAATCCGTTCCTGGGCCTCTTCCTCAGAGTGGAATACCCGGGCCTTGCCGGTAAAATGAGTGCCCTCCTTGCCGGTAATCTTGGCCACGGCTCCGGTAGGCGCCAGGTTGCCAAACAGGATGCGCAGGTGGCTGTCGGCCTTGATGGGGTTATCGAAGGCATGAATGATGTCCTGATCCTCCGGGTAGGGTTCTACCTGTGCCAGGTTCTCCGCCAGGGTCTTGCCGGTGACCGTCATGCAGTGACCGTGCAACATGTCCCGGTCCAGTAGCATCTTCATCAGGGGCTGGATACCGCCAATGGCCACCAGCTCCGACATCATGTAATGGCCTGACGGTCGCAGATCCGCCAACACCGGAACCTTCTTGCCGATGCGTACAAAGTCGTCAAGGCTCAGCTCGACACCGACGGTGCTGGCCATGGCCAGCAGGTGCAGGACGGCGTTGGTGGAGCCGCCCAGGGTAATGACCACGGTGATGGCGTTCTCGAACGCTTCCCGGGTCATGATGTCGGAGGGTTTGATGTCTTCCTCGAGCAATTTCAGTACCGCTGCGCCGGCGGCGTCGCAGTCTGCCAGCTTGATGTCAGACACCGCGTTCTGGGCGGAGCTGCCGGGCAGGCTCATGCCCATGGCCTCAATGGCAGACGCCATCGTGTTGGCGGTGTACATGCCGCCACAGGAACCGGGACCTGGAATCGCGGTTTCTTCAATCTGCTTGACCTCGATGAGATCCATGTTGCCCTGGGCATGGGCACCCACTGCCTCGAATACCGAGATGATATCGGTGTGATTCTCGCCGGGCAGAATGGTACCGCCGTAGACGAACACCGAGGGTCGGTTCAGCCGCGCCAGGCCCATGATGCAGCCGGGCATGTTCTTGTCGCAGCCCCCAATAGCCACCAGGCCGTCAAAGCCCTCGCAGCCGGCCACGGTTTCGATGGAGTCGGCAATCACTTCCCGGGACACCAGCGAATACTTCATGCCCTCGGTACCGTTGGCAATGCCATCGGAGACGGTAATGGTATTGAAGATCAGGCTCTTGCCCCCGGCGTTATCCGCCCCTTTGGCGGCTTCCCGGGCCAGGCCATCGATGTGCATGTTGCAGGGGGTCAGGTTGCTCCAGGTGGAGGCGATGCCCACCTGGGGCTTGCGGAAATCGTCATCGGTAAAGCCAACAGCCCGGAGCATGGCGCGGCTGGCGGATTTGCCAATGCCATCGACTACCTCGGCGGAGTGGCGTCGGCGTTTGTCGTCGGTCATGAAGATCTATCCTTGTGAAACGTGGGGGTCTCACAAGATTAGTGTGAGACAGGGCGTCGGGTAAAGGCGTGAAGGGCTGTAATGATGTCTTCGGTGAGGGCTTTGATACTGTCAGAGTCGATATCCCGCTGGGCCAGTGATCTCAGCCCCATGATCTGGGACTGTACCAGTCGTGCGAGCCGGCGACTGTCAACATCGGGCGCAAGCTCGCCCCGGGCGTGAGCCTGCGCCAGCAGGTCAGCCAGATGGTCTTCAACCGCCTGCAGTCGCTGGTTGACCAGCGTGCGCAGTTCCGGTTGGTCCCCGGTGACTTCCAGCAGGGTTTTGACCACCAGGCAGGCGCGGGCAGGAGAGTCCGGCGCAGTAATCTGCATCGCCACAGAGCGGAGATAGCGGAAAATACCGTCCATCGTCGTTGGCGCATCGTCCAGAGCTTCCGCCATGGACCGGGCCATGCGGCCGGCATAGACGTCCAGGGCTTCCCGGAACAGACCGTCCTTGCTGCCGAAGGTGGCGTAGAGGCTGCCCGGTCTCATGTCCAGAGCCTGTTCGATCTGCTTCATGGAGGCGCCACCATAGCCACGCTCCCAGAACAGCGATACGGCATTATCCAGAGCTTTTTCCCGATCAAATTTGGCGATTCTTGGCATAGAGCAACTTCAGCTGTTCAGACTTTGCGCAATGATAACTTGAATGATCGATCAAATACAGTTAGGGTGAATTTGAAATTGAGTGATTGCTCAAATAAAGGAGATTCCATGACTGATTTTACATTGCACACTATCGATTCCGCTCCCGAAGATTCGAAGCCACTGCTGGAAGGCTCGAAAAAGAACATGGGCATGATTCCCAGCCTGCACGCCGTAATGGCGGAGGCACCGGGCTTGCTGGAGGGTTATCAGACCCTTCATGGGCTGTTCACCAAAACCAGCTTCAACGCCAGTGAACAGACGGTGGTCTGGCAGACCATCAATGTGGAGAACGAATGCCACTATTGTGTCCCGGCCCATACAGGCATTGCCCATATGATGAAGGTGCCGGAGGAAATTACCGAGGCCCTGCGCAACGAGACCAGGCTGCCGGATGACAAGCTGGAAGCCTTGCGTGATTTCACGCTTGCGGTGGTACGCAAGCGCGGCAACGTCAGCAAAGACGATCTGCAGGCTTTTCATGACGCCGGCTATGGTCAGCAGCAGGTACTGGAAGTGATTCTGGGTGTGGCTCAGAAAACCATGAGCAACTATGTGAATCACATCGCCGAGACGCCCATTGACGAGCCTTTCCAGAAGTTTGCCTGGAGCAAAAAGTCATAATCGTGATGTAACTTTTTTGCTGGCAGTGTGTCTATTCATTGAGACCTGGATCTTGATGTTGGACGCAGAGTGTAAGACCCCTATTGGCGCGTTACGGTATAGTAACGCGCCTTTTTTGTGTTTTTTCGGAGTGAAGTCCATTTGAGCCCCCTGCAACGTCAGACACTACTGATCCGATTACTGGCTGTTTTCGGCCTGATGCTGCTGCTGGGTGCCATCTGGGGTGTTTTGCAGGCACTGGGTGCGCCCACCTCACTTTCGCCTTCAGGCCTGTCCGTCTGGCTGCAGGGAGAAGGCGCCTGGGGACCGGTTTTACTGATCCTGCTGATGGTACTGGCGGTAGTGGTTGGCCCCATTCCCACCTTGCCGGTGAGTGCCGCCTCCGGGCTGGCCTTTGGCATGTTGCCGGGCACACTGATTGCCGTGACCGGCGCTGCTCTTGGTGCCATGGTGGCCTTCTGGACCAGCCGGGTATTGGCCCGGGAGTACTTTCACAGAAAATTGTCTGGCCACCCGTTGTTTGCGGCCGATGCGCCCCAGGCCTCCCTGTTCTGGGGCATTCTCTTTACCCGTCTGGTACCCCTGTTTTCCTTCGCCCTGATCAGCTATGCAGCCGGCCTTACGTCGGTGACCGCACTGCGGTTTCTGCTGGCATCGGTGATTGGCATGGTACCCATGACGTTTGTATTCGCCGGCCTGGGCCACACCCTGGACATTCATCCGGTGTGGACGGTGGCAGCGGGTGGTCTGGTGCTGCTGGTGATGACACTCATGCCCTGGTGGTGGCACCGTCGTGGGCGATCCGGCCGATCCGGATGATCTGGACAAGGCCTCCCCACAACTGCTAAAACCGGTAGACAAGTCTCACAGCCAACAGGAGCAGACCATGAAGGTTCACTTTAACGGCATTACCGAAGGCCAGCCGGTCCCCGAGAAATTTGCATTTGGTGTCTACGCGGAAGAGGGCCACATGAGCTTCGGCCCTAACCGTAATCCGGAAGTCAGCTGGGAGGACGTGCCGGAGGGTACCCGAAGTTTTGCTGTGGTGATGTACGATTCTGACGTGCCCAGTGTGGCCGATGACGTCAACCAGGAAGGCAAGACCGTATCAAAGGACCTTCCCCGGGTGGACTTCTTTCACTGGCTGCTGGTGGATATTCCGGCTTCCAGTCGTCTGGTTCCGGAAGGTGAAGACAGCGACGGCGTCAGTCCCAAGGGCAAGCCGCCGGGCAAAGGGCCTATCGGCATCCGGGGCGTCAACAACTTCACCCAGTTCCTGGCCGGCAATCCGGACATGGCGGGTACCTACGGTGGTTACGATGGCCCCTGCCCACCCTGGAATGATGAACTGGTGCATCACTACCACTACGAAGTTTTTGCACTGGATGTGGAATCCCTGGGCCTGGACGGCGAGTTCGATGGCGAGGCCGTACGCAATGCCATGGAAGGCCACGTGCTGGCCAGTGAGCGGGTAACCGCCACCTATACCCTGAATCCGGCTCTGCGCTAGGTTTTATGCTCATTTTGTCATTTTCCTGCTCTCCCGGTGTTCTTGTTGCTCAAGAAACCACGGCTCCGGGAGGGCTGGCGTTAAATTACTTTCCTCGCTGGCGTGTCAGCGCATCGTTGATCGCTCCATCGATCCGGGTTGCGTAGTCTTCGTCCATGCGATAATCCGAATGGCTCTGAATCAGACGTACGCTTTCCCGCAGGTTGCCGATGAAGGACCGGCAGTCCTTGCACATCATCAGATGCATTCTGACCGATATCGTCTCTGCAGGACGAAGTTTCCCGTCAATGTAGTCACTGCCAATTCTGGCGAGGTCCCGGCACATCAGCATTCGCCTGACTCCTGGAAGGTTTCGACCATCAGGTAGATTTTCTGGCGGGCACGATGGACCAGCACCCGCAGGTTAGACGCACTGATATCAAGAATGTTACAGACATCTTCCGCTTTGTGCTGGTGGGCTTCGTAGAGCATCACTGCGGACCGTTGCTGTTCCGGCAGGGCTGACAGGTGTTTGTCGAGACAATCGCTTAGCGCGCCGTTTTCCATCAGGGACTCGGCATGTTCCTCGAATCTCAGTTTGGGTGGGGTTGCCCAGCGCCCTCCAGTCTGGAACCGGTCAGCAATGCCCGGTTCCAGCTCCTCTCCAAATTCACTGGAGATCTCCCGGTTGGCGGTACGCAGACGGTTCTTGCAGCGATTGGCAACGATGCGATGCAGCCAGGTTTTTAGCCCGGAACGGCCTTCGAATTTCCTGATAGCCTCGACGACGTTCACCCAGGTGTCCTGGACCACGTCTTCGGCGCTGGCGTAGTCCAGGTAATAACGGGCGACAGCCAGCATACCGGGGGAGTACTTCCTTACCGCCTGTTGATAGGCTTTCTGGTTGCCAGCCTGAAGGGCTGCGACAAGGTCGCGTTCCTCAACGGACTGTTCAGTCACTGTTTCCATGATCCATGCCTGTCCCGAAATCCAAATGAACGTGTGTAGCGGTTAAGACGCCTGCTTTTATGTCTGGTTCCCGTCTATTTGAATGATTATTCAAATTCTAGCACAGTCGGTCGAGAGTGCCTGGTAAAGAAAAAGGCCCCATCCAGTGTGAATGGGGCCTTTCGCAGTTTCAGTTGATTCGGAGCGACCGCTCAGATGAGCGGGTTACCGTCCTCATCCTGAATGTTCGAAAGATCGAACGCCTCGGGCGCACTGCCTTCCGAGTTGTCAGCCTCTTTCCTGTTCTGCCCGGTTGCGTCTTTATTGACGGTTTCTCCGGCGACCTGTTGTTCCTGAAGAGTGCGTTCAAGCATCTCTTCCATTTCTTGCTGCTGGGCGTGGCCAATGGTGGCGGTGGCACTCAGGGTCAGACCGGCAAGGATGACTGCGCATTTCTTGAATGTGATTGAATGGTTCATGATGCTATCTCCTGTTTCACTCTTGGTGAGTTCGGGTAATAGACACGCCGGAGCGCCTTGTTGTTACGCCTGTCAAAAAGAGATAATTTGTTGAAGTTATTCAGAAAAAATGAGCTATTTTGAATGTAACAAGAGGGTTTGTTCGGTGTCAGTGGATGGATCAGATCCTTCGTTTCTTATCCTCAACAAAAAGAGTCGTGCCGATGTACAGCTGGATCTCCCGAGCCCTTGCCAGATATCTGTCCAAGCCACTGGGGAATTTCTCCGTCAGTACGTCAACCTGGGAGGCATTGGTGGCGACCATCAGGCCGGGGGATGTACTGCTGGTGGAAGGAGATACCCGTATCAGCGTGGCCATCAAATACCTGACCCAGTCGACCTGGTCCCATGCGGCACTCTACCTGGGCGATTCGACGGACCTGGGGCAGCATGAGACTGGCGAGCTGAACGCGTTGGTAGAGGCGGATCTGGAAGAAGGTATACGTGCCATCCCCTTATCCGTCTATCGGCACTGCCACACCCGAATCTGTCGACCGGTGAGTCTGGAGCGGAGTGATCTGGAGGCATTGACTGAATACGCCCGTCAGCGTCTGGGCCATCAGTATGACCTGAAGAACATCGTGGATCTGGCCCGCTACCTTTTCGCCACACCACCGGTACCGACCCGGTATCGCCGGAGAATGCTGGCTTTGGGTAGTGGTGATCCTACACGGGCGATCTGTTCCTCGTTCATTGCCCAGGGGTTCCAGAGTATTCGTTACCCGATCCTGCCGGAAGTGCTTGCGTTGCCCTCGGACGATCCTCGCTGCCGTGAATGCGAGCGGGAGTTTTACCGGATTCGCCACCACTCGCTTTTTGTACCGCGGGATTTTGACGCTTCACCCTATTTTGATGTGGTCAAGCCGACCATTGCCCAGGGGTTCGATTACCGGTCACTGGAATGGGTGAAGCACCAGGCGGCAGGGCTGGGCGGGCGAGCTGATGATTTCGATGGGGGGGCAGACAGGGGTGGAGAAACCACCCCCGGGTTTGACGACCCATGTCGGATAAGATGACTTCACAACACCAGCACCTTAGTCGGCGCTCAGGGTGGCCTCGGCCAGGGCATTCCCCATCAGGAACACCGTAACTTCCGATTCCAGTCTTGCCAACATTCTATCAATGGTTAGAATGAGAGAATATAGTAGCCTGTCAAGTTCATTCCAGGTACAGGTTCTTGCGAGACGCTTCCCCGGAAGCTTTGGAGAGACAGAAAGCGATGACAGCCCGACAGGATCTTCTCGACACACTGGCCCAGGTTGGCAAAGCCCTGGGTCACGGCCACCGGCTCGCCTTGCTGGAACGTCTGGCGCAGGGGGAGGCTGCGGTGGAAACCCTGGCTGACACCGCCGACCTGACTGTCGGCAATGCCTCTGCTCACCTGCAGCATCTGCGCAGGGCGGGGCTGGTGACCGCCACGCGGGCAGGTAAGCAGATGATCTATCGCCTCACAGACCAGCGAATCGTGACCCTGTTAGGTCTGATGGGGGACGTGGCGGAAACCAATCTGGCGGAAATGGAGCGGCTGGTCAGCCGGCTGTTTGCCGACGACAATTCCGATGGCGCGCTGGAGGCCATCTCGCGGGATGAACTGTTGTCGGGGCTCAGGGGTGGCTCCGTCACCTTGCTTGATGTGCGCCCGGAAGACGAGTTCGAGGCAGGGCACCTGCCCGACGCCATCAATATTCCGCTGGAACAACTGGAAGCCATGCTCGAGGAACTGCCGAAAGACCGGGAAATTGTCGCCTACTGCCGGGGGCCCTACTGTGTGCTATCCCATGAGGCGGTCCAGAGGCTGCGGGCGCTGGGCTACCAGGTGCGGCGTTTTGACGAAGGTTTTCCGGAATGGAAAGCCGCCGGGTTGCCGGTTCACTAAGGCGAGTCACTGCCATGACCGACACCCTGCTTGTACATGAGCCCGCAATCCGGGTTGGCTTCTTCGTCTCCGTGCTGGTCATCATGGTCCTGTGGGAGATTTCTGCAGCTCGCCGGCCCCAGGCGATTGGACGCATGACACGGTGGCCGGGCAACCTGATGATCGTGGTGCTGGATACGCTGGCGGTTCGGGTGCTGTTTCCCGTCGCCGCCGTTGGCGCGGCGCTTATGGCTTCGGACAATGGCTGGGGGTTACTGAATCTGGCGGAGTTGCCTGCCTGGCTGTCCGTGGTGCTGGCGGTACTGGTGCTGGATGCCGCCATCTACTTCCAGCACCGTGTGTTTCACGCGGTGCCCTGGTTGTGGCGACTGCATCGGATGCACCATGCGGACCTGGAGTTTGATGTCACCACGGCGCTACGCTTTCATCCCCTCGAGATCTTGCTGTCGATGATGATCAAGATGGCCGTGATTGTGCTGCTGGGCGCACCGGTGCTGGCGGTTGTAATCTTTGAGGTGTTGCTGAATGCCACCGCCATGTTTAACCACGGCAACGTCCGGTTGCCCCTCTGGCTGGATAAGAGGCTGCGGCTTATTGTGGTTACGCCGGACATGCACCGGGTCCACCATTCGGTGATCCGCCGGGAAACCGACAGCAACTTCGGTTTCAATCTGCCCTGGTGGGACCGGCTGTTCGGCACCTACCGGGACCAGCCTGAAAAAGGCCATCTGGGCATGACCATCGGTATTGAAGACTTCCGCACCAAACGGGACCTGAGGCTGGATCTGATGCTGGTCCAGCCCTTCAGAAACAGCGTGCTATCGAGTGGCAGGAAGGCCGGAGGCAAGGGCGAATCCGATGCAGTCGGGAAAGTCTGATCCGTAAACCAGAAACAAGCATTCAAGCGGTGCAAACAAGGCCGGCTCCATGCATAAAACCATCCGGTATTGCCAACGGCGGGGTTTGGTGCGGATGCCTGAGACTGTCTGATGAGAGGAGCTGTTTGATGGACGAATTTCCCCGTCGCCCGCTTGACAGAGCGCACTGTGGACATCCCGGGACCTTCAATGTGCCTTTGGCGATTACCTTTTATCTATTGTCATGACCAGGGCTCCAGAGGGCAGGCTGAGCGTCGCTGCCAGATCGGTGCGATAACGCACCGACACAGCTGTCGCCATCCCTGAGACTGGTTTTTCGGAAAATTCCCAAGGAGTGGAGCGCATTATGAACATCTTGCAGAAGAGCGAATCCCGGAGCGCCCTGTTGACGATCATGCTTACCATGGTCGTGACCGCTCTGCTGGCGGGCTGCGACGGGTCCGAGCAGGCGGTCGATTCGAATGAAACTCCGGCAAATGTCAGTCAGTTGGCGGGCAACGAACAGCCACTGGGAGAAGTTGCAGAGTTTGACGAGTTTACGATCCGCGCCAACGTCAGCCCTACCGAATTTCTGCCGGATGCCATGGCTCAAAAATATGGGATCGAGGCTGATTCCAGCCTGTATCTGCTCACTGTTGTGGTTTTGGAAAATCAACCGGAACAGCTGCCGATGCCTGTTTCGGTCGAATTGAGTGCACATTATGAAAGCCCGACCGGTCAGATCACGGATATCGATATGCGCGCCATCGAGGCAAACGACCGCGTATCCTATGTCGGCACCCTGGACGCCAGTGCCCAGCGGGTTTTCCAATTCGTTATCGAGGCGCAGCCCGAAGGCTCTGAGCAGCCACTGCAAATGAACTTCAACCTCGAGCTTTCCGAGCGTAATGCCGATTAGCTCCAACTGACCAGCCGCGCCAAGGTTTCTCAAGTCGGCGGAGAGCCGTTACTGTCAGGTTCGAGCCGAATCAGTAGCCATCTGTGCACCCCTGCAGACAGAAGACTAGTTGGTACAGTCCTGCGCCGAGTTTATGGAGCAGGGCTTTTCGGATAAAAGTTTCTTGCAGTGTGTCTGCTCAATTATGCCTTCAGCTTCTTGCCGTGACATCAGGGCATAGGTTTCAAGCACTTCTTCGGTGTCAGGATTAATGGTCCTGGTGTTGTCTGACATCGGATTTCCTCCGTAAGGGGGTGACGGAAGAAACCCGGACACTAAGTTGCCGGGCGCCACCGGGTCGGTGCGATAGCGCACCACCACATCTATCATGCGCTACGATGAACTTGTATCCCTGCTTTGGGCGGTTGCCCGATTGTGGTTAAGGATCTGCGCAGACCGCGCAGGTCAAGCTGCTACACACATTCAGCACAGGAGATTGGCGATGACCAGCAATCTGCTCATCGAAAGAAAACCCGTAATGATCGCCGCTCTCGCCGGCGGCTGGGTTGCGGATGCGGCCGGCCTTGGTCTGCACTGGTTGTACGACAGCCGGCGTATCCTTGAGGTTGGCGGACAATCACCGGAATTCCTGCCGCCGAAGGCCGATTATTTCACTGGTGGTGTCGGCTACTTTGCTCACGGGGGCAAACAGCCTGGCGATATCAGCCACTATGGGGCAGCCACCGGGGTACTGACCGACAGTCTTCTGGCCAGTGAGGGCAGGCTGGATGTCCGCGACTATCAGCGGCATTTTCGCGCTTTCTTCGGCCCTGGTGGCCAGTGGCAGGGTTATATCGACAACCCTACCAGGGTGACCCTGGATAACCTGAACAGCATCGAGCAGAAAGCCATAGAGCAGGCCCAGTCGGGCAATTCCGCCGAGCTGACCGATAAACAGAAGAAGATACTGGTGCAGAAGGTTCTGCCTTACACCCGGCGCCTGAGTGGATCCGGGCTGGCGGAACCGGTGCGCAGGGCTATTCGCCTGACCTACCAGGAATTCGAGATACAGGAAGCAGGGGTACACCTGGCCGAAACCATCGACCAACACCTGCTCGCGGAAAGCGGCGCTGACGACATGCAACTGCCTGCGGTGTCGAAGCTGCCGCCACTGGTTGCCCGTTATTGCGGCAGTGACAGCTTGATGGCGGTTACTGAAGCGGCTGTGCGGGTGACCAATCACAATGACGAAGCGGTGGCCTGGGCAAAATGTGCCGCGACACTGCTGGACCGGCTTTTCCAGGGTGACGCCATGTCTGCAGCCCTGGACGCAGCCCGGGCCGGGGCGCCGGACCCGGAAAGCCTGGACAACGCCCGATCAGGGTCATCACTGGATGCAGTCGGAGCCGGTGACCGCTTCGGCCGCACCTGCTACCTGCACGAAGCCATGCCGGTGATCTTTCATATTCTCAGCCATGCCGGCAGTTATACCGAGGCGGTTCGCGCCAATATCCATTGCGGGGGCGATTCCTGTGGCCGGGCCTGGATCATCGGACCTGCCATGGCCGCGGTCCACGGTGTTGGCGGCGAACAGGGTATTCCTCTGAGCTGGCTGGCGCGGCTGACCAATGCTCCCGCAATCCTCAC
>NZ_CAXBDN010000050.1:0-19343 GCF_963974375.1 uncultured Marinobacter sp.
ACAGGCCGCTGCTCATTTCCCGGTGAGTCTGGGACTCGGTGGTACGGGCGCCGATGGCGGACCAGGAAATACTGTCCTGCAGATACTGGGGTGAGATCGGATCCAGTGCTTCAGTGGCCGTGGGCAGTCCCAGTTCGGCGATATCAAGCAACAACCGGCGACCAATGTGCAGGCCCTGTTCGATATCAAAGGAATCGTTCAGGTGCGGGTCGTTGATCAGGCCTTTCCAGCCTACGGTGGTGCGTGGCTTTTCGAAATAGACCCGCATCACGATGTAGAGGGTATCGCTGAGCTCATCGGCCAGCGCCTTCAGCTTGCGGGAGTATTCGTGCGCCGCTTCCACATCGTGAATGGAGCAGGGGCCAACCACCACGAACAGGCGGTGGTCCTTGCCGTCCATGATGTCATAAATGGTCTGGCGGCCCTTGGTAACCGTGGCTGCCGCCTGGTCGCTCAGTGGCATTTCCCGTTTCAGGGCTTCCGGGGTTATCAAGGCCTCCTGACTGGCCACATTAAGGTTCTCAAGTTGCTTGCCGGACATACAGTTGCGTTTCCTGATAATCACTCATACCGGGTTGCCTGAACCTGGCGGAATACGGGCCCGGTGGTTATTTTGATGGACCGATATACTGCGGCATTTGGCCCTTCAATGCAATGAAGGGGGTGCCGGTTCGGGGCCTTAAACGCTGGACGGGCGGCCGTCAGCATGCTGCAATGTCTCCGTGATGCAGCGCCCTCGATCCCGAAGCCCGACAGCGGAGTCGACTTGTTTCCAGGCCCTGTTTTTTCATCTCCAATCCCAGGACGCCAATGCCGTTACCGCCGGTCGAAACTGTCAACGCCATACTCAGTGAACTGCGGGTCCCTGAGCTGCCCTATCCGGTCGGCAAGCCGTCAGCGGATCAGGTGACAGACTGGCAGCCATTACTGGCCGCCTGCTGGGCTGCCCAGGATGACCGCCGGGTTTCCGATGTGGTGAGAGGCATCGACACTACCTGGTCAGTACAGCAGGTTAATGCCGCGTATCTGGCTGATCGCATCATGGACGTCTTCCTGCGGTCCTCAGGCCTTCACCCGACCCTGTTGCAGCGGCTGGCGCGGCTGCGCTTTCTGCTGGCCTGGCGACTGGGCGGGCGCAGCAATTCCGGTTTCGATCCTCAGCTCATCCAATGGCTCGACAGTTTTGCTGACTGGCGAGGCTGGAGCGATTCCGGTGGCCGCTCGTCCCGCGCGTTGCTGGACCAGATGGATGAACTGAAGCTCCAGGTGGCGGCCTGCTTTGATCACGGAGATCTGGGCCCCCTGGCTGCATTCAGTCTGCGCTGGCACGAAGATGCCGCCCGCCGGCAACAGCACAGCGAGCGTCTGCATCAGCGCCTCGCCGAAACCGAGCAGGGTGCCGCCCGCCAACGGCGAGCGGAACATACTGCGCGAGCGGCGGTTGGCCGATCTCTCGAAGGCCGGTCCCTGCCCAGGGCGGTCTCCCGTTTCCTGCTTGATCACTGGCAACCCCTGCTGCGGCAGATTGCCTGGCGGGAGGGCACCCTGGGCGAAAACTGGCGCCATGCCATGCGCCTGCTGGAATGGATTGTCTGGACCGGTGATCCGGAGCTATCCGATCAGAACCGTGAGCGGCTGTATCAGGTCGGGGAGCAGCTGGTGGATCGTATTGCCGATGTCTGGCAGCGGGTCTACAGCGAGGCCCCCGGACACGAACTGACAGCAGGTCTGGAAGCGGTGGTTGTCGACAAGCTGCGGGGTGGCAGTCCGGAGACCCAGCGTGCGGACCGGGGCCGGGACCGTCTGGATTATGATCTTCGCTGGTTGACGCCGGCCGATGTTCAGCCGGAGATCCTGGCGTCGGTACAGGGGCAATGGTTTGTTGAGGGCGAAGGGCACGATGAGCAACGGCGGTTTTTACTGGCGTTGCTTGAAGAAAGCGGAGAAGTGCTCTGGACCAATGGCTACGGGGTCCGCATGGGTGTTATGCCCTGGGAACAGTTTGACGCCTCACTGAAGCGCGGGGATATCCGCCCGCTGCCGGCACTGACGGGCTTTGGCTCCGTTGCCGAAGACACCCTGAAGGCGTTGCTGAAAGTGGTGGAATCGCAACGGCTCAAGCGCCAGCAGGCGGCCCAGGCAGCCCGTGACCGGGCCGAAAAATTACGGCAGGACCAGGAGGCAGCGCGCCTGGAGGCCGAGGAGCAGCGCCGGCTGGCGGCAGAGCTGGAAGCCAGTCGTCTGGCCGAAGAAAAGCAGCGTCAGGAAAAAGCGGCGGCGGTGCTGCTGGCCGAAGACCTGCGGCGGCGGGAGCTGAAGGCCATGGAGCAGGTTGACGGTCTTAAACTGGGCGGCTGGATCGCTCTGACTCGTCAGTCCGGCACCGATGAGGCGGCAGAGTTCAGGCTCAAGCTGGCCGTGCGAATCAATGCCAGCCGCAAGCTGGTGTTTGTGGACCGGCTGGGGCTGAACCGCACTGAATTGCAGGTTTCCGAGCTGGTCACAGAGATCGTCACCGGCCGGGCGCGGATGCTGGGTGGCACTGCGGAGTTTGATGAGACCCTGAGTCGCGTCGTCGGCCGGATCCGGGTGGGGCGATGACAACCAGAGCAGGCACGGCGGCCGATTTCGGGAGAGAATCATGACAGCGGACGATTACAGCTTCGGAACAACCGATACCACCCACGGTAACGATCAGCGGGAGGAATATCGCCTCACGGGGCGGGTCCGGGTATGGATTGAGCTGGAGTCTGCTGTGCCGGAACATGGCGACAGCACTCGCCGCATCGAAGCCAGCAGCTATGATGTATCCTCCGCCGGTCTCCGGGTGGGTGTGGCGGAAACCCTGACCAGAGGTGCATTGTTGCCGGTCACCATTGCACTGGACAGCCATCATTCAACCTTTGAGCTGATGGCGGAGGTGGTGTGGTGCCGTGAGGTTCCGGGGGACGGCCTGCAGGCGGGTCTGCGGCTGGTGGAGTCCGATGAAACCGCTTACCTTGAGTGGATGGAGGCCGTCGCCCGGGCCATGGAAGAGAACTGATCATAGCCCGGAGCGCAAGGCACAGCGAGACCTCATTGGCCCATACACGACAACACCCGCGCCAGGCGGGTGTTGCAGCAATTACCGGGGTGAGGCCTGGGGCCGCTACCGGATCAGTCTTCCAGTGTGCCCATGCCGGTGATATTGAACCCGCAATCGACGTACATGACTTCGCCGGTAACACCGCTGGCCATATCAGAGCAAAGGAAGGCGGCAGCGTTGCCCACTTCTTCCTGGGTCACGTTACGCTTGAGGGGCGCACGACCAGAGTTCTCGTTGAGCATTCGACGGAAGCTCTTGATGCCTGATGCCGCCAGGGTCTTGATGGGACCGGCAGAGATCGCGTTCACCCGAACCCCGTCGCCACCCAGAGCAACCGCCATATAGCGGACATTGGCTTCCAGGGAGGCCTTGGCAAGGCCCATTACGTTGTAGTTCGGCAACACCTTTTCCGATCCCAGGTAGGACAGCGTCAGCAGGTTACTGCTTTCCTTCAGCATGCCCTGTTTTTTCGCGCCTTTTGCCAGTGCCACGAAACTGTAGGAACTGATGTCATGGGCGATGCCGAAGCCTTCACGGGTGGTTACGTCAACGTAGTTACCATTGAGCTCGTGGGCAGGTGCAAAGCCGACCGAGTGAATGATGATATCGACGTGATCCCAGTGTTTCTTGAGTTCTGCAAACGCGTTATCAATTTCGTCATCGCTGGCAACGTCACAGGGGAAGGTGAGGTTGCTGCCCCAGCCTTCAGCAAATCCTTCTACCCGCGAGCGCAGTTTTTCGTTCTGGTAGGTGAACGCCAGTTCCGCGCCCTGCTGATGAAACGCCTCGGCAATGCCCGCCGCGATAGAAAGTTTGCTGGCGACGCCAACGATCAATGCCCGTTTACCGGTCAGTAATCCCATGAGTGATCTCCCTTGAGTCAAAGTTCGGGGCATTATCCCCGTTGAAGAGGTTTCCTCCTGACGCGCCAATGGTCGCAGGAGGAAGACATTGTATTAGTGGCAGAGCCTGTTCAGGGCGTCTGCTGGTAAAAGAAGGCCGCGCTGAGCAATTCCCGGGTGTAGTCGGTTTCGGGTCTGGCAAAAATGCGTTCGGCGGGTCCGTACTCTACAATCCTGCCGGCCCGCAGCACCAGCAACTGATGGCTGAGGGCCCGGACAACGGCCAGATCGTGGCTGATGAAAAGATAGCTCAGGCCATAGCGCTCCTGCAAATCTCTCAGCAATTCAATTACCTGTTTCTGCACAGTCCGGTCCAGTGCCGAGGTGGGCTCATCCAGTACAATGATATCCGGCTGCAATACCAGAGCCCGCGCAATGGCGATTCGCTGGCGTTGTCCGCCCGAGAACTCGTGGGGATACCGGTTTCTGGCCTCAGGATCAAGACCGACTTCTGTGAGCGCCTTGATCACCCGCTGTTCCTGGACTTCCGGCCGGTCAGGCTGATGGATGTCCAGACCCTCACGAATAATTTCCGCCACTGACATGCGTGGGCTGAGGCTGCCAAACGGGTCCTGGAACACAATCTGGATGCGCTTCCGCCAGGGCCGGAAATCCCGCTGGCTGAGGTGACTGAGTTCCTGGTCCAGAAACCGGATGTCGCCCTCGGAGGGCAGCAGTTTCAGCAGTGCATGACCGATGGTGGTCTTGCCACTGCCACTTTCACCGACAATACCCAGGGTTTCGCCCCGTTTCAGCGAAAAACTCGCATCCTGAACCGCATTGAACCAGCTGTGAGTGCGCCCGAACAGGCTTTTTCCCTGGGCAAACCGGATACCGAGATTGCGCACATTCAGCAATACCTCGGCGTTGGCGGGTGCTGGCACGGGCGCTGAGGGTGGCTCTGAGTCCAGCAGTTTACGGGTATAGGGGTGTTGAGGCGACTCGAACAGGGTTTGTGTCTGAGATTCCTCCACCTTGCAGCCGCGTTCCATGACCACCACCCGGTCGGCGTAATGGCGGACGATAGACAGGTCATGGGTGATCAGCAAAATGGACATGCCGAACCGCTTCTGCAGGTCCTTCAGCAGCTCCAGCACCTGCTTCTGGACGGTCACATCCAGTGCGGTGGTGGGCTCATCGGCAATCAGGATATCCGGCTCATTGGCCAATGCCATGGCAATCATGACGCGCTGTTTCTGACCACCGGAGAGTTGATGAGGGTAACTGTTGAGCCGGGTTTCCGGTTCCGCGATGCCCACCAGCCGCAGCAGCTCAAGGCAACGCTCGCGGGCTTCAGGGCCGCGCATGCCCTTATGCACCGAGAGAATTTCCGAAATCTGCTTCTCGACCGAATGCAGCGGGTTCAGGGACGTCATGGGTTCCTGAAAGATCATGCTGATGGAGCGGCCACGGATCTGGCGCAGACGCTTGTCATCCACCTGCAGCAGGTTTTCGCCCCGGTAGTGAATGCTGCCGGACGGGTAATCCACCTTGCGGGCATCCAGCAGTCGCAACACCGACAACGCCGACACAGATTTACCGGAACCGCTTTCACCTACCAGCGCCACGGTTTCACCCCGGGCGAGGGAGAACGACAGCTTGCTGACCACTTCGGGGCCGCCATCAAAGCGCAGGCTGAGGTCGGTGACCTGGAGCAATGCGGTCATATCAGCTCTTCCTCGGATCAAAGGCATCACGGACCGCTTCGCCCACGAACACCAGCAGGGTCAGCATGATGGCCAGACTGACGAAGGCGGATATGCCCAGCCAGGGTGCGTGCAGGTTGTCCTTGCCCTGGGCAATCAGTTCACCGAGAGACGGCGATCCTGCCGGCAGACCAAAGCCGAGAAAATCGAGGGACGTCAGCCCGGTAATCGCGCCAGTGAGAATAAAGGGCAAAAATGTCAGTGTCGCCACCATGGCATTAGGCAGAATATGCCGGAACATGATCTTGCGGTTACTCAGGCCCAGCGCCCGGGCCGCCCGTACGTATTCGAAGTTTCGGGCTCGCAGGAACTCGGCCCTGACCACATCCACCAGGCCCATCCAGCTGAACAGCAACATGATGCCCAGTAGCCACCAGAAATTGGGCTGCACGATACCGGAGAGGATGATCAGCAGATAGAGCACCGGCAGGCCGGACCAGACTTCGATAAAACGCTGGCCGACCAGGTCCACCTTGCCCCCATAGAAGCCCTGCATGGCACCTACGGCGACACCGACGACGCAGCTCAACAGGGTCAGTATCAGGCCGAACAGCACCGAAATCCGGAAGCCGTAGATAACCCGGGCGGCTACGTCCCGGCCCTGGTCATCGGTCCCCAGCCAGTTTTCCCGGGAGGGCGGAGCGGGCGAAGGTACGTCCAGGTCGTAATTGATGGTCTGATAGCTGAAGCGGATGGGCGCCCACAGCATCCAGCCATTACCTTCGATTTCTTCCCGGATAAAGTTGTCCCGATAATCGGTTTCCGAGGGAAGAAAGCCGCCAAAGGTTTCTTCCGGCAGACTCTGCACCACCGGGAAGTAGAGCTCGCCATGGTAGGACACTATCAGTGGCCGGTCATTGGCAATCAGCTCCGCCACCAGTGATAGCCCGAACAGTGCCAGAAAGAGCCATAAAGACCAGAATCCGCGGCGGTTCTTGCGGAAGTTGGCCAGCCGTCGTCGTTGAATGGGCGTCAGCGTTCTCAAGCGTTATCCCTCCCGGCTCTCGAAATCGATCCGGGGGTCCACCAACACATAGGTGAGATCGCTGATCAGCTTCAGGATCAGCCCCATCAGGGTGAAAATGAACAGGGTGCCGAAGATGACCGGGTAGTCCCGGCTCAGCGCCGCCTCAAAACCCAGCAGGCCGAGACCGTCGAGGGAGAAGATCACCTCAATCAGTAGCGATCCGGTGAAAAACAGCGAAACCAGCACACCCGGGAGGCTGGCGATGACAATCAGCATGGCGTTACGGAAAACGTGTCCGTAAAGCACCTGGCGTTCCTCGAGGCCTTTCGCCCGGGCTGTCACCACATAGTGCTTGCCGATTTCGTCCAGAAAGGAGTTCTTGGTCAGCAGGGTCAGCGTTGCAAATCCACCGATCACGTTAGCCGTTACCGGAAGCGCGAGGTGCCAGAAGTAATCGCCAATTTTCTGGTACCAGTCAAGCTGGTCAAAATTCGGCGAGGTCAGGCCACTGAGGGGAAACCAGTCGAAATAGGTGCCACCGGCAAACAGCACGATCAACAGAATCGCAAACAGGAAGCCGGGGATGGCGTAGCCCACAACAATCAGGGAACTGCTCCAGACATCGAAGCGGGAGCCGTCGTGAACCGCCTTGCGAATACCCAGTGGAATAGAAATCAGGTAGATGATCAGGGTTGACCAGAGACCCAGAGAAATGGATACCGGCATTTTATCAATGATCAGTTCGATGACGCTGCGGTCACGATAGAAGGAATCGCCGAAATCCAGGGTGGCGTAATCCTTCAGCATCTTGAAAAAACGTTCGTGAGCCGGCTTGTCAAAGCCGTACATCACTTCGATCTCCCGCAGCAATTCTTCCGGCAGGCCCTGCGAGGCCCGGGAGTCGGTACGGCCGGAGCTGACCTCACTGCCGCCACCGCCGGTGGCCCGCGACAATGCCTCGCTGCCATGGCCCTCCATCTGGGCGATCATTTGCTCGACCGGGCCACCGGGAGCCGCCTGAACGATGATGAAATTGAGTAGCATGATGCCGATCAAAGTAGGAATGATCAGCGCCAGACGACGCAGGATGTATCCACCCATGTCAGTATGTGCTCCGGCGACAGCAGGAAGGGAGAAGCATGACAAGGCGCTTCATCGGATAGTCAGCGCCCATACCACCAGTTGTTCAGGTCGAAGCCGTTATCCGGTGTTGTTTCCGGACGTTCAAGGAATGACCAGTAGGCAATCCGGTCCACCGCAACATGCCACTGGGGAACCACGTAGTGACCATGAAGCAGAACCCGGTCCAGGGCGCGGGTACGGTGTACCAGTGCCTCGCGGTCGGGCGCCTGGATGACCATCTCGACCAGGGCATCCACCACCGGATTCCGGATTCCGATAAGGTTACGGGAGCCGCTGACCTCCGCCATGGACGAATGCCAGTAGTCACGTTGCTCGTTACCGGGTGAGTTGGACTGACCGAAGACGTGGGTGATGATGTCGAAGTCGAAACTGCGGACCCGCTGAATGTACTGGTTGGTGTCCACCAGGCGCACCGCGACCTCGATGCCCAGGCGTTCAAGATTGGCCTTGTAGGGCAGTACGATGCGTTCGAAATTTTTCTGGCGCAGCAGGAACTCGAAGGACAGCGCCTCTCCGCTTTCCCTGTGCACCATCCGGCCGTCGCGGACCTGGTAGCCCGCCTTTGTCAGCAGATCCATGGCCGTTCGCAGGTTGTCTCGCAGGGTATTGTCGCCGTCGGTGGAGGGCGGACGGTATTGCCGGGTGAAGACCGAGTCCGGCAGCTGGTCCCGGTAGCCCTCAAGAATACGCTTTTCCTCTCCCTCGGGCAGTCCCGAGGAAGCCAGTTCGCTGTTCTCAAAAAAACTGTTGGTACGGGTATATTGGTCGTGGAACAGATTACGATTGGCCCAATCGAAATCGAAGGCGTAGCTGATCGCCTCACGAACCAGAGGGTCCTGAAATTTGCCCCGTCGGGTGTTGAAAACAAACGCCTGCATACCGGCAGGGCGGCTGTGTGCCAGCGACTCGGCGATGATCTCGCCCTTGTCAAAGCGGTCACCGCTGTAGGAGGTTGCCCAGTTCTTGGCGGAAAACTCCTGACGGAAGTCGTAGTTTCCGGCGCGGAATGCCTCAAGAGCAACGGTGTCGTCTGAATAGTAATCGTAGCGGATCTGATCGAAGTTGAAGCGACCCTTGCGCAGGGGCAGATCTGCAGCCCAGTAGTCTTCTACCCGCTGAAAGGTGACCGAGCGTCCGGCGTCAAATTCGCTTATGCGGTAAGGGCCGCTGCCCACCGGAACCTCGAGGCCGCTGCCGCTGAACGCGCGATCTTTCCAGTAGTGCTCTGGCAGCACCGGCATCTGGCCCAGGATCAAGGGCAGTTCGCGGTTATCGGTATCGCTGAAATCGAAGCGGATCCGGTGCTCGTTTTCCACCGTTACCTCGCTGACGTCACCGTAGTAACTGCGGTAAAAGGGATGGCCGTCGGTGGTCAGGATCTTGAAGCTGAACGCAACATCGTCGGCGGTGATAGGCTCTCCATCCTGAAAGCGGGCCTCCGGACGAAGGTTGAAGACCACGTAGCGGCGACTTTCGGGGGTTTCCAGAGACTCGGCAATCAGGCCGTAGGCACTGAAGGCCTCGTCTGCGGAGGATTCCAGCAGAGTATCGTAGACGTAGCTGTTAACACCGGCGGCGGCCACGCCCCGGACCACAAAGGGATTGAAGGAATCGTAGCCATTGGCGACCACGTTCAGGCGCAGGCGGCCGCCTTTCGGAGCGTCCGGGTTGACGTAATCAAAGTGAGGAAAGTCCGGTCCATAGGCTGGTTCGCCGTGCATCGCAATGCCATGTACCGGAGCGGGTTCCGCGTGAACCAGTGGAGCCAGACCCGTAATCAGGCCCGACACCAGCGCCAGCGCGGTATAGCGCAGATTCCTTTTCGTCGACATTCACCTTTCTTCCCGTTCTTGTTGGCTCGATACGGCTGTCCGTTCCCGGACAGCCCGCACAGACAGGATTAACGGTTCGTTGGACCGGAAAACTCAGGGACTGTTCCGCACGTCCACGTAGAGTACCAGACTTTGTCCGGGCTGCAGATAGCGGGAGGTGTTGAGGTCGTTCCAGCTGGCAATGTCGCTGACGTTGACAGAGAACCGGTTGGCGATAGCGTGGAGGGAGTCTCCGCTGCGGACCCTGTAACCGACACGCCTTACCATGCCGGAACGGGCATTGGCTGAGGCGACGGAACTGCTCTGGGCATTGGCGCGCCTGGACCAGACCACCAGCTTGCGCCCGGGGATCAGTGCGTCGCCGGGAGCCATATTGTTCCAGGCCGCAACCTGGCGGACGCTGACGCCGTGTTCACGGGCAATATCCCAGAAGGTATCCCCACGTTTCACGACATGATCAACCCGGTTGCCACCGTTATTGCGACCCGCCCGTGCCTGGGTGCGTTCCAGACGCTGGGCTTCGCTCAGGGCATAGTCGCCGGCGCCGGCCCGGGCCGAGGGAATCAGCAGTTGCTGATTGATTCTGATGGTGTCGCTACGGAGATTGTTGACCTGCCTGATAACCGCCGGGGTGGTACCAAAGCGACGGGCAATGCTGCCCAGGTTATCACCGGATTTGACTGAATAGTCCTGCCAGGCTACCCGGCTTTTCGGGTCCATGGCGGCAATGCCCTCGCGGAACCGGGCCGCGCTGTCAATGGGAACCAGAAGCCGGTGCGGGCCATCCGGGCGGGTCGCCCAGCGGTTGAAAGAGGGGTTCAGAAGGTAGATTTCATCAATATCGACGCCAGCGAGTTCTGCAGCCTGGGCGAGGTCAATCTGACCACCGGTGTCCATCACGTCGAAGTAGGGCTCATCTTTCAGGGGCGGCAGTTCGATGCCGAAATCTTCGGGGTTATCAAGAATAATAGCCAGGGCCAGCAGTTTGGGCACGTAATTCCGGGTTTCCCGCGGCAGGCTCAGCGCCCAGTAGTCCGTTGGCTTGCCACTGTTGGTATTGCGTCGTATTGCACTGGAAACCGTACCGCCGCCACTGTTGTAGGCGGCAAGGGCAAGTGTGAAGTCACGATCAAACCGGGTGGCCAGCTGGTCGAGATAGGTGAGTGCCGCGTCGGTAGCTGCAAGCACATCACGGCGATCGTCATGCCACCAGCTCTGGTCAAGCCCGAAATGGCGCCCGGTAGCTGGTACGAACTGCCAGAGCCCGGCGGCACGGCCGTGAGAATAGGCAAACGGGTCGAAGGCACTTTCCACAATCGGCAATAATGCCAGCTCGGTCGGCAGTCCCCTGGATTCAGTTTCGTTTACAATGTGATACAGGTAGCGGTGACCGCGCTCGACTACCCGGTCAATGTAGGCCGGGTGGCGCTTGAACCAGGCCAGATGTCGCTGCACCCGCTCCCGGTCTGCTTCGTGATCCATGGCGAAGCCGGCCCGCAGCCGTTGCCAGAGGTCCCGCTCGGCAACTTCCACTTCCTCCACCAGCTCTTCTGCATTGCGGCCGGAGTCCAGGCGAGTTCGGGCGCGCTCGGCGGTTTGTTTCAGTGAGGGCTCAATGGCTTCGTCGAGTGCGGTCGTGGCGTCGGCATCGCTCGACTCCACGGACCGTTTCAGGCGTTCGTCGCCGGCGGCTACTGTGGTTTCATGGGAATTCAGAACAGTATCGTCAGTCGTGCTGAACAGCGACTGAACCGAGGTGCATCCGCCAATAAAAATAAAGGAGAGGAAAAGTGCTGACCTGGTTCTGAGCATAATACGATGTGTCCAAGTTGCGGTGCCGGGTCGGCCTTGACCCGGGGTTCGCTGGCAAAGTGTACGTTGCTGAATATCGGGCCGGATTTTATGGAAGGCCTTTCCCACGGTCAATCCGGCCGGGGTTAAGTATTCGCAAGCATTGAAATTATAGGCTTCAGAAGTGGTCCTTGCCGTGACGTACTGCCGCAAAAACACCAGCCGCAGAGCGGGTGTTCAGGCCGTGGGCTTCACCGTACTGGCTGGCAACGTCCATCACCGCCGGGTCGTCCCAGCGCAAAAACGGGTTTCTTCTTTTTTCATCGCCAAGTGTGACGGGTACCGTAGGCCTGCCCTGATCACGTTGTGCCTGGCATTCGGCCTCAAAGGTGGCCAGTGGCTTGTCTGCGGGCAGCCAGTGGCGGGCGAACCGGAGATTGGCCAGGGTGTATTCGTGGGCGCAGTAAACGGCGGTGTTGTCCGGCAGCTCGCGGATTGCTGACATGGATTCCAGCATCTGAACCGGCGTGCCTTCAAACAGGCGCCCGCAGCCACAGGCGAACAGGGTATCGCCGCAGAACAGCACACCCTGACCCTCTATCCGGGTCGACGAGTAGTAAGCGATGTGATCAAGCGTGTGGCCCGGCACGGCGAGAACCTTGAACACCACACCCTGCCAGTCCAGTTCGTCTCCGGAGCTCAGGGCTTCGGTGATATTGGTGAAGGGTGATGCTGCTGGCCCGGCTATCCGGTGGGGTCCGCAGGACGCCTGCAGCTTGGCCACACCACCGGTATGATCGGGGTGGTGGTGGGTGATCAGGATGGTATCGAGGGTAAGGTTGTTCGCGTTGAGATAATCCAGTACCGGCTCAGCCTGCCCCGGATCCACGATCAGCGCCTTGCCACTTTCGGTGTCCGCAAGGCACCAGATATAGTTATCGGAAAACGCGGGAATCGGGGTGATGGTCAGCATGGAGCCTCACTCTTCAGATCGGTTATTGTGAACATCCTTTTACCATGACATCAGGGCTTGCGCCGACTTCCTGTGACGTTGCCGGAGGCGCATCCGGTCCGCCGGATACCCTGCTATCATAAAGGAGTTGAATGCACGACCCAAGTTCGGGCCGCGCCAGGCCGAGGGAATTGTCATGAAACCGACCAGATATCGTCCGGATTACAGCGCCTGTCATCGTAGCTTCGGCCACTGGTTCCGGTCACCCCTGGGCCAGGCTCTGTTGCAGGACCAGATGGCCTGCGTCGACACTCATGTGGCCGGCCTGGGCGGGGCGCGCCAGCTGCACCTTGGTATCAGTCCTGAACTGGTGCTTGCGCCCGGCAGTGACTTTGCCCAGCGAATCATTGCCACGCCCTACTGGCAGCCGGACCTGCCAGCCGGGGTTGTGGTCTGCGACCCTGATGAGCTGCCGTTTCCCGGTGGCTCCATTGATCTGGTCATTCTCCATCACAGCGCTGACTTTTCCGCCTGGCCCCATCAGGTGCTGCGGGAAGCCGCGCGGGTGCTCAGAGGTGGCGGCCAGCTGTTGTTGATGGGGTTCAATCCGCTCAGCAGCTGGGGTCTGAGGAAGTTGCTGAGCCGGCATCGCCATGGCCCTTGGGGCGGGCGGTTCATGCTCCGTTCGCGCATGGAAGACTGGCTCAATCTGCTGGATTGCAACGTTGAGCGCAGCGGCAGCTACTTTTTCCGGCTGCCGCTGCAGAATACCCGGACCATGAAGCGTCTGGAGATGATGGAGACTGCGGGTTCGCAGGCGATGTTGCCGGTGGGGGCCTACTATTGCATTCTGGCGACCAAGCGTATCTGTGCGCCTGTCTCCCGGCGCCGGGCCTGGATGCCGGCAAAGGTGATTCCGTTGCCGGCAGCAGGTACACTCGGCGCCTCACGTCAGGCCCGGGGTGGGGCTGACACAGGCGCCAACAGCCGGAGCAAACGTTCATGTCAGAAAGTGTCACGCTATACACCGACGGGGCCTGCAAAGGTAATCCCGGGCCCGGGGGCTGGGGTGTCGTCCTTCGATACGGCGAAGCCCTGAAAACCCTTTGCGGCGGTGAGGCGGATACCACCAACAACCGTATGGAGTTAATGGCCGCCATCGAGGGCCTCAGATCCCTGAAGCGATCCTGTTCGGTGGATCTGTATACCGATTCCCAGTATGTCCGCAAGGGTATCACCGAATGGCTCGCCGGCTGGAAACGCAATGGCTGGAAAACATCCGCCCGCAAACCGGTTAAAAACGATGATTTATGGAAAGCGCTGGATCTTGAGGTCGGGCGTCATGAGGTTCGCTGGCACTGGGTCAAGGGGCACGCCGGTGTGCCGGACAACGAACTGGCGGATCAACTGGCCAACCAGGGTATTGAAAAGCTGAAAGCACGCAAACGATAGGGCAGGGCTGATGAGACAGATTGTACTGGATACCGAAACCACCGGTATTGATCCCAACGATGGCCACCGCATCATCGAGATTGGTTGTGTCGAACTGGAAGAGCGTCAGCTCACCGGCCGGCATTATCATGTCTATATCAATCCTCAGCGGGTCGTCGAAGAAGAGGCTATCGGGATTCACGGCATTACCAACGAGTTTCTCGCTGATAAACCGGTGTTTGCGGATATAGCCGACGAGTTTTTCGAGTTCATCAAGGGCACCGAACTGGTGATCCACAACGCGGCTTTTGACGTCGGCTTCATGGATGCGGAATTCCGCCGTCTCAAGCCTGTACGCAAGGTCGCCGACCATTGCCCGGTGGTGGATTCCCTGGCCATTGCCCGTCGCAAGCACCCGGGGCAGAAGAACAATCTGGACGCCCTGTGCAAGCGTTACGGAGTCGATAACAGCAGCCGCGATCTTCACGGTGCTTTGCTGGATGCTGAAATACTGGCCGATGTGTATCTGTTGCTCACGGGTGGCCAGACGGCGCTGTCTCTTGATGCCGGCAGTGAGGGCGACGAAGGCGTGCAGACTCTGCGCCGGCTGAGTCCGGACCGGCCCCGTCTGCGGGTTATCCGGCCAACGGATGAAGAGGCCGAAGCCCACGAAGCGTTTCTGGATGTGGTGGCGAAGGCGGGTGGCGAAGCCGTGTGGCGGACGGCAAATGAACCTGACGTGGTTCAGGACGCATCCGTTGTGAGAACTGTTTAGGAAATCTGGAAAGTTCCACCGGTAGTTTCTTGAGCCAATTAACTTTTGTGTTATAAGTAAAAGACTGTTCAACACATTCTGACCTTCCGCAGGTTGGTCAGGTCACCACCGTGTTGTACCTGATTCGCAGTACCTACGCCGGCAAAAAGAGCTGAGACAGGAAGCGTCAGTTTATGGTTCAGTCGTCATTAGCGACGAAGTCACATTCGTTTGAGCTGGTCAAAAGCGAAATTGAGCAAACGGTCCGCAATGCAGAGGCCAGCCTGGAGCGGTTTCAGGAAAACCGCGACAGCGGTGAAGATCTGCAGAATTGCGTCGATTTTCTCAATCAGCTGCGGGGCATCTTTGTTCTGGTGGAGCTCCGTGGTGGCACCTTGCTGTGCAAGGAAGCCGTGACCCTGGCCAATGACGTTCCGGTGGGTGCCAGCGACGACAAGAACATTCTGCTGACCACCCTGAATAATGCCCTGTTTATCCTCCGCCGTTATATCGAGTACTACCACCAGCAACGGGAAGATCACCCCGAGCTGCTGCTTCCGGTGATCAACGAATTAAGGGTGGCCAGAGGCGAACAGCCGCATCCGGAATCGTTTTTCTTCGAACTGGATGTGGGGCAGAGGCCGGACTTTTGCCGCGATCTCGACATCGCTTCGCTGCGTCTTGAAGATGCGGATTACGAAGCCTACGCCCGCCGGATGCGGCTGATGCTCCAGATGGCTTTGCTGGGCGCAATTCGTGAGAAAAACGATCTGGTCAGCAAGAAACTGTTGTCACGGTCGGCCAGGGGCTTCGCCCGGCTCAGTGGCGACGGACCCATGCGTCAGCTCTGGTGTCTGCTGATGGTGGTGGCCGACACCATGACCGATCGCGCCATGGCGTTCACCCGGCCTCGCAAGCGGCTGTTGATGAATATCGAGAAATACAGTCGTGATATGGTGTATGTGGGCCGCACGGCGGCCAGAAGAAGTGTGTCGGACGACATCATCCGCGACCTGGTTTACCTGCTGTTCCGCAGTGGGTCAGCCAATCAGGAAGTGACCCGCATTCTCGGAGCCTGGGGGGTCAACCCGTCCGAGTATCCGGAATCCATGATGGAAGCACATCGCAAGCGGTTGTATGGCCCCGGTGCGGACGTCCTCAAATCCCTGTCGAGTGCCTTGCAGGAAGAGCTCAATCAGCTCAAGGACCGCCTCGACATTATCGAGCGCGGTATTGAGCCGGATCTGGCTGAGCTCTCCATCATTGCGGACTCCCTGCTGCGGCTGGCCAATACGCTTTCGATGCTCGATCTGAACCGGCTGGCAGATGTCGCCCGGGCGGAGGCAGGACGCCTGACGATCTGGGAACAGGCGGGCAAGCTTCCGGAAGAGGACGAGCTGTACTCACTGGCGGATGCCGTGCTTGGCATCGAGAACGCAGTCAGCCAGATGGTGACCCGCGGCATTACCAGTGAGACCGATGCGCTGGCCATCGCGCGAACCCGCGACCACGATGAATCACCCTACCTCCGCGAAGCCATGATTGTGGTGGGAGACGAAGCCCGGGGTGCACTGACTCTGGCCAAAAGGGCCATCACGGCCTTTATTGAATCCGATTATGACAAGCTGCACCTGGCGAATCTGCCGACCACCCTGCACAGTATCTGGGGTGGCTTGCAATTGCTGGGTGATCCGGATGCAGCCGAAGTCATGGAACGTATTGCCCGATCCATACAGGCGCGCCTGCTGGATGCGAAAGAGCCGCCGGGTTCGTCAGTCCTGGAAGCGCTGGCGGACTCACTGACTTCGCTGGAATACTACATCGAGAGTATTGGCAGCCGGGACGACCGTAATCCTGATCTGCTCACACTGGCGGAGTCGTCCCTGAATGATGGTGGCCTGTGAGCCAGCCCTGCTGACCCGGGTCAGCAATCTGCCATAAAAAACGCCCCATACCGGGGCGTTTTTGTTTCTGACCAGGCAGCGCGGGGGCCGACTCAGTTCAGGGAGAACAACTGGCCAAGCTTGGTGGCGAGCATCATGTCGCCTTCGGCACGGAGCTGACCGGTCATGAATGCCTGCATGCCATCGGTTTCACCGGATACGATACCCATCAGGGTTTCGGAGTTCATGATCAGGGTAACCGAAGGATCGTCGTGAGCACCTTCAACCATTGTGCAGGTGCCATCCTTGATCACCAGGTGATAGGTCTTGTCGTCCTCAATATCAAACTGGAAGACCAGGTCCATGCCTTCTGCAGCGTCGGCGTTGAAGTTCTGTTCAAATTTTTCGAATACCTGCGATACGGACATTATTGTTCCCTTTGATCGGTATGGAAATAACGTTTTGACTTTAGGGAGAGTGCCTGGCTCTGTCAAGGAATATGAAACGATCGTTTGAAAAGTTTGTTCGCGGTGGCCTGCGGTTGGTTGTAGGCTGCGTTGTTGTCTGGTGAATTCAGCAACCCGATTAGGAAACCCCTCACTTTTGGTTACAATCAGACACTGTTGATTCCACCCCGGTGGATGGATTGGAGCAGGGAGAAATGATTTGGAATTTTTGATGGAATTCGGACTGTTTGCTGCAAAGACAGCAACTCTGGTAATTGCCCTCATCATCGTGATTGCGGTGATCGTATCGGCGGTGCACCGGGACAGGCATGGCGATGATGAAGACGGAGAGCTGTCGGTGCGCCGGCTTAACGAAAAATACCGGAAACTTCGTGAGGCCATTGAAGCCCGGATGATGGACCCGGACCATCGCAAGGTCTGGCAGAAGAAAAAGAAGAAAGACGAGAAAGCCGAAAAGAAAGCCCGCAAGACCCAGGATAAAGCCAGGTCCGGTGCGGTCATCGAAACCAGACCGCGGATCTTCGTGCTGGATTTTGACGGTGATATCAAGGCCAGCGATACCGAAACCCTGCGCAAGTCCATAACGGCTGTGCTGGCCGTGGCGGATCCGGCCAGGGACGAAGTGGTCGTGCGCCTCGAAAGTGGCGGTGGGCTGGTGCATGCCTACGGACTGGCGGCGGCCCAGCTGGACCGCATCCGCAGCAAAGGTATCCGTCTTACCGCCTGCGTTGATAAGGTAGCGGCCAGTGGCGGTTACATGATGGCCTGTGTGGCAGACCGGATCATTGCGTCGCCATTCGCTGTTGTCGGTTCCATTGGTGTGGTGGCACAGCTTCCCAACTTTCACCGGCTGCTCAAGGCTAACAACGTGGACTTTGAGGTACTGACCGCCGGGGAACACAAGCGGACCCTGACGATTTTTGGCGAGAACACCGAGAAAGGACGGCAGAAGTTTCTGGACGACCTGGAAGACACCCATGTGTTGTTCAAGGACTACGTCAGCGAGCGGCGGCCTGAGCTCGATATCCAGGCCGTTGCTACCGGGGATATCTGGTTCGGGCGTCGTGCCCTTGAGGTCAAGCTGATTGATGAAATCCAGACGTCCGATGAGTACCTGATCGATGCTTGCGAGCGCGGCGAGGTCATCGCTGTCAGCTTCCAGCGTAAACGGACCTTGCCCGAGAAACTTGGACTTGCGGCCAGCACCGCTGCCGAAACGACGTTCTGGCGGCTGATCGGTGCATTCCGTAACCAGAAAATTCAGTAATTCCTGGAAATGAACAGTGACAATTAACAGATTCCATAACAAACCCCAGCAACCCCCAGCAGGAGGAATACAATGACAAATAACAGTGAATACAAGGCATGGCGGGTAACCGAGCAGGACGGCCAGTACATCGGTGCCGAAGAAACCTGCCGTATTGCGGATTTGCCGGAAGGCGAGGTGCTGATCAAGGTCAGTCATTCATCCCTGAACTACAAGGATGCGCTGTCGGCGTCCGGTAACAAGGGCGTTACCCGTAACTTTCCCCATACCCCCGGCATTGATGCGGCGGGTGAAGTGGTCGAATCCGGCGGCACCCCTGCGGTAGGTAGCAAGGTGATCGTCACCGGTTACGATCTGGGCATGAATACCGCCGGTGGTTTTGGCGAGTATATCCGCGTGCCTGCAGGCTGGTGTGTGGAGATGCCTGCTGGCTGGGATGCGGCAACTGCCATGGTTTACGGCACCGCCGGACTTACAGCAGGGCTGTGCGTCGAAAAGCTGCTGCAGATGGGTGCGGCGCCAGCACAGGGAAAAGTGGCCGTCAGCGGCGCCAGTGGCGCCGTGGGCAGTGTTGCCGTAGAAATTCTTGCGAAGCTGGGCTTTGAGGTGGTCGCCATCAGCGGCAAGTCCGCTCACGCGGACGCCCTGAAAGCACTCGGTGCCTCGGAAGTAGTGGGTCGGGACGCCCTGGAGCCTGGCAAGAAACCGATGCTCAAACCGGTGTTCGCCAACGCGGTCGATACCGTAGGCGGCGCGCCGCTGGCAGAGCTGCTCAAGCAGATCATGCCCGGTGGCTCAGTGGCCGCCTGTGGCCTGGTTGCCGGTCCGCAGCTGGAAACCACGGTATTGCCGTTCATTCTGCGGGGCGTCAATCTGCTGGGTGTGGATTCGGTGGAAATTCCGCTGGAAGCCAAGAAGTCGGTCTGGCAAAAGTTGTCCGGTGACTGGGCCTGTGCGAAAGCCGAGAAAGCTGCCCGCACAATTGGTCGCAGCGAGCTCGACGCCGCCCTGAGGGCCTTCCTGAAAGGGGAGTCGGCCGGCAAGATTGTGCTGGATCACAGCCACTGATGGGCCACCGTGGCGGCAGCGACAGTGCCGCTGCGTCAGCCTGAACTGAAAAAAGCGCCGGAGTTTTGCTCCGGCGCTTTTTTTTATGGCGTTCT
>NZ_CAXBDN010000051.1:0-19261 GCF_963974375.1 uncultured Marinobacter sp.
CCACGGCGGCCAGGTGCGTTTCGAGGGTGTTTCTTTTGCCTATCAGGCGGCCCGGCCGATTCTTCATGAGATCAGTTTCGAGATACCGGCGGGTCACAAGATAGCGGTGGTGGGCGCCAGCGGTGCGGGTAAATCCACCCTCGCCCGCCTGCTGTTCCGGTTCTTTGATGTGGAAAAGGGTCGCATCACCATCGACGGACAGGATATACGCACGGTGACCCAGGACAGCTTGCGGGCGGCCATGGGGGTGGTGCCCCAGGACACCGTGCTGTTCAACGATACCCTCTACAGCAACCTCGCCTACGGCAGACCGGAGGCTTCCCGGGAGGAGGTGCTGGAAGCGATACGAATGGCACACCTGGAGCGCTTTGTGGAAAGCCTGCCAGACGGCCTGGATACCCGGGTCGGCGAGCGCGGCCTGAAGTTGTCCGGCGGTGAAAAACAGCGGGTGGCCATCGCCCGGGTGATCCTCAAGAACCCGCCCATCCTGATTCTGGACGAAGCCACCTCGTCCCTGGACTCGGTGTCCGAACAGGCCATTCTGGATGCTTTGAACGAGGTCAGCCAGCGGCGCACCACCCTGGTGATCGCTCACCGGCTATCGACCGTCCGCGACGCTGACACCATTCTGGTGATGGACGCCGGCCGGATTGCCGAGCGGGGCAGCCATCAGGAGTTGCTGGCGGCCGGAGGCCGTTATGCGGAGCTGTGGAACCAGCAACAGCGTCAGCGGGAGGATGTGCTTGGTGAAGACTGAAAGTTCGGTTTTGGCGCCCTTCGACAGGCTCAGGGCGAACGAAATTGTGGTGCTGAGGGCTTATGGATCAGTGACAGGAGGGCTTACTTAAATCCCCGTTCGCCCTGAGCCTGTCGAAGGGCGCAAACTCAGGGAAACTCATCCTTCGCCCCTTCGACAAGCTCAGGGTCAGGATGAACGGAGTTTCAGGTTGGCCTGTCTGCATTTACTCCGTTCGCCCTGAGCCTGTCGAAGGGCGCAAACTCCGGGGTCTCATCCTTCGCCCCTTCGACAGGCTCAGGACGAACGGAGATATGAGGTGTCTGCCAAATGGACTGGGGCCTCAGCCCCCCGCCACCGCAATACCCCCCAGCTTGGTCTCCAGATATTCCTCGATACCGGCCTGGGCGCCTTCCCGGCCGAGGCCGCTTTCCTTCATGCCGCCAAAAGGTGCCGCCGCACTGGTGGGGTTGATGTCATTGATCCCAATGATGCCGAAATCCAGACCCTCAAACACTCGCATGGCCCGTGACAGGTTCTCGGTGTAAACGTAAGCAGCCAGTCCATAGTGGGTGTCATTGGCCATGGCCAGAGCCTCTTCTTCGGTATCAAAGGGCACCACTGCAGCCACCGGGCCAAAGGTTTCTTCCCGATAGATCAGCATCTCCGGGGACACATCGGCCAGCAAGGTGGGGGCATAGAAGTGGCCGCCGGCCAGTTCCGGGGTCAGCAGACGCTCACCACCGCCAAGCAGGCTGGCACCCTTGCTGAGGGCATCTTTTACCTGGTTATCAACCTTGCTGATGGCTGCTTCGTTGATCAGCGGCCCGATACGGGTGTCCGGATCCATGCCGTTACCGGCTTTCATGGCGGCAATGCGCTTGCCCAGCTCCTTCAGGAACGGTGCCATTACCTCCCGCTGCACCAGAATACGGTTGGGGCTGATGCAGGCCTGGCCGGTATTGAGAAACTTCACCAGCGACAGCCCCTTGGCCGCGTGCACCGGGTCGGCATCCGCGAACACCAGCGCCGGTGCGTGGCCGCCCAGTTCCATGGATACCCGCTTGATATGACGGCCGGCCCGTTCATTGAGGAGTTTGCCGACGGCGGTTGAGCCGGTAAAGGTGATCTTGCGGACCCGCGGATCGTCACAGAAGGCGTTGCCCACCGGACGGGGGTCTTCGGTGGTCAGCAGGTTCAGTACCCCCTTCGGGAAGCCGGCCTGTTCAAAAATCCGGAACATGGCCATAGCGCACAGCGGCGTGCTCTCCGCCGGTTTGAGCACCACGGTGCAGCCTGCCGCCAGGGCCGGGCCGACCTTGCGGGTGATCATGGAGATGGGGTAGTTCCAGGGCGTAATGGCACCCACCACACCCACCGGCTGCTTCTGCACCCAGAAGCGCTGGTCCGCGCGGGCAGAGGGAATGCTGTGGCCGTACAGACGCTTGGCCTCTTCGGCAAACCAGAGCAGGAAGTCAGCACCGTACTGAACCTCATTGAGTGAGGCTTTCAGGGGCTTGCCCTGCTCCTTTGTCATCAGCTCCGCCAGTTCCTGCTTCTGCTCGAGCATCAGCTGCCAGGCCCGGTACAGCAGAGCAGACCGTTCATAGGCAGTGGTCTTGCGCCAGCTGGCGAAGGCGTCGTGGGCGGCGGCGATGGCGCCTTCAATATGCTCGGGACCGGCGTTGGCCACTTCGCCGATAGCTTCGCCGTTGGCGGGATTGGTGACAGTAAAACGCTGGTCGGTCTCGACCCATGCTCCGTTAATATACATACTGAGATGCCTTGTTATTGTCCGATGACGATGAAAAATCAGCGTTCGCGGCAAAACCGCGATCTGCAAAAAATACTGTTCTGTTGATGAGCCTATTTATAAGCTTACAGGCACAAAGATCAACCCTAAAAAAGGATAAGCACCATGAGTGACCTGCACGGCTATTATCTGGAAGACCTGAGTGTTGGCATGAGCGCCAGCTACGCCAAAACCATCACCGAGGCAGACGTAGTGCTGTTTGCGGGCATTACCGGCGACGACAACCCGGTCCATCTCAATGAGGAATTTGCTGCCGGGACCCCGTTCAAACAGCGCATTGTGCACGGAATGTTCAGCGCCGGCCTGATTTCCACCGTTCTGGGCACCCGCCTGCCAGGCCCTGGTGCCATCTACATTGACCAGCAGATTCGCTTCAAGGCGCCGGTACTGATCGGTGATACCGTCACGGCCACAGCCACCATCACCGAAATCGATGAACGCCGCCGGCGGGTAAAGCTGGAAACCGTCTGCACGGTGAAAGGCAAGGTGGTCGCGGAAGGTGAAGCTACCAACATGGTGGACCGCAAGCCGGTCTGATCAGAAAGGTGCCTGGGCCCCGGGAGATCAGAATGCCTCGGGGCAGTAGCCTTTAGTCGTAGTAAATACGTTCAGTAACAATTCGTTATGGAAGCCTGATCAGCGAAAGAGGATAATTCTTCCCCTTTGAAAATGACCCAAGGTACCGGAGGAAGCTGGCATGGACCGTCTCAAGACTGATCAGGTGTTTCAGAGTTATGGCCGCTGTTGTCGCAGCGAGCTGTTTTTCGTGGAGTTCTACGCCAATTTCATGAGCAGCTCCGACACCATCCGCCGGCGTTTTGCCAATACCGACATGGAAGCCCAGCGTCACCTGCTGCGCAACGGCATCATGCAGCTTATTCTTCACGCCAGGGGCATGTCAGACCGGAAGCTGAGGGCGCTTGGGGAAAGCCATAACCGGGATCACTATAATATCGACCCTCAGTGGTACAGCCTGTGGCTGGATGCACTGATGCGGACGGTGCGGACCCATGATCCGGAATACACGCCGCAACTGGAAAAGGACTGGCGGGAAGTGATTGGCCCGGGTATCGAGCTGATTCGCGGCGCCTACTGATCCGTGGCCTTTCTGGCAACCACAACCTGATTACGGCCATTGCGTTTGGCGCGGTACAGGCACTGATCGCAGGTGAACATGAGCTCCTTCAGGCTAAGCTCCGGTGACCAGGCGAGTACCCCTGCGCTCATGGTGACACTGAACACGGTGCCGTCTTCGCTTTCAAATCGTTCAGCGGCAACAGATGCCAGCAGGGTTTCAGCAACCTGGCCGGCGTCGATCTCGCTGGTGGCCGGCAGCAGGATCATGAATTCCTCGCCACCGGTCCTGGCCAGAATGTCGGTTTTACGTATCCGTCCGTCCAGCAGCCGCGCCACCTGTTGCAGCACCTGATCTCCAACCGGGTGGCCCATGGTATCGTTAATGGACTTGAAGAAATCAATGTCCATGAAGATCACTGAAAATCCGGTGCTGTAACGGAGCCCGGTAGCAATGTGGTCTTCAAGGCACCGCATCAGGTGACGACGGTTGAAGAGGCCGGTAAGGCCATCTGTTACTGACAGATGTTCAAGTTTCAGTTCCAGGCTTTTGCGTTCAGTGATATCCATAACCATGCCGTGCCAGAGCACCCGGCCATCGGGTTCCCGGGACGGTTGTGAGATGCCCTCGAACCAGCGCATGCCATTGTTGGCGAACAGCCGGTACTGGCATCGCCATTCTGTCAGGTTGGCGCAGGAGCTGGCGATGGTCCTGTGAACCTCTTCCAGGTCATCGGGATGGGTTCGCTCGAACAGCAGATTGGCATTGGCAACAATTTCATCCGGTCTCAGTCCGTAAAAGGCCAGGCACTTGTCGCTGACATAGGTGAAATAGAAATCACCATCCGGCTCCATCACAAAACTGTAGATGATGCCTGGCAGTGACTGGGCAAGCGTCTGCAGCCGGAGTTGGGATTCCTTTTCTTCCGTTACATCAATATGAGTGCCGAAGATCCAGGTGTCGTGATCGTCCGCCTGCTCCGAGAGACCTTTGCCCCGGGTATGAATCCACCGCCAGTTGCCATCCTGATGGCGCATCCTTATGACACAGTCAAAGTTCGGACGATTGCCCTGCAGATAGTTCTGCAGTTCAGCTTCCGCCATGATGCGGTCTTCAGGGTGCGTCAGCGCCTGCCAGCTGGAAAACCGGATGGGTGTCAGTGCCTCCAGCTGATAGCCCAGCATGGTGGCCCAACGCTCGTTGAAAATGACCTCGTTGGTCCGGAGATTCCATTCCCAGGTTCCGGCCTGAGTACCATCGATGATAGCTTTCAGGCGGGTTTCGGCAGAGAGTTGCATGGCATGACCCGGGCGGTGATATTAGGTTTTTCGATCATACTATGGCTGGTAACCTGCAAAGAAGCATACTATCTGCACGCTAACCTGATTTTACAATTGTATGTCTGCGGTCTGTTCCGTGGCTGCCGCAACCCGGAGGAATGACATTGGTGGACGTGTTCAAGTATCTCCATACCATGGTGACCAAGGAAGGCTCTGATCTTTTTTTCAGTGTTGGCGCACCGGTGACCATGAAGCGTCATGGCCGGTTTATTCCGTTTAATGCACCAGTACTGGAGAACGGATCGGTGAAACAGCTGGCCTACCAGCTGATGAACCAGAAACAGGCAGCGGAGTTTGAGCGGGACCTGGAAATGAACCTGGGTATCGGGGTGCCCGAAATCGGTCGCTTCCGGGTGAATGTCTTTTATCAGCGTGGTGAGGTGGCGATGGTTGTGCGCCACATCAATAACGTAATACCGGATATAGTCGAGCTGGGGCTGCCGGAAAAACTTCGGGAACTGGTGATGCTGGACCGGGGCCTGGTGCTGGTGATCGGTGCCGCAGGTTCCGGTAAATCCACGACGTTGGCCTCAATGATCGACTACCGCAACCAGCATCACGCCGGCCACATTATCTGTATCGAGGATCCGATCGAGTTTCTCCACCACCATAAGAAGTCGATCGTGAATCAGCGGGAAGTCGGGCTCGACACCCACAGTTTCGAAGAAGCCCTGCGCAATGTTCTGCGGGAAACGCCGGATGTCATCATGATCGGCGAAATCCGTGACCGGCTGACCATGCAGCAGGCCTTACGCTACAGTGAAACAGGCCATCTGGTATTGGCTACCCTGCATGCCACCAATACCGTCCACGCTGTGGAGCGGATGCTGAACCTGTTCCCGGAGGAGGCCAGGAAGCAGTTGCTGGGCGACGTCGCCATGAACCTGCAAGGGGTCATCGGGCAACGCCTGATTGCGGGCAAGACCAAAAGCCGGTTGCCGGCGGTGGAGCTGTTGTTGCGTACCCCTTACATCACCGACCTGATTAGCCGTGGTGACCTGCATGACCTCAGGACCGCGATCACCCGTGGCCGTGAGCAGGGTCTTCAGACCTTTGACCAGCACCTGTTCGAGCTCTTCGAGCAGGGTGCCATCAGTCTTGATGAAGCACTTCGTAATGCGGATTCCCGCACGGATCTTCTGCTCCGAACCCGCCTCGAGCGAGGGTTTAGCGCGGAAGAGTCGGAAATGAAAGTGCTGAGGGATAGCTGAACAGCTATTGCTCGGGCTGCCCAGGCCTGCCTTTACCTTCTCCCTAACGCTCCGGTTGTGCCCTTTTCCGGTGAACATGGTCTTTATCTGTCCTCATTCTGCACGGCTTTGGCGCATTTCACATTTATGTCACTCTGTGATTTACTGCCCGCCTTTGGTGCGCCGAAAACCTAACCGGTTGATCAGGAAACAATAATCATAGTTGGTCTGCGGTTTGCTTCAGTGCTGCCGGGGATGCAGTCTGATTGCAGACTACAGGCCTGACTGTATTCAGGATGAGCTGATAGCAGATGCCGGAAAAGTCATGAATTTTTCCGCTTATAACACGACATTGGCGCTCCACAGGGACGTCACCCGGAACCAGGGTTAACTGGCGAGTTAACGAAACCCTGACCATCCGGTTGAAACAAGAGCCCGGAGGCCGTTGCCCGTGACATCGGTTCAGACAGCAACGTTCAACTCAAATCTATAAAGGAAGTAACCATGAGACGAAACACCAAGTTGGCGACCACGCTGGGGGCGAGCGCGCTGTTACTGGCCAGTGCCGGAACATCCGCGGTTGAAATGGAAATGGGTAAGGCCAAGCTGTCCTTCTACGGCGAACTGGACGTGTGGGCGGGCAGTGTCGAAAACCCGGGTTCTGCCGATTCCACCCTGAAACTGGACTCCGGCGGCATGAACACTTCCTTTGCCGGCATGAGCGGTACAATGCCGCTTATGGACGGACTGACTGGCGTCGCGGCGCTGGAAATGTTCCTGCGTCCGGATGTGGGTGACAATGGCCGTTTCAATGGCGACACCTTCTTTGCCCGCAGTGCCTACGTCGGTCTGCAGGGTAAATACGGTAAGGTGACCGCCGGCCGCAATACTGCGCCCTACTACCTGCCGAACGTCTTCTTCAACTCCTTTGGCGGCTCTTTTGCGTTCTCACCCACCATCCTGCACACCTACTCTGGTGGACTGTTTGGCCCCGTTGCTGGCGACTCTGGCTGGAGCAACTCCATTGCCTATTACTCGCCCAGCGTCAATGGCCTGCGAGGCAGTGTGGTGTACGCCTTTGGTGAGCAGCCGGGCGAAAGCGGCGACAACAAGATGGGCTTTCATCTGTTGTATAACACCGGTGGCTTTGGCATGACCCTGTCTGGCTACCAGGTGGACGCTGGTGCGGCCACTGCGCCCAATGCAAACGGGGGTGGCCTGGGGCCTCTCGGCAGCTTCTCCGGTCTGGGCGTACTTGAAGACCAGATGGCGATGATGTTTGGTGCCAGCTACGACTTCGGTGCAGCCAAGATCTTTGGTCAGTACCAGTACATGGAAACCGAGCTGACCGGCGGTGATGCCGATATCGATACCTTCACCGCAGGCGTCCGGGTACCAACCCCCAGCGGCGCAGTGAAAGTGGCGTATGGTATGTCCGACTTTGGTGACGATATGGACGACGAGCGTAACACTACGACCGTTGGCTACGACCATTACTTCGGCGGTAATTTCGATCTTTACGCTGCGGTTATGCATGACGAGATCAAGAGTCTCGAGTCCAGCATGACCTACGGTGTAGGTGCCCGCTTCCGCTGGTAAACTGTGGTGCTTTGTAGTGCCCGGTCGCTTTTAACGCGGCCGGGCATTATTCGTTAAGAGCGTCCTCAACAAATTCCATCCGGTCCTTGCCCCAGAACAGTTCATCGCCCACGAATATACTGGGCACGCCGAACACGCCTCGTTCCAGTCCCCGGTTGGTGGTGTCCACCAGTTGCTGGCGAATACCCTCGCTTTCGCTCAGTCGTTCAAACGCCTTACCGTTGGCTCCCAGCATCTCGACCAGTCCGCACAGGCGTTCGTAATCGGCAATGTGATGATTGTTCTGCTCCCAGTAAGCGTCCAGAACCGCTTCGGTATAGGCCAGCTCCAGCCCCCATTGCCGCATGGCAAGAGCACCCCGCAGAATACGGCTGGTCTTGATGGGAAAGACATCAGGAAAACGGAATGGCAGCTGATATTTATTGGCCCAGCGCATCAGGTCCCGCTTGCGATTGGCCAGTTTCGCCGGTGGTTCGTCCATCAGCACGTAGTTATGCTTGCGGAATACATAGCCCAGATTGAACGGGTGTAATTCGAGGCGGGCTCCGGTGCGTTTCAGTACGGGTTGCAACAGTTTGAACGCAAAGTAGGTATTGGTGCTTGCCGGATCCCAGTAGAGTTCCACGGTTTTTGTCATTGTTATAGGTCTCAGTTCTCAATAGTGACTCAAGGGTAGCACCCCAGTGGCAAAATCTCCTGAAATAGTGGTGTTTCGGCTGTTGTTGCCGTTGTGATGGCTCATGGCCAGAGTCGGAGGTGACAAACTTGATTCAGCTGAGTGTAAAAGCGTCTGCCAGCCCCGATTGACACAGATAGCGGACTTGTCCGGCTGCAACGAAGACGTTGTGGCGAAGCTTGCGGGTTGGATTACCAATGCGATGGCTGGCCACAGCCTGGCTGTGCGCAATGAAAGGATATCAAGAGTCTGATAATACGGGGAAAAGGCGGGATAAAAATGGTCGGCGTGGCAGGATTCGAACCTGCGACCCCTTCGTCCCGAACGAAGTGCGCTACCAAGCTGCGCCACACGCCGAATTACGGCCGGTATTATACGTAATCAGGGCTGCTTTACCAGCCCCGCAGCACAAAATGCCGGCTGCGGAGCTGAGAGGAAACTGGCCTCGCAGGGATCAGGCTCCCGGTAGCAACGAGATGTCTGCCACCCGCAGGAACAGGTTGCGCAGCCGGTTCAGCAGCGCCAGCCGGTTGTTGCGCACGGCGGCATCGTCGGCCATGACCATTACCTCATCAAAGAAAGCGTCCACTGGCGCCCGCAGGCTCGCCAGCGAGCTCAGTGCCGCGGCGTAGTCGCCTTTCTCGAACAGTGGCAGTACGGTATTGGCCTGGGCCAGTACCTGTTCCGCCAGTGCAAATTCGGCCGCATCCTGCAGCAAGCCACTGTCGATTTCCTCCTCAACAGTGGCGTCGCCCTGCTTGGTGAGGATATTGGACACCCGCTTGTTGGCGGCGGCCAGCGCCTGGGCTTCCGGCAGTTTGCGGAAGGCATCGACGGCTTTCACCCGGCGGTCGAAATCCAGCGGCCGGGTGGGTCTGCGGGCATGAACCGCCAGATACACCTCGGCACCGATGCCCTGCTCTTCATAGTGGGCACGGAAGCGTTCCAGCATATAGTCCACCACGGTGGTGGCGGTGTGCTGTTCAGAAAGGTTACTGAAGTTCTGCTCCGCCCATTCACAGCAGGTCTGCAGGTCCAGCGGCAGTTCCCGTCCGATGATAATCCGCAGCACACCCAGAGAGGCCCTGCGCAGCGCAAACGGATCACGGGTACCAGAGGGTGGCTGGCCAATACCGAACAGACCCACCAGTGAATCCAGGCGGTCGGCAATCGCCACGGCACAGCCGGTCAGGGTGGCGGGCAGGTCATCGCCGGCAAAGCGGGGCATGTACTGCTCGTTCAGGGACCGGGCGACGTCTTCCGGCTCGCCGTCATTACGGGCGTAATATTCGCCCATGATGCCCTGCAGATCGGTAAACTCCAGCACCATCTCGGTGACCAGATCGGTCTTGCCGAGCATGGCCGCCCTCTCGGCCAGGGCCGGATCACTGCCAATGGCAGTGGCAATCTTGCTGGCCAGGGCCGCAACCCGCACGGACTTGTCGTAGATGCTGCCGAGCTTGTCCTGAAAGACGATGGGCTTGAGCCGCTCGATGCGGTCCGCCAGTGCTGTCTTGCGGTCGGTGTCGTAAAAGAAAGCAGCGTCCGACAATCGTGGCCGGATCACTTTCTCGTTACCGGCAATCACCTGGCCGGGATCCTTGCTTTCCAGGTTGGCGACCGTGATAAACACCGGCAGCATGTGCCCGCTCTTGTCGACCACGTGGAAATACTTCTGGTGCTCCTTCATGGAGGAGATCAGGGCTTCCGCGGGCACATCCAGGAAGCGCTCCTCGAAGCGGCCCAGCAATGGCACCGGCCACTCGTTGAGGGCAGTGACTTCGTCCAGCAGATCATCATCAATGACCGCCTGACCGGATACTTCCTGTTCCGCCACCCGTCTGACACCCTTGCGGATAATCTCGCGACGCTCGGCGAAGTCGGCGATGACATGGCCTTCTTCTTTCAGCACCACCTCGTAATCATTGGGGGTGGGAATGATGAGGTTACGGGGGCAATGGAAGCGGTGACCACGGGTTTCATTGCCAGGTGTCAGGCCCATGACCGGGGCTTCGATCACCGAATTACCGTACATCAGCACCAGCCAGTGTACCGGACGCACAAACTCGATGCGGTGGGCGCCCCAGCGCATGCGCTTGGGGATGGGCAACCCTGCCAGGGACTGTTCGACCAGTTCCGGCATCAGCTCCACCGTGGGCCGGCCTTTTTCGACGGTACGGTAGACCACCCAGGCACCCTTGTCGGTTTCCAGGGTATCGAGCTGGTCGGGAGTCACGCCCACGGAGGTGGCAAAACCGGCCAGGGCCCGGGTCGGGTTGCCGGCGTCGTCAAAGGCCGCCTGCACCGCTGGTCCTCTTTTCTCGACAGACTTGTCAGGCTGGGCATCTTCGAGCTTGCGAATCCGTACGGCAAGGCGGCGGGGGGCCGCAAAGGCTTCTACCGAGCCAAAGCTGATGCCAGCGCTTTCCAGACCGGAAACAATGCCCCGGGTGAAGGCATCCGACAGTGTTTTCAGGGACTTTGGTGGTAGTTCTTCGGTGCCCAGTTCAACGAGAAAATCCTGAGTAGCCATGATTACGCATTCCCCTTCTTGGCATCTTTCCCGGCTTTTTTGCCGTTCTTGCCCTTGCCTTTGCCGGCTTCGGCAGCGGCCTCTGTGGCAGCCATCACTTCGTTACGCAGGGCCTCGGGCGCCAGCGGGAAGGCCAGGGCCTTGCGACTGTCGAAGTAGGCCTGGGCCACGGCCCGGGCCAGGGTGCGTACCCTCAGGATAAAGCGCTGGCGCTCGGTCACGGAAATGGCGTGGCGGGCATCCAGCAGGTTGAAGGTGTGGGATGCCTTCAGCACCTGCTCATAGGCCGGCAGTGCCAGACCGGCTTCGATCAGGCGGGCGCTTTCACGTTCGTGGACATCAAAGCTGTGAAACAGGAAATCGGTGTCGGCATGTTCAAAGTTATACGTGGACATCTCCACTTCCTGCTGGTGGAACACATCACCGTAAGTCACCACGCCGTCGGGTCCGTTGGTCCAGACCAGGTCATACACGCTGTCGACGCCCTGCAGGTACATGGCAATCCGTTCCAGACCGTAAGTCAGTTCGCCGGTTACCGGGTAACATTCAAGACCACCCACCTGCTGGAAATAGGTGAACTGGGTGACTTCCATGCCGTTGAGCCAGATTTCCCAGCCCAGACCCCAGGCACCCAGGGTGGGCGATTCCCAGTTGTCTTCCACAAAACGGATATCGTGAACCAGCGGGTCCAGCCCCAGAGCTTTCAGGGAATCCAGGTAAAGTTCCTGAATATTGTCCGGCGATGGTTTCAGGACCACCTGGAACTGATAGTAATGCTGCAAGCGGTTGGGGTTTTCGCCGTAACGGCCATCGGTGGGGCGACGGCTGGGCTGCACATAGGCAGCGTTCCAGGTTTCGGGGCCGATGGCCCGCAGGAACGTCGCCGGGTGAAAGGTGCCGGCACCTACTTCCATGTCCAGGGGCTGGAGCACCACACAGCCGTGCTGTACCCAGAAATTCTGTAGTGCCAGGATCAGACCCTGAAAGGTTCTGATGTCCGGACTTGTAGTGTTGGTTGCCTTGTCTGTCACGACGGTTGCCTGCTGATCGGTTCAAATGTTGCGGCAGCGGCTGATGACCGGCCCGCATTGAGAGGCCGGTATTATACGCGCGAAGCCGGTGTATTTCTAAGCCTGTACCGCTATCTTCGCCAAAATGCCGGCGTCAGTAGCACCAGCAGGGTAAATACCTCCAGCCGGCCCAGCAGCATGGCAAAACAAAGCACCCATTTGGCGACGTCGTTCAGTCCGCCATAATGGTAGGCAACGTCACCAAGGCCAGGACCGAGGTTGTTCATGGCAGAAGCTACGGCGGTCCAGGCAGTGACCTGATCCAGCCCGGTGGCCAGCAGAATGACCAGCATGGCGACGAACATGAACATGTATACCGAGAAAAAACCCCAGACTGACTGCAGCACCCGGTCTGACACCGGGCGGTTACCCAGTTTGACCGGAATGACCGCGTTCGGGTGCAGCAGGCGTTTGATCTCCCGGGAGCCCTGTCGGTAAATCAGTAATACTCGCATGACCTTCAGACCACCGCCGGTAGACCCGACACAGCCACCCATGAACGCCAGGATAAACAGCATGAACGGCAGCATTAATGGCCACTGACTGAAGTCCGCGGCGCCGAAGCCGGTGGTGGTGGCGATAGATACCACCTGAAAGATTCCCTTGAAGACGGCGTTATAGGGATCCAGGGTCGCGGTGCCTATCAGCACCGCTATGGTGATCAGGCTGACCACCGCCAGAATGGTGAAATAGAAGCGGAATTCGGGGTCCTGGCCATAGGCACTCAGGCTACGATTGCGGAAGGCCATGAAGTGAAGGGCAAAATTGGCACCGGCGATAATCATGAACACTACAGCAATCATCTCGATCAGCGAGCTGTTGTAGTGGCCGATACTGGCGTCGTGGGTCGAAAAGCCGCCAATCGCTATGGTAGAGAAGCTGTGGCCGATGGCATCAAACCAGCTCATACCCGCCGCCCAGTAAGCGAGGGCACAGGCAATGGTCAGCGCCAGATAAATGTACCAGAGCGCTTTGGCGGTCTCGCCGATACGGGGTGTCAGCTTGTTGTCCTTGACCGGGCCAGGTACCTCGGCCCGATACAGCTGCATGCCCCCGATGCCCAGCATGGGCAGTATCGCCACCGCCAGCACGATAATACCCATGCCGCCCAGCCACTGCAGTTGCTGGCGGTACCAGAGCATGGATTCCGGCAGGGTGTCGATGCCGATGATAACGGTGGCGCCGGTGGTGGTGAGTCCCGAGACTGCCTCGAACAGCGAATCCACGTAGGTATAGGGCGCATTGCTGCTCAGGTAGAATGGGATCGAGCCAGCTACGCTGAGCGCCACCCAGAACAGGGTGGTGATCAGGAAGCCATCCCGGATTCGCAGGTCGCCGGTCACTCCCCGGAATGGCAGCCAGAGCAAAAGTCCGCCAAAAAAGACAATGCCCAGACCATGTAAAAAACGCTCCCACTGACCATCCTCAAACAACAGGGCAATGCCCAGGGGCGGCAGCATGGTGAGGCTGAACAGCATTATCAGCAGGCCAAGAATCTTGGCAATCAAGGGTAAGCGCATGGCTCAGTGGGCCCCGTGGCTCATCATGGTCAGAAGAAGGTCAGGCCGACCTGGAACAGCTTTTCAACTTCCCGGATCCGGGTTTTGTCCACCAGGAACAGAATCACGTGATCGTCCGGCTCTATACGCAGGTGGTCGTGAGCGATGAACACTTCGTTGTCGCGGACGATGGCGCCAATGGTGGTGCCAGTCGGCAGCTTGATTTCATCCAGCCGTCGCCCCACCACCCGGGATGAGCGATGGTCACCGTGGGCGACGGCTTCAATGGCCTCCGCAGCGCCTCTGCGCAGCGAGTGAACACTCACTACGTCGCCGCGCCGCACGTGGGTCAGCAGGCTGCCAATGGTGGTTTGCTGGGGCGAGATGGCGACGTCGATTTCACCGCCCTGGATCAGGTCTACATAATCCGGGTTGTTGATCAGGGTCAGAACCTTGCGGGCGCCCAGACGTTTTGCCAGCAGTGACGCCATGATGTTGGCTTCGTCATCGTTGGTTACGGCACAGAAAACATCGGTGTTCTCGATGTTTTCCTCCAGCAACAGATCCTTGTTGGCGGCGTTGCCCTCCAGCACGATGGTCTTGCGCAGGTTTTCCGACAGCATCACACAGCGCTCACGGTCCCGCTCCAGCAACCTGACGTTGTAACGGCCTTCCAGGGTATGGGCAAGACGCTGGCCGATGTTGCCGCCGCCGCAGATAAAAATCCGCTTGTAGGGACGCTCCAGCGGTTGCAGTTCGCTCATGACCGAGCGGATATGGTCGGCACCGGCGATAAAGAACACTTCGTCACCGTCTTCAATCACCGTACTGCCCTGGGGCATGATGGCCCGGTCTTTACGGAAAATGGCCGCCACCCGGGTTTCTATCCGTGGCATGTGAGTGCGCAGGTAGGACAACTCATGGCCCACCAGCGGGCCACCCTCGGTTGCCCGGATCGCTACCAGCCTGACCAGGCCCTTGGAGAATTCAAGCACCTGCAGGGTGCCCGGGTATTCAATCAGCCGCGTAATGTGTTGGGTTACCAGATGTTCCGGGCTGATCAGTACGTCTACCGGAAAACCGGTCTCGCCGAAGAGTTCCTTGCGGGCCAGATAGGCGTTCGCCCGTATCCGGCTGATCTTGGTAGGGGTCTTGAACAGGGAATAGGCGACCTGGCAGGCCACCATATTGGTTTCATCGCTGTTGGTGACAGCAATCAGCATGTCGGCGTCGTCAGCGCCGGCCTGCCTCAGCACCGTGGGATAGGAGCCACGACCCTGCACGGTGCGGATATCAAGCCGGTCCTGCAGCTCACGCAGGCGCACGCCGTCACTGTCCACTACGGTAATGTCATTGGCCTCGTTGGCCAGATTTTCTGCCAGACTGCCGCCGACCTGGCCGGCGCCGAGAATGATGATTTTCATGGCCTGTTATCCTGGTCAGGAGTGTCGCTGCCCTTGATCAGGCAGGCGTAAAAAAAGCCATCGTGGCTGTCCGGAGCGGGCAGCAGCTGGCGGCCGTAGCCGGTATCCGATCCCCAGGGTGCATCCTCTGACAGCAGCTGGGCCTGAGGCTCCTTGTCGAGAAAACGCTGGATAATCCGGCTGTTTTCCTGAGGAAACACCGAGCAAGTGGCGTACAGCAGTCGGCCGCCGGGTTTGAGTGTCGCCCAGAGTTGTTCCAGCAACCCCAGCTGAATACCCGCCAGGGGCGTAATGTCGGTTTCCCTGCGCAACAGTTTGATGTCCGGATGGCGACGGATAACCCCGGTGGCGCTGCAGGGAACGTCCAGCAGGATACGGTCAAAAGGTTCTCCGTCCCACCAGCTGGAAGTGTCGCCTGCATCAGCCTCCTTCAGTGTGGCCGAGAGCTGAAGCCGGTCAAGGTTTTCCTGAATCCGGGGCAGGCGGTCGGCAGACTGGTCGATGGCAATAACCTCGGCCTGGTTGTCACAGGCTTCAAGGATGGCGCAGGTTTTGCCCCCCGGCGCGGCACAGGCATCCAGAATACGCTGCCCGGCCTGTGGCTGCAGCCACCGGGTGCAGAGTTGTGCGGCTTCATCCTGCACGCTGACGTCACCTTCGGCAAAACCCGGCAGCCGGTCCACCGCCACCGGGTTGGCCAGCTGAATGCCCCAGGGCGCAAAGGCCGTGGCCCGGGCTTCGAGACCGCTGTCGGCCAGGCGCTGGAGATACTGGTCACGGCTGCCGTGGCGACCATTGACCCGCAGGGTCATGGGAGCCTGGGTATTGTTGGCTTCCAGGATGGCCTGCCACTGGTCCGGCCAGTTGTGTTGCAGCTTGGCGATCATCCATTGCGGGTGGCTGAAGCGCACCACCGGGATGTCGCTGTCTGGCTCTCCTTCCCGCTCAGCCGCTCTCAGAACACCGTTCACCAGTCCGGTCAGTGGACTTTTGCCCAGTGCCCGACAGGCTTCGACGGTTTCGTTGAGAATGGCGTAGGAGGGGTTATGGCTGTAGCGCAGCTGGAACAGTGCCACCAGCATCAGCAGGTGGACGTTGCGATCCTGTTTGCGCAGCGGCTTGCGCAGGCGCTGGCCCAGCTCACCGTCAAGCCGGTGAAACCAGCGACAGACTCCGTAGCAGAGGGCCTGTAATTGGGGGCGAAGGTCCGGATCAATATCCTGCTGGGCCCGTGGCAGCGCCTGGGACAGCGACTCTCCTGACTCCACAGCCAGTAATACCTCGGCGGCCAGTGCCCGTATCGGAAGTTCTCTGATGGGATGATAGGCCATGGTTACTGCAGCACCTGTCCCGGCATCAGCACCGGTTTGCCGCCGTTGATCAGATCTGAAACCGACATGGCGCGGGCGCCGGGCAGTTGTAACCGGGTGATTCGCAGTGCGCCCTCACCGCAGGCGATGTCGATGCCGTGGCGATCCCGGGCCAGCACGGTACCGGCTGGCTGGTTGCCCTGGTGGCTGATGGCATCGGCCTGGTGAATGCGGATACGCTGGTCGTCGAGGTTGCAGTCGGTGCCGGGCCAGGGGTTGAAGGCACGGACCAGACGACTGATGGTGTCCGCGTCAGCCTGCCAGTCGATGTGGGCTTCGTTCTTGTCCAGCTTGTGGGCATAACTGGCCAGGCTGTTGTCCTGCGGTTCCGCTGTCAGCTGGTCAAGCTGGCCGAGAGCCTCAACAATGGCTTCGCCCCCGAGGGCTGCAAGCCGGTCGTGAAGGCTGCCGCCGGTGTCATCAGGGCGAATGGCTTCCGACCGTTTGAGCAGCATGGCACCGGTGTCGAGGCCGGCGTCCATCTGCATGATGGTGATTCCGGTTTTGGTGTCGCCTGCGGCGATGGCCCGGTGAATCGGCGCTGCACCCCGCCAGCGGGGCAGTAGTGAGGCATGAATGTTGAGGCAGCCAAGGCGGGGAATATCCAGCACGGCCTGTGGCAGAATAAGTCCGTAGGCGGCAACAATCATCAGGTCAGGCGCCAGTTTCCGGAGTGCTTCCTGATCCTCGGGATTTTTCAGAGACAGAGGCTGAAAGACCGGAATACCGGCCGCCATGGCCACCTCCTTGACCGGACCAGGCTGTTGCCTGCGGCCACGACCGGACGGCCGGTCAGGCTGGGTATACACGGCCACCACGTCATGGCCTGCGGCCAGCAGCGCAGTGAGCGCCGTGGCTGCGAAATCGGGGGTGCCTGCAAACACAAGTCGCACAGTGAGATCCTGTTTTGTTGATACCGTATCCGGAACTGCGATTGACCGCTGTGGTGGCGGTTGTATCCGGGCCCACAGCGAAAATCCCCTTACGGTGACAGCGGTAGTGATGGCAACGGTGATGCAAACGAAAAAACCGGGTGGAAACACCCGGTTCTGCGCATTCTGTCAGTTGCCGTCGGCTCAGGCACTTTTCTTGTGCTGCTTCTCAAGCTTTTTGCGAATCCGGTTGCGCTTGAGTGCGCTGAGGTAATCCACGAACAGCTTGCCGTTCAGATGATCCAGCTCATGCTGAATACACACCGCGAGCAGGCCGGTAACCTCCTTTTCAAAGGGCTGGCCGTTGTAATCCAGTGCTGTTACCCGAACGTGTTCGATCCGGCTGACGTCCTCATAAAAACCGGGAACCGACAGGCAGCCTTCCTGCATATCCTGAAGATCGCCATCAAGTACCTCAACCCGCGGGTTGATCAGAACCAGCGGCTCGCTGCGGTCTTCACTCAGATCAATCACGACCACCTGCTTGTGGACGTTGACCTGGGAAGCGGCGAGGCCAATTCCGGGGGCGTCGTACATGGTTTCAAACATGTTATCGATCAGCTCGCGGATCTCATCGGTGACTTCATCGACGGGTTTGGCAATGGTTCTCAGCCGTGGATCCGGGTATTCAAGAATGTCGAGAATCATAATAACTCTTACTGACCTGTGCCTGACAAAACGGTTTCCGCAATTGCGGAAGCAGTTATTGGTCATCCGGAGACGCTATTACAAAGGCCGCGTCACAAAAATGCGACCAGGTACTGCGCTTTTTCTGCCCTGCTGACTATCATGACCAGATAACTGACTGAAAGGCAGGGCGTCGACTGTGCAATCAACAGGATAACCGCGTTTAATATGTGTATTATCCACCAGAAGCGTCATTGAATACAAACTGATCAGCCGATAGTCAGAATTTACTGTAACATCCAATGATAAGGTCACAATTTTCCGGCTTTCTTCTATAGTAGGGGCAATGGATAATTGAACGGTTGCGGAGTTCCTGCTCCTGCGACACACCGCGCCAGGCAGGTGAATGCCGGCAGTAAACCAAGAACAGGCACGCGATCAAGGACTTAAATAATGAGGAAATTGCGGTACGCGCTGGCAGCCGTGATGCTGCTGGTCACCTCCTGGGCATTGGCGCAAGGTCCGGAATTCCGGTCTGATCATCCCGAGCGCTATACAGTGGTCAAGGGTGACACTCTGTGGGATATTTCATCTCGTTTTCTGACCAACCCCTGGTACTGGCCTGAGATCTGGCACGTAAACCCCCAGGTTGCCAACCCTCACCTGATCTATCCGGGTGATGAGCTGGCGCTGGTCTATATCGACGGCCGTCCGCAGCTGACCAAAGCCAGCAGTGGCGTGGTTCGTCTGTCTCCGCAAGTACGCTCTGAACCTATTGATACGCCGATTCCTGCCATTCCGCTGGACGCCATCCGCAGTTTCCTGAGCGACACACGCATTGTGACCCAGGAAGAAATCGAAGGCGCACCCTATGTGCTGGAAGGCGAGGAAGGTCGTATTGTCACCGGCGCCGGCGACCGGGTTTACGCTCGTGGCGAAGCCCCGGCCCGGAGCCTGGGGATTTTTCGCCAGAACAATCGGTATGTCGATCCGGAAACCAACGAGTTTCTCGGTCTTGAGGCGCGGGCCATCGGCGGTGGCGACGTTATCGCGGAAAATGACGATGTGCTGACCATGCGCCTGACCCGCTCCCGGGAGGAAGTCCGCATCGGTGACCGTCTGCTGGCCAGCGAAGACCGCCGGATCAATACCAGTTTTGTGCCCAGTGCACCGGCTGACGAGATCAGCGGTGTGATGATTGCGGTTGAGGGTGGTGTGACCCAGATCGGGCAGTACAACGTGGTGGTCATCAACCGTGGCAGCCGCGAAGGTCTTGAAGTTGGCAACGTGTTGGCGGTGTTCCAGACCGGCAACATGGCCCGCGACCCCTACACCCGGGAAATGGTACAGCTACCCTCGGAGCGGGCGGGTCTGCTG
>NZ_CAXBDN010000052.1:0-19164 GCF_963974375.1 uncultured Marinobacter sp.
ATCGGCAGGAGGTAACACGCGATGATGAACGGCATGGGCGATCTGATGAAAAAAGCCCAGAAAATGCAGGAAGAAATGCAGAAGGCTCAGGAAGAAGCGGCCAAGGCCGAGGTTGTCGGCGAATCCGGTGCCGGCCTGATCAGGGTGACCATGAACGGCCGCCACGATGTACGCAAGGTGGACATTGACCCGTCACTGATGTCAGAGGATCGCGAGATTCTGGAAGACCTGCTGGCAGCGGCCGTTAACGATGCCGTCCGGCGCGTTGAAGAAGGTCAAAAGGACCGCATGTCCGGCATGATGTCCGGTATGGGGCTGCCGCCGGGATTCAAGATGCCGTTCTGACGGCCGATACCCGGGCAGGTGCACGTATGCCTGGCTATCTGATCTGTCCGACACCCGGTTCCGTGACATCCAGGAGTACCCATGGTTTTCAGTCCTTTGGTTGATGAGTTGGTGGAATCCCTGCGCTGCCTGCCGGGTGTGGGTCAGAAGACGGCCCAACGCATGGCGTTTCATCTGCTGGAAAAAGGCCGGAGCGGGGGCGAACGTCTTGCCGGGTCGCTGACGGCGGCCATGGCGGGTGTCCGTCGCTGTGAATCCTGTCAGAATTTTTCGGATACGCCGGTGTGCGGTATCTGCCAGACGCCGGAACGGAACAACGGCACTTTATGCGTGGTGGAGAGCCCGTCCGACCTGCTGGCCATCGAGCAGGCAGGTGAGTACCGGGGCGCCTATTTTGTGTTGATGGGCCATCTCTCGCCTATTGATGGTATCGGACCCGGCGAGATAGGCATCGAGCGCCTGATGACCCGCGTTCACGACGAACATGTCAGTGAGCTGATTCTCGCCACCAACCCCACCGTTGAGGGCGAGGCCACGGCTCATTATATCGCCGACCGGCTTGACGGCACCGGCGTACTGACCACCCGCCTGGCCCATGGTATTCCGGTTGGCGGAGAGCTGGGTTACGTTGACGGCTTTACCCTGACCCATGCCTTCCGGGGCCGCAAGCCCCTGACCGACTGAGTAGCTGATGAGTTTTGACCAAACGATTGTATCTCCTGAAGTACCCCCGGTGCCTGCGGCCGGTCGCCCCCAATGGCTGACATCTTCTGCCGAGCTGGATGACTGGTTGACGGCTCATTCCGAGGAGCCGCTGGCACTGGACACCGAATTCGAACGGGTCTCCACCTTCTATCCGATTCCGGGGCTGGTTCAGCTGGGTGCCGGCGACTCCCTGCGTCTGGCGGATCCGGATGTTGCCGCTGGTTCACGGGTGTTCCGCCAGGTCATGACAGACCCGGAACGCCCCAAGCTGCTGTACGCCATGGGCGAGGACCTGGAACTGTTCCGGCACTGGCTGGAACTGGAGCCTCAGGGACTGCTCGATCTGCAGCTGGGAGCCGCACTGGCGGGTGAGGGCTTTTCCATGGGGTACGCCCGCCTTGTGGAACAGGTGTTTGGTGAGGTTCTGGACAAGTCCGCCACCCGCTCTGACTGGATCAGCCGACCCTTGAGCGCCGCCCAGGAACGCTATGCCCTGGACGACATCCGTTTTCTGGGCCCGCTGTTTGTCTGGTTGCTGGCGAAGCTGGACGCCAGACAGCTGACCGACGCCCTGGTGGAAGAGTCCGAACGCTTTGCCAGTGACCAGCTGGCGCAGTCGCGCCCGGAAGATTATTACCTGAAAGTCCGTGGCGGATGGCATCTGTCGCCAATGCAGCAGGGTGTCCTGAAGGCTCTGGTCATCTGGCGGGAAACCGAAAGCCGGCGGCGCGACAAGCCGCGCAGCCGGGTGCTGGCGGATCCGGTCCTGATTGCCATCGCCGAAAAACTGCCGGAAACTGCCACAGCGCTGGCGGCCGTAGAGGACATGCCGCCACCGGTGGCTAGACGTAACAGCGATGTGTTGCTGGCTATAGTGGCCGAGGCCCGCTCAGCGGAAGAGGTAGCTGACCCGCTCATTGAACGCCCGCTGACCCGACCCCAGCAGGACCAGTATCGCAAGGTCAAAAAGCTGCTGGGGAAGGTGGCGGAACAGTATGAGATCCCGGTGGAGTTGCTGGCGCCCCGGCGCCGGCTGGAAGCTATTGTCAGGTCAGGTGACCAGAATGATCAGGGCTGGCAGATCTTTGTCAGCGGCTGGCGTGGACGGCTCACCGAGGCGGTTATGAAAGATATCAGAGCGATACTGACCCCATGAGTGAAAAACAGTTTGTTTCGGTCTACCGCAGTGCCAAAAAAGCGGATACCTATCTCTACCTGCGTCGGGGCCATGACTGGTCCCTGCTGCCCGAGCCCCTGCGGGAGATCTTCGGCAATCCCGTTCATGCTCTTGACCTGGTGCTGACGCCACAGCGCAAGCTGGCGCGGACAACCGGGCGGGAAGTGCTGGAGGCAATTGCGGACAAGGACTATTTTCTTCAGATGCCGGAACAGTCATCGGGTTATGTGGTGTCGTTCCGGGAAAAGCCGACACCGGAGTCCCCTTGAGCGCAGACATTCCGTTCTGGCAGCGCAAGCGTCTGGCCGACATGAGCCAGACCGAGTGGGAGTCACTGTGTGACGGCTGTGGTCTGTGTTGTCTGAACAAACTGGAAGACGAGGATACCGGCGACGTTTATTACACCGAACTGGTGTGTCCCTATATGAACGTGGATACCGGGTGTTGCACAACCTATGATACCCGCCTTCAGAAAGTGCCTGAGTGCACAGTGCTGACGGCGGATACCGTGGCTGACTTCCACTGGCTGCCCCGGACCTGCGCCTACCGCACCCTGGCGGAAGGACGTCCGTTGCCGGCCTGGCATCCGCTGGTGTCCGGCGACCCGGAAACGGTACTGGCCGCGGGTATATCCGTCCGCAATCGCGTTATTCACGCGGACACCGTTCCCGAGGATGACTGGGAAGAACATATTATTCACTGGGTTCTGTGAAGGGTTCACCAAGCTTATGACTGAAACACTGTCTGCACTGACTATAGATTCCGAGGCCCAGACGGCCTACGCCCTGTTCTGGGGTTTGTACGGCCTGGCCTTCGTGGTGTTCTATTACACCATGACCCGTCTGATCCGGTGGTTACCTGTTTATGGATTCAGAACCCTGGTGAAGTCCCTGCTGCTGGTGCTTCTGGTGACACCGGTTGAGTCGGCTACCCTGGCCGGCTGGTGGGTACCGGCCTGGTTGTACGGTGGTTACGAAAGTGTTCTTGGCGACTCCGCAGAGGCTGCCCGGGCATTTTTCAACATGGGACTGGCCAGTATCGTCATGGCTCTGGTCTGGATGCTGGATCTGGTGCGTTACCGCTTTACCCGTCGCTGATAGCCGCCTGTCTGACAATGACTGGCTGACAATAAACAATAAAAACGGGTCCTGCTGACCCTGGTGCTGAGGAACTTCTGAATGCCGGATCTGAGAATGGTCACTGCCTGTGTTGCAGCGATGTTGTTGTTGACCGGTTCGTTCAGCCTGGCCCAGGTAGGCACTGCACTTCCTGCAGCGCCTGTGACGGCCGATGCCGATGTCCGCATCGCCGTGGATATTTCCGGCAGCATGCGCGTCAATGACCCCGGCAACCTCAGGCGGCCTGCCGTACGTCTGCTGGCGCGCCTGCTGCCTGATGGTGCCGGTGCTGGTCTGTGGACCTTTGGCCGGGACGTCAACATGCTGGTGGGCCATGGTTCGGTCGACGACGCCTGGCGGCAAGAGATGATCCGGGCTTCGGAGCAGATCAATTCAGTAGCATTGCGCACCAATCTTGGCGGTGCAATCGAGGCGGCAACGGATGACTGGTTTGGCCGTGACTACCCAGGACCGACCCATCTTATTTTGCTGACCGATGGCAAGGCGGATATTGCTCAGGACCAGGCGGCCAACGACCGCGAGCGCACCCGCATTGCCGAGGAACTGGTACCGGCGCTGAAGCAGGCCGGGGTGGTGGTTCATACCATTGCGTTGTCGGCAGAGGCAGATCTGGACCTGATGGGATTGATTGCGGATGCCACCGGCGGATCAGCCCACATCGCTGAAACCGCCGAAGCCCTGAGCCGGATTTTCGCTGATGCTCTCGGCCAGGTGGTCGCGCAGGACGAGGTGCCGATTGAGGGCAATACCTTCCAGGTTGATGCGGGTGTGGAAGAGTTCACTGCGCTGATCTTCAGCAATACGCCCAGCAGCGAGCGATCCCTGTCCCTGGTCTCGCCCACCAACAGTACCTACTCCGTGGGCAGTGCCGATCGCGGTGAGGTGGCCTGGGTCGCGGACGCCGATTATGACCTGATCACCATTTCCAATCCCGCCCCCGGCGATTGGCGTGTTGATGGTGACCTCGGCACTGGCAGCCGGGTAACCGTGGTCAGTGACCTGCGGATGGTCGTCACTCCGCTACCGCCCCGGTTCCGGTTGGGCGATGAGGTGGATGTGTTGGCTTCCTTTTTTGATGCCGACACGCGGATCAGGGACCCGGATTTTCTGGGCGTGATTGAGGTAACCCTCACGCTGATCACGGAAGACGGACGCTCCGGAAGCCGGGTTCTCCATGAATCAGGGCCGCCGGAGGATGGCGTCTATCGTGACACCATCGCACGCCTCAGCGAGCCGGGTAACTATCAGTTGGCTGTGGAGGCGGACGGTCAGACCTTCAGCCGCAAGTACCGCCAGACCATTACCTTACTGAACCCGGACGCCTCTGACAGCGGGGTTGTCAGCGCACCGGTTGTACCGGAAGGTCCGGTTGAAACAGGCTCAGCGGAAGACGAACGTCCTGCGGTTGCTGAGCCGGAGGTTGAGGAAACAGTAGTCGATGTTATTGAATCGCCAATCGATATCAGCCAGGTAGAAGTTGCCGCACCGGAAGCCGCCGCCGGGGACAGTGCCGACCCAGACCCCGAACCTGCGGGTTCTGATGACGGAGCTGAATCCTGGCTGGATTCGGCACTGGCAAAGGTTCAGCAGTACCAGGCGTGGATTGCCGGAGGTCTGATCGGCCTGGTCGCGGTGCTTGCCGGGCTGTTTGTGCTGGTCCGGCGCCGGCGCGCTGCCGCAGACCAGACTGAGCCGGGGGATACCACCAGCGAACCGCTGCCGGTGCTGGATGAAAACGTTGAGGAAGAAATCGTCGAAGACGACGATGAGATAGCGATTCCGATTGCTGAAGATGTTGCGGCTGGTGATATGGCGTTGCCCGAAGAAGAGGCGCCGCTCAGCGAGCCGGATCCTGCCAGTGCGGAACCGGCAGATGACGAGTCCGCCGATGAGTTACGGACTGAGCCGGAAGCGCCACCTTCGGAAGATCAGGACGCCGGGCTATCCGAAGAAGAAGAGGATCTGCCCCGGGCCGAGGAACAGGCTGATGTGTTTGAGGAGGAACTCAGGCGCATAGCGGAAGAGGCCGAAGCAACGCCGGAGGCAGAAGATGAGGCCCCATTACCGGATGACGACGAGATTCTGGCCAGCCAGCCGCCGTCAGCTGATCCGGACGAGGATGTACCGCTGGATCAGGACCCGGTTCTGGATGAGCTTGATGAAAGCCTGCTGGACGATGATCACGAGTTCGGTCTGGAAGACTTCGATCTTTCCGATATAGATGATCTGCCGGACCTGGACCAGGAGAGCGATAGTGACGATCCGGGAACAGCGCCGGACGACAACCGTGACGAGCCGAAAAAGCGTGACTGACCGGGTAGATGATTAACTGGCTTATCAGTAGTCGGGAAAATCCCTATACTCGTATCTCTTGCTGATTAACCGGCGGCGCCGACAGAAACTTGCCAGACGCCGCCTTTACATACATTTATGCATCAAATCTTGGCGACACAGGAAACCAGACTATGAAGTTTACCGGAACCGAAAAATACGTAGCGACTGATGACTTGCAAATGGCGGTTAACGCCGCGATTACGCTGCAGCGCCCTCTGCTGATCAAAGGTGAGCCTGGTACCGGTAAAACCATGCTGGCGGAAGAAATGGCCGAAGGTCTTGGTCTGAGACTGATCCCCTGGCACATCAAGTCCACCACCAAGGCCCAGCAAGGCCTTTACGAGTACGATGCGGTTTCCCGACTGCGGGACTCCCAGCTTGGGGACGAGAAGGTCAAGGACATCCGCAACTACATCGTCAAGGGCAAGCTGTGGGAAGCTTTCGACACGGATGAACAGGTCATTTTGCTGATTGATGAAATCGACAAGGCGGATATCGAGTTTCCGAACGACCTGCTGCTGGAACTCGATCGCATGGAGTTCTACGTTTACGAAACCCAGGAATTCATCAAGGCCAAAAAGCGCCCGATCGTGGTGATCACCAGTAACAACGAGAAAGAACTGCCGGACGCTTTCCTGCGTCGATGTTTCTTCCATTACATCTCGTTCCCGGATCACGGCACCATGAAAAGCATCGTGGATGTTCACTTTCCGAAACTGCAGCAGGATATTGTCCGGGACGCACTGGAAGTATTCTTTGACGTTCGCAAGGTTCCCGGACTGAAAAAGAAGCCGTCGACGTCTGAGCTGATTGACTGGCTGAAGCTGCTGATGGCGGATGACCTGTCCCGCAAGATGCTGCAGGAGAAAGATACCAGCACTGCGCTGCCACCGCTGTACGGCGCTCTTGTGAAGAACGAGCAGGACGTGCATCTGCTTCAGAAGCTGGCCTTTATGGCGCGTCGCAAGAACTGATGAGGGCAGGGTCACGGCCAGGGGCTGTTGCCTCTGGCCGTCCCGGCGGTACTGAACCAACGGCCTCTGTTAGGAGGACGACATGCTGATCGATTTTTTTATGGAAGTACGCAGTGCCAAGGTACCGGCAACACTGCGGGAATTCCTGGATTTGCTTGAGGCGCTGGAGAAGCGGCTGGCTTTTGCAGATATGGAAGAGTTCTATTATCTGGCGAGATTGTGCCTGGTAAAGGACGAACGGCACTTCGACAAGTTTGACCGTGCCTTCGATGCCTATTTCAAAGGTATCGAAAACCTTGATGCACTGATGGACGCGTTGATACCGGATGACTGGCTGAGGGCGGAATTCGAAAAGCAGCTCAGCGACGAAGAAAAGGCGAAAATCGACTCTCTTGGTGGCCTTGAGGAGCTTATCGAGACCTTCAAGAAGCGCATGGAAGAGCAGAAAGAACGTCATCAGGGCGGCAACAAATGGGTTGGTACCGGCGGCACCTCGCCTTTCGGCGCCAATGGCTACAACCCCGAAGGCTTCCGTATTGGCCAGAAAGAGGGTCGTCAGGGCCGGGCTGTCAAAGTCTGGGAAAAGCGTGAGTTTCGTGATCTCGACGACAGCATCACACTGGGTATTCGTAACATCAAGGTGGCGTTACGTCGTCTGCGCAAGTTTGCGCGTCAGGGCGCCGCTGACCAGCTGGATATGGACGATACCATTCGTTCAACCGCCCGCAACGCAGGCTTTCTGGACCTCAAGATGGTTCCGGAACGTCACAACGCCGTCAAGGTGCTGTTGTTTTTCGACGTGGGTGGTTCCATGGATCCTCACGTCCGGGTTTGTGAAGAGTTGTTTTCGGCGGCCAGGCTGGAATTCAAGCACATGGAATATTTTTATTTCCACAACTTCATCTATGAGAGTGTGTGGTCAAAAAATGTGCGCAGGATTCATGAGACCACACCGACCTGGGACATTCTCCACAAGTACAGTTCCGACTATAAGGTGATTTTCATCGGCGATGCCACCATGGCACCCTATGAGATCACCCATCCCGGTGGCTCGATCGAACACTGGAACGACGAAGCGGGTGCTACCTGGTTTCAGCGGGTAAACGACCATTTTCGCAAGGTGGTCTGGATTAACCCGTTACCCGAAGGTTACTGGGGCCGGGGCGGCTCGCTGGGAATTACCCGTCAGCTGGTGGGAGACCGCATGTACCCGCTGTCTCTGGAAGGCCTGGAATCGGCGATGCGCTATCTGAGCAAATAAGTCCGGGGAAGCGCGGGTGTGCGGACCGGAGACCGGCCGTGGCCCGCAGGTTTGTGATCGGCAGTGATGTCGGTCACGAACCTTGTTCCTGCCGGTATCCCTGCTGGCCATGGGCTGGCGAGTGCGTGGTGTTCAGGTATCTGGCATCAAATCAGACATTTTTTCCCGACAGGTCACTGTGTTTCAATCCTTCCGTGGATCGTTCCGGTCCATTGTTATGCCCCGGATTGCGGGAAGGAATCCCGCGCGGTAGTCCGGGGCTCCTACTTTGAAGATTTTCCAGGAAGGAACCTGACCATGAACAAGAAATTGCTTGCCGTTAGCCTGCTTGCAGCCGGTATGGGTATCAGCTCTTTTGCCTTTGCCAACCCGGTATGTGAAGCCCAGAAAGCTGCCGCACCCGATCTGGTAGAGGCCCGGGATTCCGATGCCGATATCAATGAAGTGTTCTCGGCCATTGATACCAATGCCAGCAGCGAGGCGTCTGCCAAGGTGCTGAAGGAGTCGGTGTCAGCTATCTATGAAGACAGCGAAATGACGGTCGAAGCAGCTGCAGAACTGATTCACCAGCGTTGCGTGAGTCAACTGGGAGCCTGATCCCTGCCACTGCCGGCACCAGAAAGTCGAAGGTGTCGGCAGAATCCGCCTGTATTGCCCGTCCGTTGGCCCTTTCGATTATATCCCCGCCCGTGGCTTGACGATTGCCAGACAAAAAAAAGCCGACGCGGTTGAGGGCGCATCGGCAAAGCTCGGCATATTACGAGACTCACGTGCATGACATCAGTCTCGTCACAAGTGACTTTGCACATATCTTGCCAATGTAATAAATCTACATAAAAACAAAAAGATAGATTATTTCTATAGGCGGGTAATGGCGCCGCGGTGAACGGGCTGTAAAATATTCCGACATTCAGCCTGGTCAATTTTCGAGAGCAGGATCACATTCGGCAATCCAGCTCGCCGGCTTGGCCAGCCGGAACTACCTCAATTCTTACAAAACTGATATTCTCGCCTTTCTTTGAGGCTGATACTTATGTCTGCTTGTTTTTGCGCCCGGATTTCGTTTGGGCGTTGAGCAGCGGCTGGAGGTATTCCCTGTAATCAACAGGTTGGTGCAGTAAACCCGAAGCTAAAGGGGCCTGCCCGCGTATATGCATTACTATAATCATAAGCAACAAGACAGGAGATGGTGATGGACTTTGAAAAGTTCTATCAGGACAAATATCCACCCGGCATTCCGCGCGAAATTGATCTTAACAAATATCAGAGTATGGTCGACATGTTCGATCAGGCAGTCAAAAAATACGCTGACAAACCCGCGTTCAGTGCGCTCGGCGTAACGCTGACCTATCGTGATCTGGACATCCAGAGCCGCAACTTTGCTGCCTGGCTGCAAAACAAGACCAATCTTAAAGTGGGTGATCGCATCGCGGTGCAGATGCCCAACGTCACCCAGTACCCTGTTGTTGTCTATGGTGCCATGCGCGCCGGACTGGTGGTGGTGAACACCAACCCTCTGTATACCACCCGTGAAATGGAACATCAGTTCAATGATTCCGGTGCCAAGGCGCTGGTGGTGCTGGCCAATATGGCCCACAACGCCGAGAAGGTGCTGCCACACACCGGCATTGAGCACGTCATTGTCACTGAGCTGGCGGATATGCACTCTCCGCTCAAGCGCACGCTGATGAACGCGGCTGTCAAATACCTCAAGAAGATGGTACCGCCCTTCAGTCTGCCCCAGGCCCACAAGCTGCCGGCGGTGCTTGCGGCCGGTGCCAAGGAAAAGTTCACCTCAGCCACGCCGACCCAGGAAGACCTGGCGGTGTTGCAGTACACCGGTGGTACCACCGGTGTTGCGAAAGGTGCCATGCTGACCCACGGTAACCTGGTGGCGAACACGCTTCAGACCCGGCCCTTGTTGGAAGACAACGTGGAGGAGGGTGCGGAGGTCATTATTGCGCCGTTGCCGCTCTACCACATCTATTCCTTTACCCTGAACTGCGGCATCATGCTGGAGGCCGGCGGTCACAACATCCTGATCCCGAACCCCCGTGACATTCCGGCGTTCGTCAAAGAGCTGGCTAACCACAAGTTCACTTCGTTCCTGGGTCTCAATACCCTGTTCAACGCGCTGTCCGCCAACGAAGATTTCCAGAAGCTGGATTTCAGCCACATGAAGATGACGTCTTCCGGTGGCATGGCGCTGACCAGTGCCACGGCCAAGCGCTGGCAGGAAGTCACCGGCTGTGAAATCAGTGAAGGTTACGGTATGACCGAAACCTCGCCGGTGGTGACCTTCAACCCGCCGAGTGGCATCCAGCTGGGCACTATTGGTTTGCCCATCTGTAACACCGTGGTCAAGACCATCGATGACGAAGGCAAGGATCTGCCGCTGGGCGAGCCGGGCGAATTGTGCGTCAAGGGCCCGCAGGTCATGCGTGGCTACTGGCAGCGTCCGGAAGAAACCCAGAAATCCTTTACTGAAGATGGCTACCTGAAGACCGGCGACATTGCGGTGATTCAGGAAGACGGTTACGTTCGCATTGTCGATCGCAAGAAAGACATGATCATCGTCTCCGGCTTCAACGTGTATCCGAACGAAGTCGAGGATGTGGTAAGCAGCCATCCGAAGGTTCTGGAGTGCGCCGCTGTAGGTGTCCCCGACGAGAAGAGTGGCGAAGCCGTCAAGGTGTTCCTGGTGCCATCTGCACCGGATCTGGCCGAAGAGGAGCTGCGGGAATTCTGTCGCGAGCGGCTGACCGCTTACAAGGTTCCCAAGGAGTTCGAGTTCCGTGACGAGCTGCCGAAAACCAACGTTGGCAAGATACTGCGTCGCGAACTGCGCGATGAGGAACTGAAGAAGCGCGGTTAATCGCTGCTTCTGGCAGGCTGCCTGCTGTCAGGGCATCCTGTGTGTCCCTGAAAAACCCCGCCTGGCGGGGTTTTTTCCTGTCTGTTTTTCGAAAATCCGATGCATCCGCTACAATACCGCCCTGTGAACCACCCCGGGAATTTCATGAGCAGCTCTGACACCACATCCACAAGCCCTGATAAAACCGGCTCACGGTTTGCCGTCGAGAATATTCCGGGCTTGCTGGAACACTGCAATCAGCGGGAAGCCGCCCGTATCCGCCGCTTGCTGGAGAAAACCCGGTACCGGCCAACGGCCGCTGACCGGGAGAAGCTGGATCAGTGGCTGGAGCAGGGCCTGGCCCGGGTTGCCCGACGCCGCCAGGCACATCAACCGGTCAGCTACCCGGAAGGCTTGCCGGTATCCGAGCGGGTGGATGACATTCGCGACGCCCTGGAAAAGCATCAGGTCATCATTGTTGCCGGCGAGACCGGTTCCGGCAAGACCACCCAGTTGCCGAAGATCTGCCTGAACGCGGGCCGTGGAACCCGTGGCATTATTGGTCATACCCAGCCCCGGAGAATTGCGGCCCGCAGTGTCGCGGCGCGCATCGCGGAGGAGATGGGTTCGCCGATGGCCGATCAGGTGGGCTATCAGGTGCGATTCACTGACACTACCTCAGAAAACTCCCGCCTGAAGCTGATGACCGACGGTATTCTGCTGGCCGAGATCCAGCACGATCGCATGCTGGATGGCTACGACACCCTGATTATTGACGAGGCCCATGAGCGCAGCCTCAACATCGATTTCCTGCTGGGCTACCTCCGGCAACTGCTGCCAAAGCGGCCCGATCTGAAGATCGTAATCACCTCAGCCACCATCGAAGTGGACCGCTTCAGCCAGTTTTTCCACAACGCGCCGGTGATTGAAGTGTCCGGCCGGACCTTCCCGGTGGATGTGCGTTATCGTCCACTGATGGGCGATGCCGACGATCGCGACCAGAGCTGGAGTGAAGGTATCACCCAGGCCCTCGACGAAATCGAGCAGCACGAGCGCAGTGCCGGCCAGCCCCCCGGCGATGTACTGGTATTTCTGCCGGGTGAAGGTGAAATCCGTGCCCTCAGCAAGCAGCTGCGCCATGCGGATTTGCGACATACCGAAGTGTTGCCCTTGTACTCACGGCTGAGCAACAAGGAACAGAACCGGGTTTTCCAGACTCACCGGGGGCGCCGGATCGTGCTCTCCACCAACGTTGCTGAGACCTCCCTGACCGTGCCCGGTATTCGCTACGTCATTGATACCGGCGTTGCCAGAATCAGCCGCTACTCGGTGCGCTCCAAAATCCAGCGCTTGCCTGTGGAAGCCATTTCCCAGGCCAGTGCCAACCAGCGTGCCGGTCGTTGCGGGCGCGTGGCTCCGGGCATCTGTTTCCGGCTCTACGATGAGGCGGACTTTATCAGTCGGTCGGAATACACGGATCCGGAGATTCTCAGAACGAATCTGGCCTCCGTCATTTTGCAGATGGCCACCTCGGGTCTTGGGGAAATCCGCAATTTCCCGTTTCTCGAGGCTCCGGATAATCGCCAGATCAATGATGGTTACAAGCTGCTGGAAGAGCTGGGTGCGGTCAGTGGCAGCCGCAAGGTCACCGCCCTCGGCCGCAGCATGGCCCGCCTGCCGCTGGATCCAAAGCTGGCGCGCATGCTGGTGACGGCCAGCACCGAGGGCAGTCTTGCTGAGCTGCTGGTAATCATCGCCGGCCTCAGTGTTCAGGACCCCCGCGAGCGGCCCCAGGACAGGCAACAGGCGGCGGATCAGGCCCATGCTAAGTGGAATGATCCCGACTCGGATTTTGTCACCCTGCTGAACCTGTGGAAATGGTTCGAGGAGCAGCGCCAGGAGTTGTCCCAGAATCAGCTGGCCAGATTGTGCAAGAAGGAGTTTCTGTCTTGGATGCGGATGCGGGAATGGCGCGATGTTCACCGTCAGCTGACCTTGCTGTGCCGGGAGCAGAAATTCAGCATCAATCAGCAAGGGGCAACCTACGACACGGTACACAAGGCGGTGCTGGCAGGGTTGCTGGGGCAGGTGGCCACCAAGCTGGAGAAAAAGGAATATCTGGCGACCAGAAATCGCAAACTGATGATTTTTCCCGGCTCCAAGGTTGCGAAAACCGGGCCGAAATGGATTGTTGCGGCCGAAATCGTCGAAACCAGCCGGGTATTCGGCCGCATGGTGGCCCGCATTCAGCCAGAATGGGTTGAGCCCCTGGGTGAGCATGTGGTCAAGCGCCATTATTCAGAGCCGCACTGGGAGCAGAAACGGGCTCAGGTCATGGGGTTTGAGCGGGTAAGCCTCTACGGGCTGGATGTGATTCCACGGCGACGTATTGCCTACAGCACCATTGATCCCGCGGAATGCCGGCAGCTGTTTATCCGCAGGGCGCTGGTGGAAGGAGACTTCCAGTCCCGGGCGCCGTTTATTGCCCGTAACCGTGAGTTGCTGGATTCCGTTGAACACCTTGAACGTAAAACCCGCCGGCGAGACCTGCTGGTGGACGATGAACAGCTGGTGGCCTTCTATGACGAGCGGTTACCGGCGGACATGGTCAGCGGCCGCCATTTCGAGAGCTGGTGGAAAGCGCTGCCTGCAGACCAGCTGCGACGAATGGAGCTTACCGAGCAGGATGTGCTGCAGCGAAACCTCAGTGATGATGCGCTTACCCAGTACCCCGACGAATTGGAGTGGGAGGGTGCCCGCTACCCTCTGAGCTATGAGTTTGAGCCCACCGGCGAGGATGATGGCGTCACCCTGCAGGTGCCGCTGATGGCGTTGAAACAACTGCCCGGGCACAGGCTCGAATGGCTGGTGCCGGGACTGGTGCGGGAGAAGTGCATCGCGCTGGTAAAAGGATTGCCTAAGTCCATTCGGCGGAATTTTGTTCCGGTGCCGGACTTTGTTGACCGGGCACTGGAGAGCATGGCGCCCTCAGAGCAGCCGCTGACGGAAGCCCTGGCCGATCGCCTGCGGCGGATGACCGGCGTCAGGATTGATCCGGCGGACTGGAATATCGGGGAGTTGCCGCGGCATCTGCGGATGAATCTCAAAGTTATGGCGGACAACGGCCAGGTCATTGCCCAGGGCCGGGACGTGGACAATCTCCAGAAAACCCTGGAAAAAAAGGCCGAAGAGGCGTTGGCCAGTGTTGAATCGGAATCCGTTGGCAGGGACGCACCCGCCAGCCGTGACTGGGTCTTCGGAATCCTGGCGCCCAGCCTGCAGACCGATCGTGGTGGCATGCAGGTCACCGTCTATCCCGGACTGGAAGATCTGGGCGATACCGTGCGAGGGACACGTTTCCTGGATCCGCTGTCGGCCGAAGCCTCAACCCGGCGAGCCATTGCCCGGTTACTGATTCACCGGCTCGGCAATACCCTGGACCGGATCGACAGCCGCCTGAAGGGTTTCAAGCAGTCGGCACTGATGTTCGCGCCCGTAGGGCAGGCCAGAGTTTTGCTGGATGACTTTCTTCTGGCAACGGCAGCCAACCACTTTCTGTCAGAGCGTTTACCCCGTGACCCGGAGGCCTTTGCCGAGGTTTATGACCGTGGCCGTGGCGACTTCCTGCCGGCCCTGGAAGCCGCAGACCAGCAGCTGCATCAGGTGATGACCGGTTACCAGCGGGTGATGAAAAAACTGAAAGGCAAGATCAACCTGGCGCTCGCCAACAGTATGGCGGATCTGAAATTTCAGATGGAGCAGTTGGTGTATCCGGGCTTTCTGATCAATACGCCGCCGGAATGGCTGGAGCATTTTCCACGGTATTTTGAGGCCGCGGATATCCGCTATGAGAAAATGCCCCGGGAAATGGGCCGCGAACGGGAATTCCTTCATACCATTGAGCCTTTGTGGAGTCGCTTTCAGCAGAAACAGGAACAACACCAGCGCCAGGGTATCCGGGATCCGGAACTGACCCTGTACCGGTGGATGCTGGAGGAATACCGGGTATCTTTCTTTGCTCAGCAACTGGGTACTGCGGTACCGGTGTCCGTGAAGCGCCTTGATAAACAGTGGCAGCAGGTCCGGCCCTGACCGGACATTGGTCAGTGGGTTCACAGGGCATCACTGCCACAGGCAAGCCGCAACGTTTGTGATAAGATCCGCCAATGTGTTTCTGAAACGGAATTCCACCTTCCATCACACAGGAGAGCGGTCAGTCTCTCCCATAACCGATTCGGGGTTACCTGTGAGTATCAAAGCAATTATCAGTGGAACCGGTCTTTTTACGCCAGAAGCTACCATTACCAACGACGAACTGGTGGCCTCCTTTAACCGGTTTGTAGAACTGCATAACGAACGTTACGCTGACGATATTGCCCGTGGCGATATGGCACCGTTACAGCCGTCATCCTCCGAATTCATCGAAAAGGCCTCTGGTATCAAGAGCCGCCATGTGATGGACAAGGAAGGCATTCTGGATCCTGAGCGCATGTGCCCGCGGCTGCCCGACCGCAGCAACGATGAACCCTCCATTCAGTGTGAAATGGCCCTGGTAGCCTGCCAGGAAGCGTTGGCCCGTGCCGGGCGCACTGCGGCCGATGTGGATGCCGTTATTGTTGCCTGCTCGAACCTGCAGCGGGCTTATCCGGCGGTTGCTATCGAGGTGCAGGAATCCTTGGGTATTGATGGCTTTGCCTATGACATGAACGTGGCCTGCAGCTCGGCCACCTTTGGTTTGCAGGCGGCAGCCAATGCCATTGAAAACGGCACTGCGGGCGCGGTGCTGGTGGTGAATCCGGAAATCTGTTCCGGTCACCTGAACTTCCGCGACCGTGACAGCCATTTCATTTTTGGTGATGCCTGCACGGCGTTGCTGGTTGAGCGCAGTGATCGGGTCGAGGCTGGCAAGGGTTTCGAAATCCTGGGCACCCACCTCAAGACGAAATTCTCCAACAACATCCGCAACAATTTCGGCTTTCTGAACCGCGGCGATGAATCCGGAGTGGGTAAGGCTGACAAACTGTTTGTGCAGCAGGGACGTAAAGTCTTCAAGGAAGTCTCGCCCATGGTGGCCGAACTGATTCTGGCTCACCTGGACAGCCTCTCCCTGGCCGCCAGCGACCTGCGCCGGATGTGGCTGCATCAGGCCAATCTGGGAATGAACCAGCTCATTTCCAAGCGGGTACTGGGTCGTGATGCCAGCCGGGAAGAAGCGCCGGTCATTCTTGATGAGTACGCCAATACCAGCTCTGCCGGTTCTATCATTGCGTTTCATCTGCATCATGACGACATCAGCAGCGGCGAACTGGGTGTGATCTGCTCTTTCGGCGCTGGCTACTCCATTGGCAGTGTGGTTGTCAGACGCCGATGACCCGGTGGCGGTTTTCCCGGTTTAAGGGATCCATGTTTCAAGGAATTGTTTGATGCTCAGCCCGTTTGTCAGACCAGCGTCGTTACTCCTGGTGTTGCTGTTTTCGATGCCAGCCCTGGCCGAGGACCCTTTTGCCGGGGATTCGCCGCAGGATCCGTCGTTTACCCGACAGGGTGCCGAGACAGATCCGTGGGAAGACTGGAACCGGACGGTGTTCGGTTTCAATGAAACGGTGGACGAGTGGTTCCTGCGTCCGGTGGCGGTAGGCTATCGCACGGTGATGCCCGGTTTTGCTGACCGGGCGGTTACCAATGTCTTTGATAACCTGAAGGAAGTCCGTAATTTTGCCAACAGCGTCCTGCAGCTGAAGCTGGAGTCGGCGGTGGTGGCGGCCGGCCGTTTTACCTTCAATACGGTGTTTGGCCTGGCCGGCATTTTTGATGTTGCTACCGCCTTTGATCTGCCGGCGCGTTCCGAAGATTTTGGCCAGACACTCGGCTATTGGGGTGTCGGCTCAGGTCCCTACCTGATGCTGCCGTTTCTGGGCCCCTCCAACCCGCGGGATTTTACCGGTTTCGGCGTCGACACGTTTACCCTGCCGTCGGCCTGGGACGCGGTCGAAAGTCCGGACCGTTACTATGCCCGGGGCGTTCAGGTGGTGGACATGCGTGCCGACCTGATTCCCGCTGAACAGTTCATCTCCGGCGATCGTTACGTCTTCGTCCGTAACGCCTACCTGCAGCGACGTGAGTTCCAGATCAATGATGGCCAGTCCCAGGGCGATCCGTTCGCGGACGGCGATGATGAAGACCTGATGCTTGATGATTTCTGAGACTCGCAATCCGGCAACTGGCTGACGGTCACTGTGCCGGATGACAGTGATCTGATTCCGGCGGTATGATACCGCGAGAACTGGCGGGCCTTCGCACGAAAGGGATGGGCCCGATAACACCGGCTGGCCCTTGACTGGATGCTCATGTACTACGATTTTTTCGGATTTCGGGAACCCCCGTTCTCCATTGCCCCGGACCCTCGTTACCTGTACCTCAGTGAGCGCCACAAGGAAGCTTTGGCGCACCTGATGTATGGCGTGCAGGGGCAGGGCGGTTTTATTGTCGTGACCGGCGAAGTGGGTACCGGCAAGACCACGGTGAGCCGTTGTTTCATTGAAAACGTGCCCGAGCATGTTGATATTGCCCTGATTCTCAATCCCCGACTGTCCGCACGGGAATTACTGGCGGCCATTTGTGATGAATTGGGTGTGCTGTATCCGGATAACGCCACCATCAAGCCGCTGGTTGATCGCATCAACCAGCATCTGCTGACGGCCCACGCCAATGGCCGTCATCAGGTGCTGATGATTGACGAGGCCCAGAACCTGTCGGCCGAGGTGCTGGAGCAACTGCGGTTACTGACCAACCTCGAAACCGCTGAGAAAAAACTGCTGCAAATTGTCCTGCTTGGGCAGCCGGAGCTCCAGGACATTCTTGAGCGGCCGGAACTGCGCCAGCTCAACCAGCGGGTCACCGCTCGCTATCATCTTGACGCTCTTGAAAAAGAGGAGCTGCCCGCCTATCTCCACTACCGGCAGGGTGTTGCCGGGGTGAAAGTGGATATGTTTACCCCGGGCGCGGTGCGGACGCTGTATCGGAAGAGTCAGGGTGTGCCGCGCCTGATTAACCTGATCAGCGACCGGGCACTGCTGGGTGCCTATACCGAGAGTGTTCACCTGGTCGAAGCTCGGCACATCCGGGCGGCGGCCAAGGAGGTGGGTGCCGTTAATGGCGGAAAACCGGGTGACGGTGGTATCTCGCCGTTATTACGCTACCTGACCATATCCACCGCGATCGTCGCCCTGGCTGTCATCGCTGTCGCGGTGATTGAGCGGGAGGACCGCAACCCACTGGTGAATGCGGCGCCAATTGAGCTGGTAGCCACAGATAACCTGGCGGAGGGGGGCACGTCGGAGCCCGCTGTCGCCCCGGAAGCCGGCACCGACGACGCCATTACCGGCGCCGTCCAGCGGGTGTCGACAGCGGTGGGCGATGAGACTGGTAGGCAGGGCCGGGAGGGTTCTGAGGCTCCCATGGATCTGGCGCCGTTTGCCATCGCAGAGCATGGCATGACCACTGCCGAGGCCTATAACCAGCTGTTTCGTTTGTGGGGCGAAAACTGGAATCAGCGCCAAAGCCCGTTTGCCTGCGACTATGCTGCAGCAACCCGGTTGCGCTGTCTGCACCGCCAGGGCAGCCGCCGCAGCGTTGAAGAGCTTGATCGTCCGGCGGTGCTGGAGCTGCGGGACCTTCAGGGCAAACGGCATTATGTGACCCTGGCGTCGCTGGACGGTGACCGGGCTCGTATCATGCAGCCTGAGGGCAGTCTTGACGTGGCTTTCGCAGATCTTGAGCAATACTGGTTTGGCCAGTTTTCCATACTCTGGCGGCTGCCGCCCTATATGACCGACGAGGTGGAGGCTGGCCCACAGAATACCGAGGGGGTCTGGCTCAGTGCCCGGATGATGCAGCTGGTCGGTATGCACACCTCCGACGACCGGGAAATCGAACGGGTGAGCCGGCTGGTGCGCGAAGAGCAGGTTCGCTGGTACCAGCAGGTCAAGGGACTGGAACCGGATGGTGTGGTCGGAGCAATGACGCTGATCCAGATGAACAACGATCTGGAACCGGATCTGCCGCGCTTGCGGCCAGACCCGGAAGCTGGGCGGGGCTGACATGTCATATATCCTGGATGCACTGAAAAAATCGGAAAGCGAGCGGCAACAGGGACGGGTGCCGGATCTGGGTCAGCAGATCCGGATGATTCACCGGGGCCGCAAGCGGGGCATCCCGGCCGCCGCCTGGCTGACCCTTGCGCTGGTTATCAACGCCGTTGTGTTGATGATTCTGTTCTGGCCAGAGCGCGGACTGTGGGTGGACGAATCCGCGGATGCTGCGCCCAGTGCGGTTACCGGACCACCGCCGTTGCCGGCTTCAGCCGGCAATGACCC
>NZ_CAXBDN010000053.1:0-18923 GCF_963974375.1 uncultured Marinobacter sp.
GAGGTCGACAAACGACTGTACTCGCAACTGACCGCTCTGGGCTTTCGCCGCAGTGGCTCCCATTACTATCGCCCCCACTGTGATCATTGCAATGCCTGCATACCGGTACGGCTGGATTGCCGGGAGTTCCGGCCTGATCGCAGTCAGCGCCGGGTCTGGAACAAAAACCGGGATCTCACCTTCAGACTGGTGCCTGCGGTCTTCACCGAACGCTATTACGATCTTTATGCCCGCTACATCGGCGAGCGCCATGCCGATGGTGATATGTTCCCCCCTTCCAGGGAGCAGTTTTCCTCGTTTCTTGTGGAAGGCGCCACAGAAACCTGGTTCCTGGAAATGAACCTTGGCGACCAGCTGCTGGGACTCGCGGTCATTGACGGCCTTAACGACGGTTTGTCGGCCATCTATACCATGTTTGATCCGGAGCAGGAGCACCGCAGCCTCGGTACACTGGCCGTTCTGTGGCAGATTGATGAAGCCCGGCGGCGGGATCTTGACTGGGTCTACCTGGGCTACTGGATATCCCAGTGCCGGAAGATGAACTACAAAACCCGCTTCAGGCCCCTGGAAGCCTTTCAGGACGGACACTGGACGCCCTTTCAACCAGACACCCCGGAGCCAGGGTAATCCCCTGGCTGATGCCGAAATTTCGTCTGTTTTTTGCCAAAGCCGTGCAAATCAGGCAGAATTGCGCAATTCCAGAATCCGGAACCACATTCCAAGAGAGGTTTTTACTGAATGGCAAAATCAGATGTCATTGAAATGGAAGGCGTTATTGTTGATACGCTTCCCAACACCATGTTCCGTGTCGAGCTAAGCAATGGCCACGTGGTGACTGCACATATCTCCGGCAAGATGCGCAAAAACTATATTCGTATTCTGACCGGCGACAAGGTCAAGGTTGAGCTGACTCCCTACGACCTGAGCAAGGGCCGCATTGTTTACCGTGCCCGCTAAACGGCTCATGCCGTAAGGGGAGCCACTGCATCGCCCCCACCAGGCCGCCCACTGAGCAGATCAGGCGGCCATAAAAAAGCCCCGCCATGTGCGGGGCTTTTGTTTGTGGCTACGGTGCTACGACTTGCTCAGACCGCTTCTGCGGGCTCGCTTTCGTATTCGAACACCAGCTCACCGTCCTTGAGGTGAACGTTAACCTCACCACCACCTTCAGACAGGGCACCGAACAATATCTGCTCAGCCAGCGGCCTCTTGATTTTCTCCTGAATCAGGCGCGCCATCGGACGGGCACCCATGGCCGGATCGTAACCCAGCTCCGCCAGCCACAGCTTGGCGTCATCGTCCACGTGCAGCACCACCCGCTTCTCATCAAGCTGGGCCTGAAGTTCCGTAAGGAACTTGTCGACAACGTGGGTGATGGTTTCCGGTTTCAGATCACCAAACTGGATGATGGAGTCCAGTCGGTTGCGGAACTCAGGGGTAAACATCTTGTTGATCACCTCCATGCCATCGGTCGTGTGATCCTGCTCATTAAAGCCAATGGAGCGACGACTGATATCCTGGGCGCCGGCATTGGTGGTCATGACCAGAATGACATGGCGGAAATCCGCCTTGCGACCATTGTTGTCGGTCAGGGTACCGTGGTCCATCACCTGCAGCAGCAGGTTAAAGACTTCCGGATGCGCCTTTTCGATCTCATCCAGCAAGAGCACGCAGTGCGGATGCTTGTTGACGGATTCCGTCAGCAGGCCGCCCTGATCAAAGCCCACATAACCCGGAGGCGCACCAATCAGCCTGGAAACGGTATGCCGCTCCATGTATTCCGACATGTCAAAGCGAACCAGCTCGATACCCAGCACCTTGGCAAGCTGGCGGGTCACCTCTGTTTTGCCAACACCGGTAGGGCCGGCAAACAGGAACGCACCCTCAGGCTTCTCGGGGGACTTGAGTCCGGCCCGCGCCAGCTTGATGGATGTGGCCAGGCTTTCAATGGCCTTATCCTGACCGAACACCACCATCTTGAGATCCCGCTCAATATTTCTGAGCAGATCCTTGTCGCTGGTAGATACGTTCTTCGGCGGAATACGGGCAATGGTGGCCACCACTTCCTCGATGGCGGCCACGCCGATGACTCTTCTGCGCTTGGCCTCGGGCAGCAGACGCTGACGGGCACCTGCCTCATCGATCACATCAATGGCCTTGTCGGGCAGATGGCGGTCGGTAATGTAGCGATCAGCCAATTCTGCCGCTACCCGCAATGCCTTGTCCGAGTACTTGAGGTCATGATGCTTTTCAAAATGGGGCTTGAGGCCCTTGAGGATCTGGTAGGTATCCTCAACGCTGGGTTCGTTGACGTCGATTTTCTGGAAACGACGCGCAAGGGCACTGTCTTTCTCGAAAATGCCCCGGAATTCCTGGAACGTGGTCGAACCAATGCAACGGATCTCACCGGACCCCAGCATGGGCTTGAGCAGATTCGACGCATCCATGACGCCACCGGAGGCCGAACCGGCTCCGATGATGGTATGGATTTCATCGATAAACAGAATGGCCCGCTTCTCTTTCTTGAGTTCGGACAACAGCCCTTTCAGGCGCTTCTCGAAATCACCGCGGTATTTGGTTCCGGCCAGCAAGGCGCCCAGATCCAGCGAGTAGACCACCGCATCGGAGATGATCTCCGGCACCTGGCCATCAACAATGCGCCGGGCAAGCCCTTCGGCAATGGCCGTTTTACCGACCCCTGCCTCACCCACCAGCAACGGATTGTTCTTGCGACGCCGTACCAGTATCTGGACCACCCGCTCCACTTCGTGCTCTCGCCCGATCAGCGGATCGATCCGACCCTGACGGGCCTGCTCATTCAGATTGGTCGCATATGCTTCCAGAGGACGATTGGAACTGCCCTCTTCGCCGGCTTCTTCCTGAGCTGCCTGTTCATGACTGTCGCCTTCGTCGTTGCCCTGGACTCTCGAAATGCCATGAGAAACAAAGTTGACCACGTCAATCCGGGCAATACTCTGCTTCTTCAGCAGATACACAGCCTGACTTTCCTGCTCACTGAAGATCGCAACCAGCACATTGGCACCGGTCACCTCTTTCTTGCCAGAGGACTGTACGTGGAACACAGCCCGTTGTAGCACCCGCTGAAAGCCCAGCGTTGGCTGGGTTTCACGTTCGCTGTCACTGCCTGGAATCAGTGGGGTTGTGGAGTCGACAAAATCGGTGAGCTCTTCCTGCAGTCGCTGCAGGTCTGCTCCGCAGGCTTTCAGGACGCCCACTGCTGAATCATTGTCCAGCAATGCCAGCAGAAGATGCTCAACTGTCATGAATTCATGACGCTTGTCCCGGGCATTCCGGAACGCGGCGTTCAGCGTAATTTCAAGGTCTTTGCTTAGCATGGGCCACCCCGCAAAAGGTCAATCAGTCCGCACGTTCAATCTCGCAGAGCAGTGGGTGATCACATTCCGAGGAATACTGATTCACCTGGGCTGCTTTGGTCTCAGCGATGTCATGGGTATACACCCCACATACGGCCTTTCCTTGCGTATGGACGAGCAGCATCACCTGCGTCGCCTTTTCTTCATTCATACCGAAGAATGTCATCAACACCTCAACAACAAAATCCATCGGTGTGTAGTCGTCGTTAAGGAGCACCACCCGGTATCTGGCCGGCCTTTTCAGTGCCGGCTTCGCCGGCGCGACGCTCAGATCATCCTGGCGACCCGGTTGTTCCTGGTCCCCCTGACTCAATACTAGTAGAGATTTTCTGTGTGTCCGCATGATTGTGTCACCGGATGTCGGTTTCTGTGACATAAATGGATGTAAGGAGGCGAGAATTCAAGTGCATGACTCGCACCGCGAGTGCAATCTTTCGACCATTGATGCCGTTTCGCCTCCGGTGTTGCTCTCATGATACAGCCTCTACCCCTCCGGCGACAGTCATCCGGCCGGCTCACCATCCGCTGCAGGGGTATACGAAGCCCCGGCGGAAATGTGTCCAGGATAATTCTCGACCTGCTGCCGATATCTGCAGTTAATGTGCGTAATTGTGGATTCTCGCCTTCTCACCCTTGACTAGCGCCAAGGTTTGGTCAAGAGTTAGAAGTGCAATGTAAAATTGTGTAAAACGACAGGCCGGCCAGGCTTTCGAATGGTTTGGAATGCCTGGAGGTCAATCTACTACAACGACTATCGTGACACGCGGTGCATGGTGCCTGGATTCCGGAATTTTCTCGGCATTCCGCACCAGGGCCCGTCAGCAACATCAGGCCGGTTCGACCGGCGTTGCCGCCATGGACCGACACAGATAATGACAGAACAAGGGAGTTCATCATGCCAAAGGGCAAAGTAAAGTGGTTCAATAACGCCAAGGGTTATGGCTTCATTATCGAAGAGGGCTGCAGTGATGATCTGTTTGCCCACTTTTCCTCGGTACAGATGGAGGGTTACAAAACCCTCAAGGCAGGCCAGCCCGTAACCTTCGAAAAGAAACCCGGTGACAAGGGCATTCATGCTGTGAATATTGTTCCGGACACGCAGTCGGCCAGTTCATCGCAAACAGAAAGCCAGGACGACAACTCTGACAACGAAAACCACTCACGGACCAGTAACGTGGTGCGGATGATGAACGGTTAGCCCGGAGTCATCGCTGCAACCGCCGGCAAAACCGGCGGTAAAAACCGGGACCAGACCCGGAGTGTAACTGAGGCTGAAGCCGGAATTTATCAGCGCCGCTCTGTCTGCACCCATGCGGAACCGGTTCTGGTAAACTCCGGGGATGGCGACCCTTATATTGCTCAACAAACCTTTCAATACTCTCTGTCAGTTCACTGATCCCCGGGGTCGGGCCACGCTCGCCCCGCTGGTCAGCCAGGCCGGCGTTTATCCGGCCGGGCGGCTGGACTATGACTCCGAGGGCCTGGTGTTGCTGACCGACGACGGTACGCTTCAGCACCGCATCGCCTCACCGGAACTCAAGATGGCCAAAACCTACTGGGTTCAGGTAGAAGGCATTGTCACCCCGGAAGCCCTCAGGCAGCTTGAAACCGGTATTCCCCTGAAAGACGGTATCACCCGCCCGGCCAAAGCCCGCAGCATGCCCGCGCCCGACGATCTGTGGCCAAGGCACCCGCCGGTTCGTGAACGGCAGTCTGTGCCCACGTCCTGGCTGGAACTGACGCTGTACGAAGGCCGTAACCGTCAGATAAGACGAATGACGGCGGCTGCAGGCTTCCCGACCCTGCGACTGATCCGCTACCGGATCGGCGACTGGTCTATCGACAATCTGAAACCGGGGCAATCAAAAACCCTGACGGTTCACTTGCCCGGACCCTCCGGCCGCCCGGGCGCACGACCCCGGCGAACAGAACGGCGTCCCGGTATACGCAGAGCTCACCAATCATGACCTGGAAACCTCACGCCACCGTCGCCGTGATCAGCGAAGATTCAGCTGGCCGCTTTCTGCTGGTGGAAGAACGCAGCAATGGCCTGATCGTGTTCAATCAACCCGCCGGCCACATTGAGGAAGGTGAATCGGTGCTGGCGGCGGCCCGCCGGGAAACCCTGGAAGAAACCGGCTGGCAGGTTGAACCCAGTGCCTTTCTGGGCATGTACCGCTATATCGCACCGGCCAACGGTGTCACCTATTTCCGGTTCTGCTTTGTTGCCACGCCTTTGCAAAAAATTACCGATCAGCTGGACGACGGCATCATCGCCGCCCACTGGCTGACTCTTGAGGAAATCCGGGAGCGGGAACACCGGTTGCGCAGCCCCATGGTGCTGGAATGCATACTGGATTACCGAAATGGCCGGCGCTTTCCGCTTGAGGTGATCGTAGAGCCGGAAGCGTCAGTGCGACGCCGGTGATACAATGCCGCTCTCCACTCAAGCTCTGAACCGGAATGTGTGATGTCTCTGGATAAAGCTCCTGAACAGACCCGCGTTATTGTCGGCATGTCCGGCGGTGTTGATTCCTCCGTTGCTGCCTGGCTGCTGAAATCCCGGGGTTATCAGGTCGAAGGCCTGTTCATGAAAAACTGGGAGGAGGACGACGGCACCGAGTACTGCACCGCCATGACCGATCTGGCGGATGCACAGGACGTGGCTGACGCCATGGGTATAACCCTGCACACCGCCAGCTTTGCAGCGGAATACTGGGATCGGGTGTTCGAGCATTTTCTGGGTGAATACCGGGCAGGACGCACTCCGAATCCTGACATTCTGTGCAACAAGGAAGTCAAATTCCGGGCCTTTCTGGATTATGCCATCACTCTGGGCGCCGACTATATTGCCACCGGCCACTACACACGCCAGCGCCCGGTCAGCCATCAACCGGGTAAAGCGCAGCTGCTCAAGGGGCTCGATCCCAACAAGGACCAGAGCTACTTCCTGCACGCAGTATCCGGAGACCGTATCGCACGGACCCTGTTCCCCGTGGGCGAGCTGGAAAAACCGGAAGTTCGCCGGATTGCGGAAGCCCAGGGCTTCGTCACCCACGACAAAAAGGATTCAACCGGCATCTGCTTTATTGGTGAGCGCAAGTTCACTGATTTCCTGAAGCAATACCTGCCAGCCCAGCCCGGCGACATCGAAACCCCGGAAGGCCAGGTGATCGGCCGCCACCAGGGACTGATGTACCACACCATGGGACAGCGTCAGGGCCTTGGCATTGGCGGCCTCAGCAATTTCGGTGACGAGCCCTGGTACGTGGCCGGCAAAGACCTGGACCGCAATCTGCTGATTGCGGTCCAGGGCAAGAACCACCCATTGCTGTTCTCCCGTGGGCTGAACAGTGGCCCGGTCGACTGGGTAGCCGGCGAACCGCCCGCCAGCAGCTTCCGCTGTACCGCCAAAACCCGTTACCGGCAGCCGGACCAGGCCTGCACGGTGGAGGTCCTCGGCGATCAGTGCCGCGTGGTTTTTGATAATGCGCAGCGCGCCGTCACGCCAGGGCAATCGGTGGTGTTTTACGATGGCGAAATCTGTCTCGGTGGTGGCGTTATCGAGCAAACCTGGCGGGACGACCAGGCCATTCCGGATCTTCAAACCGCAACCGCTGGAGCAGCAGGCCTTTGAGCAAGCGTATCGAAGACCAGGTGCTGGCGCTCGCCGGCGTGTTTCAGGCCGCGACTCTGGTCAGCCAGCTGGCACATCAGGGCCGCTGCGCCGATACCAGTCTGGAAACCAGTCTCAAATCCCTGTTTGCCACCAACCCGGCAAACACGCTTGAGGTCTATGGCGGTGAACTGCGCAATCTGCGGGAAGGTCTCGATGCCATGGTCAAGATTCTGGGCAACCAGAACCGACAACAGGACATGGACGTCCTGCGCTACAGCCTGAACCTGATCCAGCTGGAGTCGGGGCTCAACCGTAATCCCGACATGCTGTCTGCCATCGGCGAGCGGATTGATCAGGCCCGGCACACCGCCAGCCATTTCGGCTATCGCCACAGCAACCTGATCGGCAACCTGGCCTCGGTTTACGCCGACACCATCAGCACCTTTCGCCTCAGGATCCAGGTCACGGGTGATCCCAATGTACTTCAGCAAGAAGAAAACGCGGCCAAAGTGCGTGCCCTGCTGCTGTCCGGGATTCGTTCGGCGGTACTCTGGCGCCAGACCGGTGGCCGTCGCTGGCAACTGATAGTACGCCGGCGCAAACTCATTGCCGTGGCCCGGGCCCTGTCCGAGCAAGCCAACCAGGCGGTTTATCACAGTGACGACTCATCGCACCGATAACCGCGTGACAACCAGCGAACCACAAACAACCGTTGCACTGATCTCCCGCCCCGGCTGGTGTATCATAGCGCCCAATTGATTCAATCTGCAGGATGTCACCCGTCAGCGGCCACCTGGTCGTGTCCGCTCTGGTGGTCCTGCCCTGCTAATGAGGTTTTTTCTGATGGAACTCACCAGCCTGACAGCCATTTCCCCGGTTGACGGACGATACGGCAGCAAGGTGTCCGTTTTTCGGGAAATATTCAGCGAATACGGGTTGATCCGCAACCGGGTCAAGGTCGAGATCCGCTGGCTGCAGAAACTGGCCGCCCACCCCGGGATCGTGGAAGTTCCGGCACTGTCTGTTGCCGCCAACGATGCCCTGGACACCCTGGTGGAGAATTTCAGCCTGGCCGATGCCGAGCAGATCAAATCCATCGAGCGCACCACCAACCATGATGTGAAGGCGGTCGAATATTTCATCAAGGAACGTATTGCCCCGGTTCCGGAACTTCATGCCATCACCGAATTCGTGCATTTTGCGTGCACCTCGGAAGACATCAACAACCTGTCTCACGCGCTGATGCTGCAGGAAGGCCTTGAAAATGGCCTGCTTCCGGCCATGACACAGGTCCTCGAACGCATCACGGTACTGGCTCATGAGCACGCTCGCCAGCCGATGCTGTCGCGCACCCATGGCCAGACCGCGTCGCCCTCGACGGTAGGCAAAGAGCTGGCCAACGTGGCCTACCGGTTGCAGCGCCAGCTCGATCAGATCCGTCAGGTGGAACTGTTGGGCAAGATCAATGGCGCCGTCGGCAACTACAACGCACACCTCAGCGCCTATCCGGATATTGACTGGGCCGCAACCGCGCGGGAGTTTGTGGAAAGCCTGGGCCTGGCCTGGAACCCTTACACTACCCAGATCGAGCCTCATGATTACATTGCGGAACTGTTTGACGCTGTGGCCCGTTTCAACACCATCCTGCTGGATCTGGACCGGGACGTCTGGGGTTACATTTCCCTTGGCTACTTCAAGCAGAAGACCGTGGCCGGTGAGATCGGATCATCCACCATGCCCCACAAGGTCAATCCGATAGACTTCGAAAATTCAGAGGGCAATCTCGGTATCGCCAATGCCATCATGGCGCATCTGGGCTCCAAGCTGCCGGTTTCCCGCTGGCAGCGGGATCTGACCGACTCCACCGTGCTGCGAAACCTGGGGGTTGGCTTTGCCCACAGCCTGATCGCCTACGAGGCCACCCTCAAGGGCCTCGGCAAGCTGGAGCTGAATCCGGCCCGCCTTGACGGGGACCTGGACAACGCCTGGGAAGTACTGGCTGAGCCGATCCAGACGGTCATGCGCCGTTACAATATTGAAAAGCCCTACGAAAAACTGAAAGAACTCACCCGCGGCAAAGACATGTCACCAGAGCTGATCCGCAATTTTGTGCAGACCCTGGACATCCCCGAGTCTGCCAAAACCGAGCTGATGGCCCTGACGCCCGCGGGCTACACCGGCAACGCAGCAGAACAGGCAGAGGCTCTGTAACTGTGGCCACAATTACAGAGCTTCCCGGTGGCCTTGCGGCGGACGTATTCCTGCGGGACTACTGGCAGAAGAAACCTCTGGTGATCCGCCAGGCCTTCGTGGATTTCGAGTGTGCGGTCAGTGCGGATGAACTGGCCGGCCTGGCCTGTGAGGAATCGGTGGAATCCAGGCTGATCGTGGAGCAGGAAAACGGCGCGCCCTGGCAACTCCACAACGGCCCGTTTACTCCGGAACAGCTCACCAGCCCTCCCGCCGGCAACTGGACCCTGCTGGTTCAGGGGCTGGACCACTGGGTACCGGAGATCGCCGACATTCTGGACCATTTCCGTTTCGTGCCCAACTGGCGCCTGGACGACATCATGGCCAGCTACGCCCCGCCCGGCGGCAGCGTTGGCCCTCACTACGACCAGTATGATGTGTTCCTGCTGCAGGCCCAGGGGCACCGACGCTGGCAGTTCGGCGGCCGCTGCGACGCCGGCTCGCCCCGGCTTGAGGGCACCCCACTGCGTATACTCAGTGACTGGCAGGCGGAAGAGACCGTGGTTCTTGCCCCGGGTGACATGCTCTACGTGCCGCCGGGAATTGGCCATCACGGTATCGCCGAAGACGAATGTATCACGCTCTCTGTCGGCTTCCGGGCGCCGACCACCGATGACCTGCTCACAGGGTTTACCGACTTTCTCTGCAGCGAAACGCCGGTGGATGGCCATCTTCCGGACCTGAACCCGGAACTGCCGGACAACCCTGGCGAGATACAACCGCAGGTACTTGAACAACTACGCTCACTGATTGTCGATCAGATCGACAATCCCCGTCAGCTGGCACTCTGGTTCGGCCAGTTCAGCACAGCCCCGAAAAATGCCGACATTGTGATGCCCGCCGAACAACCGATGCAGGCAGATGAGCTAAAATCCTGGCTGGCGAGCGGTGCCATCCTGCGCTGGAACGAAGGCTCCCGCTTCGCCTATACCGGGTTGGAACAGCAGACGGCGCTGTTTGTGGACGGCGACAGATACCTGCTCAGTGGCGATGCACGTCCGCTGGCGCAGGTACTTTGTGCCGCTAGCCGGCCAGATCAGCAGGCGCTGCTGGCGCTGTGCGCGGACGATACTCTGGCCGAACTGTTAACCGTATTGCACAATCAGGGCAGTGTGTATTTCGAATGACTCCGAGATTCCGTAAATATTCCTGGCAACTGGCTCCGGCAGCGGTGCGCGAGATCCGGCACCGGGTCTTTGTTGAAGAACAGAAGGTGCCACTGGAGCTGGAGTGGGACGACACCGATGAGCTCGCCGACCATTACCTGGCGGTGTTGCCGGACAATACGCCGATCGCCGTTGCCAGAGTCATTTCAACCCTTGACGACACCGCTCATATCGGCCGCATGGCGGTACTTCCGCAGTACCGGGGCAAAGGCGCCGGACAGGCGTTATTGCGGCGGGTGATGCAGGACGCCGCCGCTGAGGTGGACGACCTTCAGCTTTCTGCCCAGCACCATGCAGTGCCCTTTTACCAGCGCAACGGATTTCATGTCTGCTCCGATCAGTATGAGGATGCGGGCATCCCCCATTACAGCATGCGCTGTCTGGCACCAACCCTGGTTACAGCCGCCCTGGCACAGACACCTGTCCGCGACAGACCCATGATGCTGGGCAAGGATGACCAAAGCTGGCTGATTGAGCAGGAGCAGTCCGTGCCGGCACTGATGGATTCACTGGCGGGCCAGGCGGTTCACCGGCTCTGGCTTTACGATCGCCTGCTGGATCACGACCTGTATGACCGGCAACGATTCCGCGACATTCTGTCTCTGCTCCCCCGCCGTCACCGCATCAGCGAAGTGCGTCTGCTGATCCATGACGACAAGCCACTGGTCAAACGCCGCCACCAACTGGTGGAACTGATGCGCCGGCTGCCAAGCCACATCAGCCTGCGCCTGGTGAACCCCGATTATCCCCTGGAGGAACGTCCGTTCATGCTGGCAGACCGGGAAGGCATTCTGGTGCGCCATCGCTTCGACCGGCCAGAGGGTTTCGCCAACTTTGCCGACAGCGGCCGGGTCAAACTCCTGGCAGAACAGTTCCAGCGCATGTGGGACAGCGCCCGACCCTCGCTGGAGCTGAGGGAACTACCGATCTGAATGACCGGCCCGGGGCTGACGATCAATACCGAACTCCGCCTCGAACTGGCCGCCGAAATCAGCAAACTCTTCGTCCACCTCCTCTGCCACTTCCGTCACCAGCCGCCGCAGCCACTGGTGATCAGCGTTGTGCTGCAACAGCGGGCTCCAGGCCATTTTCAGCTCGAACGGCGGAATATCGAAGGGTGGCGGCTTGATCATCAGGTTCTGGTTTTCCCGTTGTAACCAGGCGGCCCGGCTGGGCAGGGTCGCAATCAGATCGTGCTGTTCGGCCAACAGCATCGCCACCTGATAGTGCCGGGTAAACACCGAAATGTGGCGTTTTCTGCCCATCAGCCCCAGAGCTTCATCGACCCACCCGAGGCGCTGAACATCCTTCGGATTCACCCCCACACCAACGCCAAAACCGGTTTTACTGACCCAGATATGACTCGCGTTCAGGTAACTGTCAAGGGTAAAGGGGTCTTTCAGAATGGGATTTCGCCGGTTCATCAGACAGGCAAAATACTCGATCCACAGGGTTTTCTGGTGGAACGACTGGGGAATTTTGTCAAACCGGTTGATGGCCATATCGAGACGGCCCTGCTCTACGTCCTGAAAGCTGACATCACTGGGCGTCAGTACGTCCAGAATGACGTTGGGAGCCTCCTGCCGGAGCCGCCGCAGTACCCGGGGCATCAGGCAGGATTCGGCGTAGTCACTGGCCATGATGCGGAACACCCGCTGGCTTTGCTGGGCGGAAAATGGCGTATGCTCCTGCACCGCCTGCTCGATATCCGAAAGAATATTGCGCACCAGAGGTTGCAGTTCCAGTGCCCGTTCCGTCGGGCTCATGCCCTCACTGGTGCGTACCAGCAAGGGATCGCCAAACAGGTCCCGCAAGCGCCGCAGGCCGTTGCTCATGGCGGGCTGGGTGATACCCAGGTGGTTGGCCGCCTTGGTGACATTCCGCTCCCGCAGCAACACGTCCAGATAGACCAGCAGATTCAGATCAACCCGGGAAATATCCATGAGCACTCACCTTGCGGACAGCAGTTTCGGATCAGCATTCAGCTGCAGAGCCGGAATTATATCACCGGTAACAGATTGCAACGGAAGCCTGTGAAGTTTTCTGCTAGTCTTCCGGATACTTGCATAGCCTGTTTCGTCTTCGGGAATGCTTCTGAAAGGCGCCTGGTGTTTGCTGATCCGTACGTCATACTAACCAATAATTATCAGCGGAGCGGTACACGCGTTCATGGATACCACTACCATTGTTCTGTTACTCATCGGTGTTGTTGTTATTTCCGTTGTCATTGTGGTGTTCAGCCAAATGCGAGAGCGGGCAAAAATCGAACGAATGCGCCGTGTCACCGCCCTGGAAGACGCCTACAACCGCGCCCGCCGACTCTATGAGGAGCTGCCAGCACCGTATCTGAACAAGGATATCAAGTTGTTGCTGCTGCACCGTATGGAAGAAATCTGCCAGCAACTGGCCCAGGAAAAGTCCGCTCTGCCGGTCAACGACTGGCTAGGCAAGGTCACTGGCGAAAAGCAGAAAGTGGTCGAGGGTACCGACGAACACCCGGATATCCGTATCGACACGCCTGACAAGGCCAATTATGTGAAGGAACTGCTCCAGGGTTTGTTCAAACTGGTGGAATTTCTTCACAAATCCGGAAAATTGCCTGCCAACAGCGCCCGCAATCATCTGCGTTACGTACTGTTTCTGATCCACAAGACTCACGCCGACCTGCAGGTGTTTCAGGCCAGGGAGCATATTCGCCAGAACGAGCTGAGAAAGGCGATCCATGCCTACCACCTTGCCGCCAGCGAGATGGCGAAATCCAGTGAGAATGCCCTTGCCCAGAAGGCTGTGCAAAGCTTCAAGCAACGCATCCGGGAGTTGGAAACCGAACTCACCAGCGGTGAAAGCTCCCGTTCTGCCGAACAGCAAAACCGGCTGGACAAAGACTGGGACAGCTTCCTGCATGACGATGCCTGGAAGAAAAAAGCCGACTACGACGACTGAGCAGGCCAGCCATACTGGCCCTCTCATTGAAGGGCAAGGAATAACCCGATTGTGATCAATCTGTTCAAGACACGGCTTTCCTACCGTCTGACCCGGGACACAGTGTTACTGGCCATGGTGCTTGGGCTGTTTCTTAATCTGATTCAGGTCAGCCTCGACTATCGCAGGGCTCTCACCGACATGGATCAGGATATCCATGCACTGATGGACATCAGCCACAGCCCCGCGTCACAGATTGCTTACAACATCGATACCCGGCTTGCCGGTGAGTTGCTGGAAGGCATGCTTCACCACAAGGCGGTGATCGATGCCCGCCTTGTGGATTCGAATCAGCGCACGGTTGCAGCTGCCAGTGGTGGACGTACGGATTTCCGGTATCCGGTTATCAGTGACCTGCTGTTTGGCGATACCAGGACCTATCAGGCCTCGCTTCAGGTCAATGAACTGCAAGACATACCACTGGGTGATCTGGTGCTCACCATCACTCCCCGTTATTTTGGTCAGCAGTTTCTCGATCGCGCCGTGTTTACCATTGTCAGTGGCTTCTTCAAGAGCCTCGCTTTGTCGGCACTGCTGCTGTTTGCTTTCTATTTTGTGCTCACCAAACCCATTCTGCGTGTGATCGAAACCCTGGAGCAGGCCAAGGACGATCCGGAGAAAACACGGTTGCCAACACCACCGAGCCATGAGCGGGATGAGATCGGCACCATGGTTGGCATTATTAACCGCCACCTGGAAACGGTGGAAGCCAGCCTGGTGCAAATGCGGCAAGTGGAAAGCCGCATGAAAGACTACTCCACGGCGCTGGAACGGGAAGTGGAAGACCGCACCCGGGAAATTTCTGAAAAAAATGAAGCCCTGCAGCGAGGCAACAAGGCACTGGTCAAAGCCAAGGAAGACGCCGTTAACAAGGCACGGTCGCGGGCCCGTTTTCTGGCCAGCATGAGCCACGAAATCAGAACTCCGCTTAATGGCATTCTGGGGATGCTGGAGCTGGCCCTGGAGGGTGACCTTGAGCCGACACAGCGGCATCAGCTGGCCATTGCCCAGACCGCCGGCCAGAGCCTGCTGAGCCTGTTGAATGACATTCTGGATATTTCCAAAGTGGAGGCCGGCAAACTGAGCCTGGAGGTTATCCGGTTTGATCTTCGTGAACTGGCGGGAGACTGCGCCACCCTGCACCGGGAACAGGCCCGCCGCAAGGGACTCGACTTTAACCTGAATCTCAGCCCGACGCTGGCAGACGCCTATCTTGGCGATCCCACTCGGATACGGCAGATACTCAACAACCTGTTGTCCAACGCGATCAAGTTTACCGATATCGGGGAGATCAGATTAACCATTGAACCGGGAAACGACGGTATCCGGATAGTGGTAGCCGATACCGGCATTGGCCTTTCCGGAGATCAGCTTGACCGGATCTTTACACCCTTCTCCCAGGCCAACGCGGATACCACCCGCCGCTACGGCGGCACCGGGCTGGGGCTCTCACTATGCTATCAGCTGGTGGAACACATGCATGGCCAGATAACCGTTACATCCAGCGAAAATGAGGGCAGCCGGTTTGTGGTAACACTGCCTTTAACGGCGGATCATGACCGCAACCCAAAGGCCGATATCACTCCTGCCCGGAGGGCAACCGACACCATGCTTCCGGCTCGCCACTGCCGCATTCTGCTGGTGGAAGACAACCGGGTGAATCAGATTGTCGCCTCTGCACTGCTGCAGAAGCTCGGCCACGAGGTTGATCTCGCAGAGAACGGCGAACGCGCCCTGGCGGCGCTGGCCGCCAGGCCTTATGACATGGTTCTGATGGATTGTCAGATGCCGGTGATGGACGGTTACGAAGCCACCCGCAGAATCCGCCAGCACCCTGAATGGCAGCACTTGCCGATTATCGCCGTGACCGCCAATGTCATGGCTGGCGATCAGGAAGCCTGCATCGCCGCCGGCATGGATGACTACATCACCAAGCCGTACAGCCGTCAGCTCCTGGACGAGATCATCAGACGCTGGGCATCCCGGATCCCCTCGCTTCCAGCCGGCTGAGCATACTCCGCAGCTGATCCTTCAGGGCCAGTATCTGCTCTGGCTCTTCCCCCAGCTCACACAGTAACTGTAATGGCACCTGGCCCGCACGACTGCGCAATTCACGGCCTTCATCGGTCAGAATGGCCTCAACCACGCGCTCATCGTCAGAACGACGCTGGCGCCGGATCAGCCCCCGTTGCTCAAGCCGCTGCAACAACGGCGTCAGCGTGCCGGAATCCAGCCGCAGACGCTGGCCAATCTCTGACACCCGTGCCTGCTGCCCCCGGGCGTCCGCTTCCCAGAGAACCAACATCACCAGGTACTGGGGATAGGTCAGTGACAGGTCTGCCAGCAACGGACGATAACGGGCCGTAACCGCCCGGTTCAGCGCATAGAGCGCAAAGCAGAGCTGGTTATCCAGCGCCAGGGGGTTCTGGTCTTCGGTCATGCCTGCAACTGCTCCTCGATGTCCTTGCGAATGGCCCCGGGTTTGGTGGTGGGCGGGTATCGGCGAACCACCTGCCCATTGCGGCCAACCAGAAATTTGGTGAAATTCCACTTCACTTTTTCTGATCCCATCAGTCCTTTCGCTTCTGATTTCAGCAGGGCAAACAGTGGATGGGTGTCCGGGCCGTTCACCTCCACTTTGGCGAACATCGGAAAGCTGACGCCGTAGTTGAGACTGCAGAACTGGCTGATAGTATCGTTATCCGCCGGGTCCTGGCTCAGGAACTGGTTGCAGGGAAACCCCAGTACTTCAAGCCCCTTGTCGTTGAGCTCATCGTACAACACCTGCAAACCTTCGAACTGGGGAGTAAACCCACATTTGCTGGCGGTATTGACGATCAGCAGAACCTTGCCGCTGTAATCGCTCATCGGATGGGCCTGACCTTTAATATCGGTGACCTCTATGCCGTAAATGCTGTTGTCGGACATAATCTGCTCCCTGGTTAATTCACCCAATTATATTGCCCACAACTTAATTCGCAAGGCAATGCTGAGCGACAATCTCACTTGTTAAGCCAAGTGTCCGTCCGATTTGCCATTTTTCATCACAATTCCAACAGAAATGCTCTGTTTTTTTAACCCGCCCCTCCGCTAGAATGGAGCTTTGCAAGCGAACGATCGATACGCGTCAGAGCCGCTTGCACCGGTATCACCGCCGGTCACTGACGACTGGCACGTTCACCCTCGGGAAACCCAGCGACTATGCAGAATTACAGAAAATCCGCCAAACTGGATAACGTATGCTACGAAATACGCGGCCCGGTTATGCGTGAGGCCCGTCGCCTCGAAGAAGAAGGCCACCGGGTGCTCAAGCTGAACATCGGTAACCCCGCCGCCTTCGAGCTGGATGTGCCCGAGGAAATCCAGCAGGACATCATCTATAACATGCATCAGGCCCAGGGTTATGTTGAATCCAAAGGCCTGTTCTCTGCCCGCAAGGCGGTCATGCATTACTGCCAGCAACGGGGCATCGACAAGGTCGATATCGATGACATCTACCTGGGCAATGGTGTCAGTGAGCTGATTGTCATGTCCATGCAGGCAATGCTCAATACCGGTGATGAGGTGCTGGTACCGGCGCCGGATTACCCCCTGTGGACAGCGGCTGTCACCCTGTCCAGCGGCAAGCCGGTGCACTACCGCTGCGACGAGCAGCAGGACTGGTTTCCGGATCTCGACGACATGCGTCGCAAGATCACCAGCCGTACCAAAGCCATTGTACTGATTAACCCCAATAACCCGACAGGGGCAGTCTACCCGCCTGAGCTGCTGGCAGAAGTTATCGAAATGGCCCGCCAGCACAACCTGATCATCCTGTCGGACGAAATCTACGACAAGGTGCTGTACGACGGCATAGAGCACATATCCACCGCGGCGCTGGCAGACGACGTTCTGTTCTTTACCTACAGTGGCCTGTCGAAGAACTACCGGGCGGCCGGCTACCGTTCCGGCTGGCTGATCATCAGCGGTGCAAAACATAAGGCCAAGGATCTTATTGAGGGCATCGACATGCTGGCTTCAATGCGCCTTTGTGCCAACGTACCGGCGCAGTTGGGTATCCAGACCGCACTCGGCGGTTACCAGTCCATTGACGACCTGGTGGCGCCGGGGGGCCGGCTCTACGAGCAGCGGGAAGTGGCCTGGTCACTCCTCAACAGCATTCCCGGGGTCAGCTGCGTGAAGCCCAAAGGCGCACTCTACCTGTTCCCGAAACTGGATCCGGCCATGTACCCGATTGATGACGATGAAAAATTCGTCCTCGACCTGCTACAGCAGGAGAAAATGCTGCTGGTTCAGGGTTCCGGCTTCAATATTGATGACCGTCAGCACTTCCGGGTCGTGTTCCTGCCCCGGGTCGACGCGCTGGAAGATGCCATGGGGCGCCTTGCCCGCTTTCTGAACAACTGGCGCTGACAAGGAGGGACGTTTGCCCGACATTCATATCGAGGAGTTTTACCGGGACGCGGCTATAGCGCTGCTGCAGCTTTACAGTGTGTTTCCACGTCGCATCAACCTCTTCGTGGAAGACATTGCGGGCCCGGATGATCCCGATGAGTTCGGACTTCACAGTCCCAGGCACCAGGCCTGCTTCGGCGCGCTGCTGTGGCTGCAGGAAGAGGGTCTGTTGCGCTACATCGACACCATTCGTCAGGAAGCACTGGATCAGGCCGTACTGACCCAGCGGGCTTTTGTTCGCCTGAGCATGCCGGCACCTGAGGCTATCCACCCCGACCTGACGCTGAATGCGTCGGCCCCGCCAGTTTCCGCTTCGCTTATGGAAGACCGGTCCACCTTTATCTACCTGCTTCGGGAGGCCATTCATAAAGGCAGCGCAACAACGGTCGGCAAGGTGATGCGGGAAGCATTTTTCCATGAGCCCATGGGTCCCGCCAGCAACCATTAAATACTTGTCAGATGATTGAAATTGCGGGCAAATGACCAGATATCCTGGGCAAGCCATTGTCACCCTCGGGAGTACACCATGAGAATACTGCTGTTTCTGGCAACCAACATTGCTGTCGTTCTGGTGGCCAGCATTACCCTGCGTCTGCTGGGCGTGGACCATTACCTGGCCGGCAGTGGTATCAACTATCAGTCGTTGCTCATTTTCGCGGCAGTCTTTGGCTTCGCCGGCTCGTTTATTTCCCTGCTGATGTCAAAGTTCATGGCCAAGCGGGCCACCGGAGCGAAGGTCATCGAGTCGCCCCGCACCCCTGCTGAACGCTGGCTGGTGGATACGGTTGCCGAACTGTCGAAAAAAGCCGGCATCAAAACACCGGAAGTGGCCATTTTCCCGGCCACCCAGTCCAATGCGTTTGCCACTGGCTGGAACAAGAACGATGCACTGGTGGCGGTCAGTGAAGGCCTGTTGCAACGATTCGACAAGGAAGAGATCCGCGCGGTACTTGGCCATGAAATCGGCCACGTTGCCAATGGTGACATGGTTACCCTCGCCCTTATCCAGGGTGTGGTTAACACTTTTGTGATTTTTGCGGCACGGGTCATCGGCTC
>NZ_CAXBDN010000054.1:0-18790 GCF_963974375.1 uncultured Marinobacter sp.
ACGGCGATGTTGTAGTGGTCCCGCAGGGCCAGGCACAACTGGCGCAGCAAGGCGGTTTTTCCGGAGCCAACTGGGCCCCCTACTCCAACTCTCAGGCAATGTTTCATGGCATCTTCCTCTTGTCTTCTGGTTCCGGAGTTAGCGCATGATCGGTGACCTTTTCCGGGACACGCCGTAGATACGTCCCTGTAGGCTCGTAAAAAACATCCCTGTTTTTTACGGTCCCGGAAAAGGTCCCCGACCACGCGCTCTCGAACTCCGAGTAGCCTTCAGTAAGTTAAAATCAGCTCCGGAATAACCGGGAGTATTGTGTTTCGTGTAACGCACTGGCCAATGCCAGGCCCGGTAGCATGGGGCCCAGGTCTTCATCCGGTCGGGCCATGGCCTGGTCGACGGCGACTACCAGCCGGGGCCGGAGTCGTTCGGTCAGGCGCTGGGCGGCGGTGTGGCCCAGTGGCAGGGCTTTGCAGGCCACTGCCAGCTGATTTTCCAGCCAGGCCCAGGCGAATCCCAGCAAGGTCTGGCGTACCGGTACCCGTCGGGTGTGGGCCGTCCAGGCGAATACGGTGACGTAGCCCGGTGTCGCCGGCAGGCTGCCTTCCGGGGGCAGCAGTTCAAGGCTGCCCAGCAGGCGGACCAGGGCGGTGCCCAGGCGGGTGTCTTCGTCCACCAGTTCGGCGGTTTCCCGGGTGGCGTGCAGCCAGTCGTTCCAGTGGCTGACGGCGGCTACGTCCTGTTTTGACCAGGCCTGTTGCAGGCGGGCCAGCAGGGGCAGTTCGCAGCGGCTGATGCCGTCTTCCAGTACGCCTTCCAGCCAGTCGCCCAGTTGGTCTTCGTTGGTTACCCAGCCCAGTTCGAAGGCGCTTTCCAGGCCCTGGGACCAGGCGAAGGCGCCGATGGGCAGTGCCGGGCTGGTGAGTTGCATCAGGCCCAGCAGGGCCAGGTCGTCCAGTTGGCCGGCCGTGTTGTCAGTGGCTATGGTCATGGCTGTGGCCGTGCTGGTGGCTGTGGTCATGGCCTGATTTATGGCTATGACTATGGCCGTGGCTGTGTGCTTCCTGGCCGGCTTTGTCGTAGGCGCCGGGTTCGGGGTCGAAGGGGGCCTGGTGGTGTTCCAGGGTGGCGCCCAGGCGCACGGCCAGTTCTTCCAGGACGTGGTCCGGCGGGAATCGCACCCAGCCTTTGCCTTTATCGTCGACGCCGATGGCCAGGGAGACGTGGCGGTTGCCCAGGTGGTAGCACAACCGGGCCAGGGGCATGCCGGGGTCGATGTGGGCGCTGGTGACGGGTTCGTCTGCGGCCTTGATGCGGATAACCTCGCCGCCGGCGGCTTGCAGGCAGTCGCCGCTACGCAGTACCGGGCCACGGTCCAGGAACAGGCCCACGTCGTGGCCGTTGTCGGTGGTGGCCCGCAGCCGGCCGCGGATGCGCAGTTCGTACGGCAGGGTCAGGGTGTCGTAGATCTCTGCCTGTTCTGTGGGCTCTATTCGTTGTGTCAGTTCAAGCATGCTTGTCCCCTGGTTGGCAGTCCCGTGGAATGTCTTTGCTCACAGGTGTGCTCCTCAAAACAGGTGGTAACGCTGGGCCAGGGGCAGCTCAGTGGCTGGCTCGCAGGTCAGCAGTTCGCCGTCGGCATGCACTTCGTAAGTCTGCGGGTCCACGGTGATGTGGGGGCAGGCGTCGTTGAGTTTCATGTCGGTCTTGCGCACGCTGCGGACGTTTTTGCAGGCAGACAGCGGGCTGTGCAGGCCCAGTTCCTTGCCGATGCCGGCGTCCAGGGCCACCTGGCTGACGAAGCTGACGCGGGTCGCGCTGGCGGCCCGGCCCAGGGCGCCGAACATGGTGCGGTAGTGCACCGGCTGCGGCGTGGGGATGGAGGCGTTGGGGTCACCCATCGGTGCTGCAGCGATCATGCCGCCTTTCAGGATGAGCGCGGGTTTTACACCGAAAAACGCCGGATCCCACAGCACCAGGTCGGCCATTTTGCCGTTTTCTATGGAGCCCACCTCATGGGCGATGCCGTGGGTGATGGCCGGGTTGATGGTGTATTTGGCGATGTAGCGTTTGCTGCGGAAGTTGTCCGCGCCCTGGCTTTCGTCTTCCGGCAGCAGGCCCCGCTGGACTTTCATTTTATGGGCGGTTTGCCAGGTCCGGCAGACCACTTCGCCGACCCGGCCCATGGCCTGGGAGTCGGAGGCGATCATGGAGATCACGCCCAGGTCGTGCAGGATGTCTTCTGCGGCGATGGTCTCCCGACGAATCCGGGAATCGGCGAAGGCCACGTCTTCCGGGATGTTGGGATCCAGGTGGTGGCACACCATCAGCATGTCCAGGTGTTCGTCGATGGTGTTGACGGTGTAGGGCCGGGTCGGGTTGGTGGACGACGGCAGTACGTAATCCTTGGAGCAGGCGGTGATGATATCGGGGGCATGGCCGCCGCCGGCGCCTTCGGTGTGGTAGGTGTGAATGCAGCGGCCCTTGAAGGCGGCCAGGGTGTCTTCCACAAACCCGGATTCGTTCAGGGTGTCGGTGTGGATGGCCACCTGTACGTCGTATTTGTCGGCAATGGTCAGGCAGTTGTCGATGGAGGCCGGGGTGGTGCCCCAGTCTTCGTGCAGTTTCAGGCCCATGGCGCCGTAGTTGAGTTGCTGCTCCAGCGCTTCCGGCAGGCTGGCGTTGCCTTTGCCGAGAAAGCCGATGTTCATGGGCATGTCGTCCACGGCCTGAAGCATTTTGCCGATGTGCCAGGGGCCGGGGGTACAGGTGGTGGCGTTGGTGCCGGTGGCCGGCCCGGTGCCGCCGCCCAGCATGGTGGTGATGCCGCTCATCAGGGCTTCTTCGATCTGCTGAGGGCAGATGAAGTGGATGTGGGAATCGATGCCGCCGGCGGTGAGGATTTTGCCTTCACCGGCGATGATTTCGGTGCCCGGGCCGATGACGATGGTGACGTCCGGCTGGGTGTCGGGGTTGCCGGCTTTGCCGATGGCGGCAATGCGGCCGCGCTGGATGCCCACGTCTGCTTTGACGATGCCCCACCAGTCCAGAATCAGGGCGTTGGTGATGACGGTGTCCATAACGGTTTCGTCGGCGCGCTGGCTCTGGCCCATGCCGTCACGGATGACTTTGCCGCCGCCGAATTTCACTTCGTCGCCGTAGTGGGTAAAGTCTTTTTCCACTTCTATCCAGAGTTCGGTGTCGCCCAGGCGGACGCGGTCCCCGGTGGTGGGGCCGTACATGTCGGCGTAGGCCTGTCTGGTAATTTTCATGTTTTACCCTCGTTCTCTTTTATGGGCTTCCGCGATTTTTGCGGCAGCCTTTTGGATTTGGGTGTCCGGGGCGCTCGGGTAGGTCTTTCCGAAACACGCCCGCAAGTACGTCCATGTAGGGCTCGGCTGTGGCCATCCCTGGCCACAGACGGTTTCGGAAAGACCTACCCGATCACCCCTTGCGAACTTAATTCCTGTCTTCCGCGGCGCGAGTATTGAACTGCAAGACTTTCCTCAAACCTTAAGCATGAAAACCGCTTTTTGGGGCGACCAGCACCATCAGCTTCCGGGACAGGGTTTGGGGCCTCTTTCCAGGACCGTCTCCAGCCAGGGATGGCTGGAGCCGAGCCCCCCAGGGATGGGTTCACGGGCGTGTCCTGGAAAGAGGCACCACACCCTGACCCTGGCACATCGCCCGAAAGCAACTCCCTCATGTATCAAGCTTCCCCATGACATCACCACGGAAGCCGTAGATTTCGCGGCCGCCGGTGTAAGGAATCAAGGTGACTTCGCGGGTCTGGCCGGGTTCGAAGCGGATGGCGGTGCCTGCGGCCACGTCGAGGCGGTAGCCCCGGGCTTTTTTGCGATCGAAGGTCAGGGCCGGGTTGGCTTCGGCGAAGTGGTAGTGAGAGCCGATCTGCACGGGCCGGTCGCCTGTGTTGGCCACTTCCAGGGTGATGCGTTCGCGGCCGGCACAGAGTTCGATGTCGCCGCTTTTGAGTTGGTATTCGCCGGGTATCATCGCAGGCTCCTCAGACTATGGGGTTGTGGACTGTGACCAGCTTGGTGCCGTCCGGGAAGGTGGCTTCTACCTGTACTTCGTCCACCATTTCCGCGATACCTTCCATCACGTCGTCCCGGGTCAGGATTTCCCGGCCGGCACTCATCATGTCCGCCACAGTGCGGACCTCGCGGGCGCCTTCCATGATTTCAGCGCTGATCAGGGCCACGGCTTCCGGGTAGTTGAGTTTGATGCCCCGGGCTTTGCGCCTTTCCGCCAGCAGGGCGGCGGTAAACAGCATGAGCTTGTCTTTGTCTCTTGGGGTCAGTTCCATGGTGCTCTCCATATACTTTGGGTGCATCGGCGAGCGGGTATGTCCTTCCGGGACACGCCGTAAATCCCTCCATGGAGGCTCGACAAAAACATCCATGTTTTTGTCGGTCCCGGAAGGACATACCCGCTCACCGCTTCAGGCTTTTGAGTTAAACCAGTCATGTCAGCCAGATCCTGGGTATATGGGCCGGCTGGCCGTTCAGTGCCGGGCGGAGCAGTTCCCAGGCTTGCTGGCAGATTGCCCAGGCCTCGTTGCGCTCGTTGCCCAGATAGCGCAGTAGCAGCACGCCGTGGCGTCGGGTGACGGCCCAGCGGCTGTGGTCGGGCAGGTTTGCCCGCAGTTCTTCGATGGCGGCGGCTTCGTCTTCCAGGCCGGCTACCCACAGGGTGGCTTGTACGGTGGCGCCGCCCTGGCCCCATTTGCCGCGGAAGCGGCGGTGTTTCGGGTCCAGTATCTGGCGTTCCTGCCACAGGGGTTTGCCGTCTCTGGTCAGGCGGAAGCTCTGTTCCAGATGGCCGGTGACAAAGGGCAGATCGCTGGCCGGGCGGCCGAGGGCGAGGATTTCCCAGCCCAGGCAGCGGGCGGCGCCGGTCAGTTCTATGGTGGTGCTCTGGTGGCCCCGGGAGCCGTCGAAGGCGAGGGTTTCCTGGGGCAGGTACTCGAGGATGCCTTTGTCTTCTACCTGCAGCCGGGTGTGCTGGGCCCAGGCGACGCCGTGGCTGTCGGCCTTGTAGAGTTTGGCGGCGGCCGGGGTGGTCAGCAGGGCCTGGGCGCGTTCGCCTACGGTGGCGCTGATGCTCAGGGCGTCGCCGCTGACCAGGCCGCCCGGAGGGTGCAGCAGATATACGTGGCAGCAGCCGTTTTTGCCTTCCGGGTAGAAGGGCCGCTGTACCCGCAACGGGCCCATGTGACGGGCCCGGGCCAGGCGAGTTACCGTTCGCAGGCCCTCTTCCCGGTTTACGAAGCCCAGGTCCAGGGACGCAGCCCAGCGCCGGCCCTGGTCGAACCGGTGGCCGGACTCGGCCAGGGGCGGAATGGCCTGATAAATAGTCATACGGTCAGGTGTTTCTTGATGAGTTCGTCAGACAGCCCGGCGATCTCTCCTTCCGCCACCCGGCGGCCCCGGTCGAGTATGGCGAAGCGGTCGGCGTATTTGCGGGCGAAGGGTAGCTTCTGCTCCACCAACAGCACGGTCAGGCCGTCCTCCTTGATCAGTCGGCGGATGACTTCGCCGATCTGGGTGACGATGTTGGGCTGGATGCCCTCCCCCGGTTCGTCGAGAATCAGCAACCTCGGCTCCAGCACCAGGGCCCGGCCGATGGCCAGTTGCTGTTGCTGGCCGCCGGACAGGTCACCGCCGCGCCGGTTTTTCATTTCCTTCAATACCGGGAACAGGTCGTAGATGCGCGGGGGGATGGATTTCAGGCCATCGCCCCGGGCCGCCAGACCGGTGCGCAGGTTTTCTTCCACGGTCATCAGCGGGAAGATCTGCCGGCCCTGGGGAACGTAGCCGATACCCAGGCGGGAGCGGTCTTCGATCTTGCGCTTGGTGAGCTCCACGTCGCCGGCGAAGCGGATATTGCCATCAGAGGTAGTCTCCTCACCCATTACGCATTTCATCAGGGTGGTCTTGCCAACGCCGTTGCGGCCCATTACGCAGGTACACTTGCCCTCGGGCACGTCCAGGTCCAGGTCCCACAAGGTGTGGCTCTCGCCGTAGAACTGGTTCAGTTTTTCGATCTGTAACATCAGGCCTCCTCCCCGAGATACACCTTGATGACTTCCGGGTCGCTGGAGACCTGGTCCATGGTGCCTTCCGCCAGCACGCTGCCCTGGTGCAGTACCGTCACCTGGCGGGCAATGGAGCGGACAAAGCCCATATCGTGCTCCACCACCACTACCGATTGTTTACCGGCAAGGCTCGTGAGCAGTTCGGCGGTGCGTTCCATTTCCTGTTCGGTCATGCCCGCTACCGGCTCATCCACCAGCAGCAGCCGTGGTCGCTGCATCAGCAGCATGCCGATTTCCAGCCACTGTTTCTGGCCGTGGGACAGGATGCCCGCCGGGCGATCCCGCAGGTCGGTCAGGCCGATCATTTCCAGCACTTCGTCGATGCGCTCCCGGAATTCCGGTTTCATCACTGCCGTCAGTGTCGGGAATACCCGCTTGTCGGCGGCCATGGCCAGTTCCAGGTTCTCGAACACGGTGAGTGCCTCAAACACCGTGGGCTTCTGGAACTTGCGGCCGATTCCCAGGCTGGCGATGTCCGGTTCGCTCATGGTCAGCAGGTTGTGGCGACTGCCGAACCAGACCGATCCGGTATCCGGCCGGGTTTTTCCGGTGATGATGTCCATCATGGTGGTCTTGCCCGCACCGTTGGGGCCGATGATGCAGCGCAGTTCGCCATCATCGATGGTCAGGTTCAGGTTGTTGATGGCCTTGAAGCCGTCGAAGCTGACGTTGACATCTTCCAGGTACAGAATCGGCCCGTGGCGCACATCCACCGGGGACGCCGCCGGGGCTATAAAATCAAAGACCCTGTCCCGCTGGGAGAGTTGCTCGATCAGTCTCATGCAGTGGCCTCCCTGGCTTCGGGGTTGTCTTTGCCCTCAGTATCATCGCTGCCCTTGCGGGACTGGCGCAGGTTCGATACCAGGCCGGCAATACCTTTGGGCAGGAACACGGTCACCAGCACAAACAGCGCACCGAGCGCGAACAACCAGGCATCCGGCATCACTCCAGTAAAGACGGTTTTGGCGTAGTTCACCAGAATGGCGCCGATGACCGCACCATAAAGCGTGGCGCGTCCACCCAGGGCGACCCACACCACGATCTCGATGGAGAAGATGGGCGAGAACTCGCTGGGGTTGATGATGCCCACCTGCGGCACATAAAGTGCACCGGCCACACCGGCCAACATGGCGGAGACCACGAACACGAACAGCTGTACCCGCTCCACCCGGTAACCCAGGAACCGGGTACGGGCCTCGGCATCACGGCAGGCCACGCTGACCCGGCCCAGCTTGCTGGTGACAATGCCGCGGCAGATCAGGTAGCCAATGGCGAGGGCAATGCCGGTGGCGAGGAACAGCCCCAGCCGGGTAGCGTCACTGCGCAGGTTAAAGCCGAGCAGATCCCGGAAATCGGTCAGGCCGTTGTTGCCACCAAAACCCATTTCGTTGCGGAAGAACGCGAGCATCAGGGCAAAGGTCAGGGCCTGGGTGATGATGGACAGGTACACCCCGGTCACCCGTGAGCGGAACGCCAGCCAGCCGAACACCAGGGCCAGCAGGCCCGGCGCCAGCAGCACCATGGCAAAGGCAAACCAGGCCATATCAAAGCCCTGCCAGTACCAGGGCAGCGACTCCCAGCTCAGGAACACCATGAAGTCCGGCAGTATCGGATCACCATAGGTGCCGCGATCGCCGATCTGGCGCATCAGGTACATGCCCATGGCGTAGCCGCCGAGGGCAAAAAAGGCACCGTGACCCAGGCTGAGAATGCCCAGGTAACCCCACACCAGATCAACCGCTACCGCCAGCAGTGCGTAGCACAGGTACTTGCCCAGCAGGTTGACCGTGTAAGCACTCACATACAGCGGGTGCCCCGGATCCAGAGCCAGGTGCAAAATGGTGACCAGCACCATGGCGGCAAACAGCACGCCAAGAAATATCTGGGTAGAGCGCTCCTGTAATGGTCTTGTTAACCACATATCGTGTCCCTTCTGACTGATTTTTTTAGATTAGTTAGACGAGACACACCCTAGCCCTCCGCCGCACGGCCCTTCTGGGGAAAGAGTCCCCGGGGGCGTTTCTGAATGAACAGGATGATGAACACCAGCACGATGATCTTGGCCAGTACGGCGCCAGCCCAGGGTTCGAGCAGCTGGTTGATGGTGCCCAGGGTCAGACCGGCCACCAGGGTGCCCCACAGGTTGCCGACACCGCCGAAGACCACCACCATGAACGAGTCAATGATGTAGTTCTGGCCCAGGTTCGGTCCCACGTTGGTGAGCTGTGACAAGGCCACACCGGCCAGACCGGCCACGCCGGAACCCAGGGCGAAGGTCATGATGTCGACCCGGGTGGCGCGGATGCCCATGGACCGGGCCATGGCCCGGTTCTGGGTGACGGCCCGCACTTCCAGCCCCAGCCGGGTCCTGCGCATGATCAGCATCAGTGCCGCGAACACCACCAGGGCAAAGCCCAGCACGTACATGCGGTTCAGGGTCAGCGACAGGGCGTCATTGATCACCAGCGAGCCACTCATCCATTCCGGCGTGACCACCGGGCGGTTGAGGGGCGAAATAACGGTACGGACCAGCTGCTGCAGGATCAGACTGACCCCGAAGGTAGCCAGCAGGGTTTCCAGGGGGCGGCCCTTGAGGAACTGGATAACACCCCGCTCAATGGCGATGCCCACCAGGGCGGCCACCATGAAGCCGGCAGGAATGGAAAGTATCAGCGCCAGGCCGGGCTGACCGGGCAACAGCTGCTGCATGCCCCAGGTGGTGTAGGCCCCCAACATGATCAGTTCGCCATGGGCCATGTTGATGACACCCATAACCCCAAAGGTAATGGCCAGACCAATGGCCGCCAGTACCAGCACAGAGCCCAGGGACAAACCGAAATACAGGGTTTGTGCGGCACGGTTCATCTTCAGCTTTTGCTCAACCGACAGCAGGGCCTTTTTGGCTTCGGCCACCAGCAGTGGGTTGTCGCTGCGGGTGGCCTGGTTCAGTGCCGCCCGGGCGTTACTGTGGAGACTCCCGGCCAATACGGCCACGGCGTCGATGTCGCCCTGCCCTACGTCGTAAATGGCAAGGGCCTGTTCCAGCCGGTTGATGACCCGGCCGTCGGTCTCTTCTTCAAGAACCGCTCTGAGCGGCTCTACCATGGATTCGTCGACGTTGCCCAGCAGGCCTTCTGCCGCTGTGCGACGGGTCTCGACCCGCTCAGCGTAGAGGTCGAGCAGCGCGAGGGTGCTTTGCAGCTGGCTACGAAGTGCATTGTTGATGTTGATGCGATCAAGATCGCGGCGGGAGACCTCACCCAGATTCTCACCGGTGAGGGCGTCCGCTACCGTCCAGTCACGGCCCCGGTTGTCCAGCACAATGACCAGCTGTCCGGTGCGGCGATTCTGACTCGGGCGGTTATTCCCGTAGGCGGCCAGCCACTGGCGCGCACGTTCGTCGCCACTGGCCACAATATCGTCGAGAGCCTGCTGTTGCTGGGCGCCGGCAGCGCCGGCCAGTGCTTCCAGCAATGCCTGTCCCGGATCGTTTTCGTCTGCCACAAGTCCGCCGGAGAACGCCAGCAGGCAGGCAAGCAGTGTCCCTGTGAGCGATCGGAGGATGCTCATGGTTCAGTCCTGTCTTGGAATTGAGGAATGGAATTTCGTGAGCCTTGCAACGGCCGAAACCGGCAGCGGGAGCCAACATACCGGCCCCCGCTATTCGACGCTTATTCGCCCAGAGCTTCGGCCGCTTCTTCCTTGGCCTTGCTGCCACCGCAAGCGCCTTCGGCCACGTTGTAGTTACCGCAGCGCATGGGCACGCGCCAGTCGGCGATCAGGTCACGGGAGCCCGGCAGGAAATCAGACCAGGCGTCGCCAGCAACAGTGGACGGGGTCTGCCAGACGATGGAGAACTGGCCGTTGTCCTGGATTTCACCAATCAGCACCGGCTTGGTGATGTGATGGTTGGGCATCATGGCAGCGTAGCCACCGGTCAGGTTGGGTACCGCGACTCCGATGATGGCGTCCTTGATAGCGTCAGGATCGGTGGTTCCTGCCTTGCGAACGGCCTCTGCCCACATGTTGAAGCCGATGTAGTGGGCTTCCATCGGATCGTTGGTCACCGCGTTTTCGTCACCGGTGAATTCGATCCAGGCATCAATGAAGTCGTAGTTGACGTCGCTGTCCACGCTCATGAAATAGTTCCAGGCGGCCAGATGGCCCACCAGTGGTCCTGTGTCAAGACCGGACAGCTCCTGCTCGCCAACGGAGAAGGCGACGACAGGAATATCGGTAGCGGAAATGCCCTGGTTGCCCAGTTCACGGTAGAAGGGAACGTTGGCGTCGCCGTTGATGGTGGACACCACGGCAGTTTTCTTGCCGGCAGAACCGAAGCGCTTGATGTCGGCAACGATGTTCTGCCAGTCAGAGTGACCGAACGGGGTGTAGTTGATCATGATGTCTTCTGCCGCCACACCGCTGTCTTTCAGGTAGGCTTCCAGAATGCGGTTGGTGGTCCGGGGGTAGACGTAGTCAGTGCCCGCCAGCACCCAGCGCTCGACACCGATTTCGTTCATCAGGTAATCCACCGCAGGAATCGCCTGCTGGTTGGGCGCGGCGCCAGTATAGAAGACGTTCTCGGAAGACTCTTCCCCTTCATACTGAACCGGGTAGAACAGCAGACCGTTCAGCTCTTCCACCACCGGCAGAACCGCTTTGCGGGAGACCGACGTCCAGTTACCGAAAATCACGTCCACTTTTTCCTGGGCCAACAGTTCACGGGCACGCTCCGCAAACAGGGGCCAGTTGGAGGCCGGGTCCACCACCACGGCTTCCAGCTCGCGACCCAGCAGGCCGCCCTCCGCGTTCTGCTGTTCAACCAGCATCAGGATGGTGTCTTTCAATGCGGTTTCACTGATGGCCATGGTGCCGGAAAGGGAATGCAGTACACCTACCTTGATCGGACCTTCTTCTGCATAGAGAGTGGTGCTGCCCAGGGTAAGGGCCGCGGCGGCCAGCAAGCTGCCCAGTTTCGTCGAAACGCTTTTTTTAACATTGGTCACGTGTGCTTCTCCTTGCTTTTTTTGAATACTCAGTGCGCGGGTTTAGCGCAGGGCGGAGTGTGAGCAACCGCCTCGTGCACTGAGTTTTGCAAGGTGTGTGCCAGACTGGGGCCGCTCATTTAAATCTTTTTTTATCAATGACTTGTCAATATTACGCGGAATGGAGACAGGAACTCAGGAGCGTGTTTGGTGCATGCGCCACCGGATAAGGCACTAATCAGGAGCGGTCTTCAGGCAAAATGCACCAAATTGGATCACAAGCAGGCGCTGGCACCGAAGAAGTGCGGCACAGGTCATCCTCCGGTGAAAACCCACACAAAACGCAGAATGTCCGCCATACAGCATTAATAAAAGCTATACAGCAATCTGCCCTGTCAGCATTGAAAACAGGGGGGGGAACCATGGATAGCTGTGGCGGTCAATCTTGCCTTAAGGCGACTCGTTGGATAGGCTCTTGTCCTTGTTCCGGCAACAACCTCATGACGGTAAGGCCAAAGCGCCTGACTGAAACAATCTAGTCGTACGACCGGTCAGCCCACTGGCCAGAAACGGAGTCTCAGTTACCTATGCTGCTAGCCGTACTATCGGGTTTCCTGCTGGCCATTGCCGCCCCCCTCGTGCACCGTTTCAGCGGCCGTTATGTCGGGTGGGTCCTGGCCATACTGCCAGCGGTGCTGGCAGGTTATTTTGCAGGCTTTATTCCCGAGGTCAGCGCAGGTCAGTCGGTGTTGCTGGAATATGCCTGGCTGCCGGGTCTTGGCATCAACCTGAACTTTCTGGTCGACGGTCTTTCCCTCACCTTTGCGTTACTGATCAGTGTTATCGGCACCTTTATACTGATTTATGCGGGCTCCTATCTCGACGGCCACCCCTATCTGGCCCGCTTCTTCGTCATCATGCTGTCGTTTATGGCCTCCATGCTGGGCCTGGTGCTGTCCGACAATCTGGTGAGCCTGTTTGTATTCTGGGAACTCACCAGTATCACCTCCTACATGCTGATCGGCTTCAATCACGAAGACATGGACGCCCGCAAATGCGCCCTGCAAGGCCTCTTCGTGACTGCCGCCGGCGGTCTGGCACTGATGGCGGGCCTGATTCTGCTGGCGGCCATGTCCGGCAGTTACTCACTGTCCGAAATTCTGGCGTCGAATGAACCCCTGCATCAGCATGCCTTCTACACCGCGGCGGTGATCTGCATTCTCGCCGGTGCCTTTACCAAGTCTGCCCAGACCCCGTTCCACTTCTGGTTGCCCAATGCCATGGCCGCGCCGACACCGGTATCGGCCTATCTGCACTCCGCCACCATGGTCAAAGCCGGCATTTATCTGATGGCGCGGCTGAACCCGTCGCTCGGTGAAGGCGAACTGTGGAGCCATGCACTGATGTTCTTCGGTGCCCTGACCATGTTTGTCGGCGCCTGGTTTGCCTTCAGCAGTACCGGTATCAAGAAGGTCCTGGCCTATTCGACGATCATGGCCCTGGGCACCCTGACCCTGCTGATCGGTATCGGCACAGAACTGGCCATGACGGCGTTTGCCTGCTTCCTGGTGGCGCACTCCCTCTATAAGGGTGCCCTGTTCATGATTGCCGGTGCCCTGGACCATGAAACCGGCACCAAGGACATTACCCGTATGGGCGGTTTGCGGCACAGCATGCCCCTGACGGCGCTGTTCGCCTGTCTCGCAGCGCTGTCGCTGGCCGGACTGCCGCCCCTGTTCGGATTTATCGCCAAGGAGTTGTTGTTCGAGGCAGTTCTGGCGGCTCCCTTCTGGTCAACGGCGCTCACCCTGGTGGCCGTCGCTTCCGCCATGCTGGTGGTGGGTGTGGCCGGTCTGGTGGCGGTGAAGCCCTTCTTCGGAGCCGCCGGCAACACTCCCAAAACGCCCCACGAGGCGCCGGTGGGCATGCTGGCCGGGCCGGCCTTCCTGTCAATCACCGCACTGGTGTTCGGCCTGCTGCCCTGGTTTCCGGAAGCCGCCTTTCTGCAACCGGCCATGTCGGCCGTGGCCGGTTACAACGTAGATTCCTATCTGGCGCTGTGGCATGGCGTGAATGAGCCGCTGATTCTTTCCGGCATAAGTCTCGCTCTGGGCATTCTGCTTTATCGGATGTGGCCGAAACTGCAGCCCAACCTTTATGCCATCAACACCGCAGGCGCCAGATTTGGTCCGGAAGCCGGCTACTTCAGGTTTATGGAAGGTATAACCTATCTCGCCAGCTGGCAGACCCGGGTTCTGCAGAATGGCGTTCTCGGTTTGTATCTGCTGCTGCTGGTGGCCGTCACTTTCGGTCTTACGGGGTATACCCTGGTGACCCGTTTCGACGTCAATCTGTCGCTGAGCCTGGCCGACAGCCACTTTTACGAATGGGGCATTGCCCTGTTGCTGGTGGCCTCTGCAGTGTTCGCCAGCTCTACCCACTCGCGGCTTGGCTCCGTCGCCTCGGTGGGTGTCATGGGCTTTGCGGTGGCGCTGATATTCATTCTGTTCAGCGCCCCCGATCTGGGTATCACCCAGTTGCTGGTAGAAACCCTGACCGTGATCCTGCTGGTACTGGTGCTGTTCAAACTGCCGGAATTCGTCAACCTGTCGTCGCCCTTTGAGCGCATCCGCGACCTGAGTGTGGCAATTTTTGCAGGCTTGGTCATGACGCTGCTGATGCTGGCCACCCTGGACATTCAGTACTTCGAGCCCATCTCCTCCTACTACGTCGAGAACAGCGGTCCTCTGGCCTACGGCCGCAATATTGTGAACGTGATTCTGGTGGACTTCCGGGCGCTGGATACCCTGGGTGAAATCTTTGTTCTGGCCCTGGCAGCGCTGGGCGTTCACAGCATGCTCAAGCTCAAGGCGGAGGATCAGCACAAGCCATGAAATCCAATACCCTGATACTCCACACCGCAGCGCTGTTTATCATGCCGCTGCAGCTGATGTTCTCGGTGTTTTTGCTGCTTCGAGGTCACGATGAGCCCGGCGGCGGCTTTATCGGCGGACTGGTGGCTGCCAGTGCCTTTGTGCTCTATGCGTTTTCTTTCGGCGCTGAAGCCACCCGCAAGCTGATGCGCATGTGGCCCCGTGATTTCCTGGCAATCGGGTTGTTACTGGGCCTGGCCTCGACATTGCCGGCCATTTTCTCGGGTCAACCCATTTTTACCGCCCACTGGTGGGAGCTGCCGCTACCAGGCGATGACTACCTCAAGCTTTCGACGGTACTGATTTTTGATATCGGCGTGTATCTGGCGGTGCTGGGTACCATCACCATTTTCGTGATCGGACTGATGGAGGCGGAAGAAGATTGACCACACTCAACCACTGGCTGTCGCAATCGGTCAGCCAACGTCACCGGCATGAAGGGAGAAGTGCATGGAAACCCTGATGGCCTATGTTGTCGGCCTGCTGTTTGCCTGTGCCATCTACATGATGCTGCGGCGCTCTATCGTCAAGCTGGTTATCGGACTGATGCTGTTGAGCAACTCCGCAAACCTGCTGATTTTTGTGGTCGCCGGTATGACCCGGGGTGCCCCGCCACTGATTCCCGAAGGCGCCATGGCACCGGCCGGGGCGGTAGCTGACCCACTGCCCCAGGCACTGATCCTGACCGCCATTGTGATTGCGTTCGGGGTGCTGGCGTTTTCCGTGGTACTGATTCGCCGTGCCTACGAGATTGTACAAACTGACGATCTGGACCAGATGAAGGATACCGATACTTGATTTTGGAACTCGCTCTCCCGATTCTGATTCCGTTGTTTGCCGGCGCCCTGTCACTGGCACTGTGGCGCTCGGTACGTTTCCAGCGAATTCTGGCCGTAGCCGCCACCCTGGCCATGCTGATCAGTGGCGTCTGGCTGTTACGCAGCACCATGGACCAGGGCTTTCTGGTGATGGAGATGGGCAGTTGGCCGGCGCCGTTCAGCATAGTGCTGGTGTCCGATATGCTCAGCGCCATCATGGTAGTACTGAACGGCATTATCGGCCTGGCAATTGCCATCTACTCGCTGGCCTCTACCCCGCGGGGCCACGAGAAGTTCGGCTATTACCCGCTGATGCATCTGCTGCTGGCCGGTGTCGGTGGCTCCTTCCTGACCGGCGACATCTTCAACCTGTTCGTCTGGTTTGAGGTGATGCTGCTGGCATCCTTTGCCCTGCTGACCCTGGGTGGCGAGAAAGCCCAGATGGAAGGCGCCATCAAGTACGTGACCCTGAACCTGTTCTCCTCGGCCATTTTCCTGTCGGCGGTGGGTCTGCTTTACGGCACCATTGGCACCCTGAACATGGCAGATATTGCCCAGAAAGTGGCCGCCACCGAAGACCCGGGAATGATCACGGTTATTGCCATGATGTTCATGGTTTCCTTTGGCATCAAGGCGGCGGCGTTTCCGCTGTTTTTCTGGCTGCCGGCTTCTTATCACACGCCTCAGGTGGCGGTGTCTGCCTTGTTCGCCGGTTTGCTGACCAAGGTGGGGGTGTACGCCCTGTTCCGGGTATTCACCCTGATTTTCACCCAGGACACCGACTACACCCATACCATCCTGTTGTGGGCAGCCACCCTGACCATGCTGACCGGTGTTCTGGGCGCGGCGGCCCAGTTCGAGTTCCGCCGGATACTGTCGTTCCACATCGTCAGTCAGATCGGTTACATGCTGCTGGGCCTGGCTCTGTACACGCCGCTGGCGCTTATCGGTGGCGTGTTCTACATCATGCATCACATCATCGTGAAGACGAATCTGTTCCTGGTCAGCGGCATCGTGTACCGGCTACTGGGCAGCTATGAGCTGAAGAAGCTGGGCGGTGTCTACAAGGCCAAACCTGTGCTGGCGATACTGTTCCTGATCCCCGCCCTGTCCCTGGCCGGCATTCCGCCATTGTCCGGCTTCTTCGCCAAGTTCATCGTGATCCGGGCCGGTATCGAGGCCGGCGAGTGGGTGGTCACCGGTATCGCATTGCTGGTGGGCCTGCTGACCCTCTACTCCATGATCAAGATCTGGGCTGAGGTGTTCTGGAAAAAACTTCCGGAAGACGCCGCCGATCCCTCACGTCTTGAGGGTAAACTCCACGAGAAGCACTCCTGGGCCTACTATGTCCCGGTGGTGGGACTGGGCACCTGTACCGTTCTGATCGGCCTGTGGGGGCAGCCAATCTACGACCTGGCGGAAATGGCCGCTACCCAGTTGCTGAACCCACAGCTCTACATTGAGGCGGTTCTGGGAGAGGGAGCACAACCATGATCGGTTTCTTCTGTAACGTCGCCCTGGCGCTGGCCTGGGTCGCCCTCAGTGGCTCCTTCACCGCGCTGAATTTCCTGACCGGCTTTATTTTTGCCTTTCTGGCGCTGATGGTGCTGCAGAACCATGTGCCGGTGCTGAATGGGTATGCCAAGCGGATTGGCCGTATCATCGCGTTCGTGTTCTATTTTTTGCAGGAACTGATCAAGGCTAACTTCCGGGTTGCCTACGACGTTGCCACCCCGGTCTGGTACATGAAACCCGGTGTGATCGGTTTTCCCCTTGAGGCACAAACCGACGTGGAGATCATGTTCCTCTCCAGTGTGATCTCGCTGACCCCTGGCACCCTGAGCCTGGACATCTCCGATGACCGCAAGGTGCTGTATATCCACGCCATGTTCCTGCAGGATGAAGAAGGCCTGCGTCGGGACCTTAAAGAGCTGGAGCATCGCCTGCTCCAGATCATGCGCTAGGGAGGTCCAGGTTGATCGATTTTGTTATCAACATCGTTTACATCATGCTGTCAGCGGCTCTGTTGATGGCGTTCATACGCCTGACCAGGGGGCCGTCATTGCCTGACCGGGTCGTCGCGCTGGAGCTCATCGCCTCCATCGTCGTGGGCTACGTGGGTGTGCACGCCATCAATACCAACGTATCCAGCCTGCTGGATGTGGCCATTGTTATTGCATTGACAGCGTTTCTGGCCGCCATTGGTTTTGCCAGGTTCGTGGAACGCGGGGGTCGTAAAAATGAGTGACTGGATCGTCAGCATCCTGCTGCTGGCGGGTGCTTCGTTTATGCTGCTGGCCGCCGTAGGCATTGTGCGGCTGCCGGACCTGCCTACCCGTATGCACGCCTCTACCAAGGCCGGTGCCATGGGTGCCATGTTTACCATGGCCGGCGTAGCGATGTACTTTGCCGATTCTGTAGTGCTCACCCGCGCCATTGCGATTATCATCTTCATCCTGCTGACCGCCCCCATCGCCGCACATGTGATTGGCCGCGCCGGCTACTTTGTCGGCGTACCCCTGTGGGACGGCACGGTGAAGGACGAACTTCGGGACAGCTACGATCCGGATACCCACAAGCTTCGTAGCGGTTACGAGGGCAGCCCGGAAAGCATGATTCCTCCGGACCACGATGACGCCAACTCACGCAAAGAGAATGGCTCAGAAAATCAGTAAAACCTTGTAATTAAAAGAATTAAAACAAGGCTGCGATCTGACAGGGTTTTCGTCCCGGGCGAACTGTGTCAGATTAGCAACCGGATCTCGATATAACATGAACTCACGAGACATGAGGTAGTTCCAGCATGGTCAACACAAAAAAAATCCCCTCCGCTAACAACGCATACCAGTACCAGCTGCTGATCAAGCAGCTTCTGGTTTCCGGTCCCCGTTACAACCCGGATCAGGAAATCGTCTACGGCAAACGCAGCAAGTACACCTACACTGACCTGGTGGAACGCATTCACCGGCTGGCCAACGCCCTCACCGAAGCCGGCGTTGGTCCTGGCGACGTGGTTGCCGTCATGGACTGGGACACGCCCCGCTACCTGGAATGCTTTTTCGCCATTCCGATGATTGGTGCCGTGTTGCACACAGTGAACGTGCGCCTGTCCCCTGAACAGATCGTTTACACCATGAACCACGCCGAAGACGACATGGTGCTGGTACACGAAGATTTTGTTCCCCTGCTGGAGCAGGTGCAGGGACAACTGACCACCGTCAAGAGCTACATCCAGCTCACCGACGAGAAAGACGCCAAAGAAACCAGCCTGAATACAATCGGCGAGTACGAAGCACTGCTGGCGAAAGCGGATACTCACTACGACTTCCCGGATTTCGACGAGAACAGCATCGCCACCACCTTCTACACCACCGGTACGACCGGCAACCCGAAGGGTGTGTACTTCAGCCATCGTCAACTGGTACTGCATACCATGGCACAGGTTGGCAGCCTGGCGTCCAGCGACGAATCACCGTTCCTGCGCTCCAACACTGTTTACATGCCGGTCACCCCCATGTTCCACGTGCATGCCTGGGGCATTCCGTATGCCGCCACCATGCTGGGCATCAAGCAGGTCTACCCTGGCCGCTACGAGCCGGAGCTGCTGGTTGACCTGATCAAAGAACACAATGTCACCTTCTCGCACTGCGTACCGACCATCATGCAGATGATGCTGGGTACCGAGTCCATCAAGACTGCAGATCTCAGCAACTGGCACGTTCTGATCGGCGGCAGCGCCATGACCGAAGGTCTGTGCAAGGCCGGCGCCAAGCTGGGTATTCGCATGTACACCGGTTACGGCATGTCGGAGACCTGCCCGCTGCTGGCCGCCACGCACCTGAAGCCGGCCGACCTGGAAGTGCCACTGGAGCAACAGGCGGCCCGTCGGGTACGTACCGGTATCGCGGTACCGCTGGTTCATCTGGAAATCGTCGATCCCGC
>NZ_CAXBDN010000055.1:0-18775 GCF_963974375.1 uncultured Marinobacter sp.
GTACAGGGACGTATTTACAGCGTATTCTGGCAAGACCCATCCGACGCCTGACTACTCCCAACTAAATTTCCCAAACCAAACCTACACGGCCATAGCCAGCTCAGCATCGGGATCAATACCAAACTCACGCATCTGCGCAAGCTTGTAACGCAGGGTGCGGGGACTGATACCCAACTGCTCAGCCGCACGATTGCGACGCCCCCGCTCGCGCTTGAGGGTATCGATAATAATGCGGAATTCCCGGCGACGCAGGTCATCTCCGAGGGAGCCCGCCTGGTCATGCTCCTGTGCAGGCGTCGCAGCCACACCAGCCATCGGCTGATCTGCCACGTCGACGGCAAACACCTGCTCCGGCACTGATTCACTGATCACCGCCGGCCGGGACTGGGTCAGCCCGCTGATGCCCATATCCAGACACAGGTCCCCCGCCTCAATCGAACTGCCCTGATGCAAAACCAGAGCCCGCTGCACCGCGTTGTCCATTTCCCGCACATTGCCGGGCCAGTCATGGGCAACCAGCGCCCGACGGGCACTTTCATCAAAGCGGATGCCGCTGAGCTTCATTTTCTGGCAGTGCTGACGCAGCAGATACTCTGCCAGGGGCAGGATATCCCCCACCCGTTCCCGCAGCGGATGCCAGTGCATGGGCAGCACACTCAACCGGTAATACAGATCTTCCCGGAACTTGCCTTCCCGCACATAATCGCCCAGATCACGGTTGGTGGTCGCCAGCACCCGCACATCCAGCGTGATGGTACGGCGGCCGCCAACCCGTTCCACTTCCCGCTCCTGCAAAACCCGCAACAGCTTGGACTGAAGTCCCAGATCCATCTCTGAAATCTCGTCCAGCAAAATAGTGCCACCGTTGGCCTGCTCGAACTTGCCGGGTACCGAGGCGTGGGCGCCGGTGAAGGCCCCTTTTTCATGACCGAACAGGATGGCTTCCAGCATATTTTCCGGAATCGCCGCGCAGTTAATGGCCACAAACGGCTGATCCGCCCGGGGGGACTGCTGGTGAATGAAGCGGGCCAGTACTTCCTTGCCGGTGCCGCTCTCGCCGGAAATCATGACGGTGGAATCGCTGGCCGCCACCTTCGTGGCCAGCTGGAACAGACGCTTGCTGATAGGGTCTTCCGCCACCGGCTGATCCTTGCGGCGGGTCTTGCTGCCGCCAACCACCTTTTCAACCGCTTCAACCAGCACCTGGGATTCAAAGGGCTTGACCAGGTAATCAATAGCACCAGATTGCATCGCACTGACCGCGTGGCTGATCTGACCGTAGGCGGTGATCAGCATCATCGGCAGCCCCGGATGCCGTCTCAGCACTTCCGCCAACAGCTCATGCCCGGACATACCGGGCATGTTGACATCGCTGATCACCATATCGACTGACGTCTGCGCCAGCAGATCCAGTGCCTGCTCGGCGGAAGCCGCCTCCTCCACCCGGAATTTCGCCAGTTCCAGCGTGGTTACCAGCGCCTCTCGCAGGTCGTGGTCGTCTTCGACGATAAGAATGCGGGGTCGTGCCATGATGCTCTCCACCTGTTCTTTTAACTGTGTTCCGAAAACACGGACGTGCCGCTGACGGCAGGCAAGCGGATGCGCCCGTGGGCACCGCCGCTGGCCGGAGATTCGAAATCAAACTGCCCGTTATGGGCTTTTACGACAGCCTGTACCACTGCAAGGCCCAGGCCGGTGCCATGGGATTTGGTGGTGTAGAAAGCCTCCATCAGCTGACCCGCCGGGGTGGATGTAAACCCGGGGCCATCATCAATAACATCAATTACCAGACCTTCCCGGCCACCGGTCAGCGTAACCTGAACCCGGCTAGCGCCGGCTTCAATACTGTTGTTCACCAGATTCATGCAGGCTCCCACCAATGCCTCGCGGTTGCACATCAGCGGCACATCGCGACCACTGGCCTCGACAGTCACTTCAACGCCGGTACCGGGATTCAGGCCGTCAGTGGCCGATCGCAAGGCCTGAAGCAGACGCCGTGAAGACAATGCCTCCGCCAGACGGGTCTCACCCCGGGCAAAGGTCAGCATGTCACGCACCTGACTTTCCAGGTGGGTCAGCCGGGACATCAGCCGGTCGGCACAGCGTACCCGCAGTTCATCGTCCAGTTCCGGCTGGGCAAGGTGACCGCCGTAAAGGATGGCCGCAGACAGCGGGGTGCGGATCTGATGAGCCAGCGAGGCCACCATCTTGCCCATGGCGGACAGACGCTGGGCATGGGCAAGCTGGGACTGAAGCTGGCGGGTTTCGGTCAGATCCGTGAGCAGGATCAGCTGGCCCGGCTGGTTTTCCATGGTGCGGATTTCAATACTGACCCGACGGCCGTCTTTCAGGGAGACTTCGTGGCCATCGTCGCTGCGTGGGGCAAAACAGCGGCGAATCACGTTGACCCAGCGCTCGCCACCCAACGGCTCTCCCAGCAGACCTTCGGCGGCCCGGTTGCACTGGGTCACCACACCCTGACTGTCCAGAACGATGACGCCGGCCGGCAAGGCCTGCAACAGCGTGGATAGCCGATCCGCCAGACGCTCCTTTTCCTCGAGTTCCCGCTGCCTCTGACGGCTCTCTGCGGTCAGTTCACCGGAAAGCTGGTTAACCCGGGATTCAAGCGTGCGATAGGAGTCGGTAATCTGGCGGGACATCTGGTTAAACAGATCCAGCGCGGTGTCCACCGCGGCGTCGTCGTCCTCCATGGGGAACAGGGCGGTCACCTTGTCGTTGGCGTCCGCTGTCGGACCATAACTCTGTCGGCCGTTGCGGGCTGTGGTAATGGCGGACTGAAGCTGTGTCATGTTTCCCCCTGACAACCGGTACCCACCATGGATACCTGATCGGATCTTTGATTCAGGGGAGGTTTAGCAGAATTGATGCCAGGTTAGAAATAACCTTTAAAAACAAAGATTAAATAGAAGAAATCATGGAAAGAAGGATTGAAACAAGCCGGGATGACAATAAACCGTCACTTTCCCGGAAGCCGGCTCTCAGCCGGCATCCTCTTCATCGCGCAGCCCATACTTGCGGACCTTCTCAACCAGGGTCGTGCGGCGGATGCGCAGTTTCTCAGCCGCTCGGGCTACCACTCCACCGGCTTCATCCAGCGCCTGCTGAATCAGCTGCTTTTCAAGATTGCCCAGATAATCCTTCAGGTCGATACCGTTCACCGGCAGCAGCGCCGGCGCATCCAGACCAATCAGACCAGGGATACCCGATGGCATGCCGCCCTCATCTTCCATGGGACGGTTTTCATCGTAGTCATCCACATAACGGAACTTCTTGGGCAGCTCCTGGACACCGATCACCCCGTACGGGTGCATGATGGCCAGGCGCTCGATCAGGTTGGCCAGTTCCCGCACGTTACCCGGCCAGTCATGACGACACAGGCTCAGGATAGCGGCGGAATTGAGCCGCAGGGAACCGCGCTTTTCCTTTTCCATGCGAGCGATCAGTTCGTTGATCAGCAGCGGGATATCCTCGACACGTTCCCGCAGTGCCGGCATTTCGATGGGGAATACATTGAGGCGGTAAAACAGGTCTTCCCGGAAGTCGCCACTGACAATCATCCGCTCCAGATCCTTGTGGGTGGCGGCGACAATGCGGACATCCGCACTCTGGGTCCGGTTACTGCCTACCCGCTCGAAGGTGCGCTCCTGCAACACCCTGAGTATCTTGACCTGCATATTCAGCGGCATGTCACCGATCTCATCGAGAAACAGAGTGCCACCTTCCGCCAGCTCAAACCGGCCGACTCTGGAGGTAATAGCGCCGGTAAACGCGCCCTTCTCATGGCCGAACAGCTCACTTTCCAGCAGCTCCGCCGGAATAGCGCCACAATTCACAGGAACAAAAGGCTTTTCCCGGCGCGGTGAATGGTAATGAAGATTCCGCGCCACGACCTCCTTGCCGGTTCCGGACTCACCGGTGATCAGCACACTGACATCCTTGTCCGCTACCTGCGCCATCAGCTGGCGGACCGACTGAACGTTGCGGCTGGTTCCCACCAGACTCCGGAACAGGGTAATACCCCGCTGCTGTCCCCGCTCCCGGGAACGGGTGTACTGATCACGGTAGATCTGCGCGCGGTACAGGGAATCCACAAACTTGGTGTAATTCAGAGGCCATTCAAGACGGGCAATGATACGGGACAACTCCCCCTCGCCCAGACCGGCGAGCTCAGGATCGCCCACCAGTAATACCGGCAGCCCCTCTTCCAGGGTGGTCACCCGACGAATGTCCTCACAGGCCTGGCCACTGTCACTGCCGTCCACAACCACCACGCCGGTGTTGGCCAACGCTTCCCGGTCTATGCCGCCGCTCCCCGCCAGCAGCTGCCGCGACTCAGAGTCCGGGAGCACCAGTTCTTCGCCGACAAACTGCAGAATGGTCACGAGGTCGCGACCTCGCTCCGGATCCCGACTCAACACCAGAACCGTGTTGTTTTTTGACATTCGAACGAATCTCTTTACCTGAAAGCAAGGACCGGTAGGAAATCCGGCTGCGAGCGTTGTTGTACTGACCAGTGTCCCGTCCGGGTCATACCTTGACCTGATGCGCGCCGCCGGGATAAGAGGCCCAGAGGTCTCATTCGACCTGTTTACTGCCTGCCACCGGGAATGACGCGCGCACTGTTTCGGCCAAACTGGCCGTGTGTGCGGTATTTAAGTCGTTTAATGACAAAGAGTCAATTTAATGACGCAACCCTCAGGGTTTGTCCGGGCCATCAGAAACCCTGGCGTAGGCCTTTGCCGCCTTATGGTTCTTGCCCACATCTTTCAGCGCTTTAGCGGCTTCTTCACGGGCTTCGCGGGCATCGGCCTCGGCACTGTCACAAAATATTCGAAGCGTTTCCAGTCGCTTCTGCACTGCGGTCGGGCTGAGCTTGCCCGCTTCCAGCGCCTGCATGACCGGCTCAATAAATTGCGGGACACTGGCGTTCAGCTCGCCGATCAGATCCCAGTTACGGGTATCCAGCGCTTCCTTGAGTTCGGCGATTCTGGTGTCCAGCTGTTCGAGTTCTGCGTTATGAGTTGCCATGGCTCGTTTCCCCGATTGGTTAGTGCGCTGAGCTGGCGGCAAGACAAAAGGAGCACAGTGCCTGCACAACAGACCTGAGTATACAGGCCCCCACCCCGGAGAACTAACCGCTGTATTCTGATTGCGGATTGCGGTTGCAGACGGAGAAATACAACAGAGGAAACCCCGGGCCCAAGCTGATACAATGGTCGATTCGAATCGACGGCATTGACCTCGATTTATGATCAAGCCCTTGCGGGTGCCGTGTCATCAGGATCGGAGGTGGACAGGCCATCATGTCAGCTCAGTGGCACAGTCTTGTCAGTCGGAAATTGTTTCTGGCACTCCAGCTTGCCCGGCTGGCAGAGAGCCAGGTTCAGGCACCCGATCGGGAGGCCTGCCTGCAAGGCGCAATCGAGCTGGCTTTGCGCAGTCGTCAGCTGTTACTGGTGCTGATTGCCCGTTATTACCAGCACAAACAGGCCAGTCCGCAAACACTGGCGGAGCTGGAACAGCTGATAGGCGACGTACCGGAAATACATGAACTGACAGAACTGATCCATATGCCGGACAGCTGGTGGCATCACCTGGATCTGCTGGCCGCCAGTGAACATGCGCCGCCCCGACAACAAAAAACGGTGTCTGACGACAACATCATCGCCGTTTCGGCAGCGCCCGGGCCAGACCGCTCGGCAGCCAGCCTGCAGGCAAGCCTTCAGGCCATGAAGCAATTAACAGGCATTCTGGGTGAGCGCCACCACGAGTGGTAAGCCCCCGAAACGAACATGCTAAGGATTTGAATGACACCTTCTTTCTACGAAATCGTCCAGCTCGGTGATGGCGACTACGCCCTGCGCCGGGTCGACGACGACTCAGCACCACTGGTGCGTATCTCGTTCTCCCGGGAAGCAAGGGAGATGATGGACAACCGCGACATGACGGTTGCCCGCGCCATGATTGATGCCGGCATACAGGCCGTTGGCCAGTTTAACCAGAGCACAGAATGGGATCCGCTAGAGGATGACCTGGAGCTTCTGGAAATGACAGAGTCAACCGACTGGGACGAAACTGACAGCACGAACGACGATCAGACAGGCCGCCGTCCAACCCTGCACTGACCAGATTTCGACGCCATTACCTCAGAAACAATACAGGCCCGGAAGGGCCTGATATCAAAAGTAACGTCGCGACCCTCAAGGCTACCGCTGCCGCAGTATCACACCGTGGCTGCGACCCTGGGCAGAAGCGCGATGCAGGGCGTCAAACGCCCGCGCAGACAGCTTGCTGGTCCACATGACGACGGCATGACAGGTGCCGGCGCCCAGGGCACGTTCGGCCAGCTCAAAGGCGGAATAGTCTGCGGATGACCGCAACACCAGAATTTCTCCGGCAACAATACCATGCAGGGTCTGCCATTTGTTCACCAGGGCCTGAGGCGGGTCAATCCAGGCCAGCCAGCGACGTTCCTGATTCAGCTGAGTCAGCATCGGCAACAACAACTGGAAATTCTCGACCTGCCCCGGAGGCAGAATGATCTCGGTGACATTACCCTGCAGTGGACCTTCCAGTGGCCCTTTCGGCTGCGCTCTGCCGGTAATCGCCCCGGGCTTTTCGGTAATCGCAGTCCGGGTAGCACCAGAGTTCCGGACCATACCGGAGCCAGCCACCTCAACAGCGACGGCCGCTGACGGTCTGACAAAATTCTGAGTGAAGCTGAGCTGTTCCATAATGCCACCTGTTGCTGAACGTTTTACCAATAATGGCCAAAGGGCCGATCCCGCGACAACACCGGGCTTCAGTGAACCTGATGCAAGCCGGACTGGCGTATGACACCAACGCCAAGACCTTCAATTTCCAGTTCCTGTTCCCGCAGATCCACGCGAATCGGCTCAAAGTCTTCGTTCTCGGCGACCAGCAGAACCACCGAACCCTCGCGGCGGTATCTCTTGACCGTCACTTCCTCACCCACCCGCGCAACCACCACCTGGCCATTGCGGACATCCTGAGTGCGGTGCACTGCCAGCAGGTCACCGTCAAGGATACCGATGTCCTTCATGCTCATGCCGCGTACCCGAAGCAGATAATCAGCCGAAGGCACAAAGAACTCCGGCTTGAGCGTGCAATAATCCTCAATGTGTTCCTGGGCCAGAATCGGGCTACCGGCAGCTACCTGTCCGATCACCGGCAACCCCAGGTCCGGCTCTGCCTCTGGCAGGCGGATACCCCGGCTCGTACCGGGCACCATTTCAATCGCACCTTTGCGGGCCAGGGCCCGCAAATGCTCTTCGGCCGCATTGGCTGAGCGAAACCCCAGCTCGGTCGCAATTTCGGCACGGGTCGGCGGATAACCGGTCTCGTCGATGGACCGACGGATGATGTCCAGTACCTGGGTCTGTCTCGCGGTCAGCTTCATTGATTGAGCTCCTGGTGCGCACGGGCCTTGTGCTTCGCGATATCCGGTGCGTTGCTGCTGGGGCCACTGGGAATTTTAACAGCTGTTGTTATGTACAGTTAAAGTAACCTTATACAGTATCTTATCCAGTGTAAAGTTTTTTGTAGCGACTTCTTTTACCCCGGGCATGTTCCTGCTCCGGCACTGGTGTACCATCGTATTCCTGTTACATTAAAGTCCTTCCGGAAATCACAATTTCCTTATCTGGCAGAGAGTTAATACCATGACGCAACAGAGCCGATGCCATCTTCCCGACAGGCTCACCAATAAAGATGGTGACGAGCGTAAAGTCGGTGTTGAGATAGAGATTTCCGGGCTGGGTTATGAAGAACTGGTCGCGCTCACTGCCCGCCTGCTGGAGGGAGAAGCCAGAGAAAAGTCCCGTTATGTCAGCATTGTCGACACCGCGCTGGGGGATTTTACGGTGGAGCTGGATTCGGATCCCATCAAGGAGCTGGATCTCCGCGACGAGCGACTGCCCGAGTCCCTGCGGGAGCTTGGCGGCCACGCCATGGACGTGATTGACTACGCCGCAGAGCGTATCGTACCCCTTGAGATCGTGTCCCCGCCGATACCCTTGAGCCGTCTGGAAACCGTCGAGACCCTGTGTGATGAACTCAGACGTGCCGGTGCGCTTGGTAGCCGGGAGTCCGTCTATTACGCCTTCGGCCTGCAGCTGAACCCGGAACTGCCGGATCTTTCGGCACCTACCCTGGTGCGCTATCTGCAGGCCTTCGCGGTGCTCTACGACTGGCTCAAAGCACGACACCAGCTCGATTTCAGCCGTAAACTGACCACCTACATCGAGCCCTGGGACAGCGGTTATGTTGAACGTATTGTCAAAACGGACTACACCCCCGACATACCCCAGCTCATGCAGGACTATCTGAAGGACAACCCGACCCGTAACCGGGCACTTGACCTGCTGCCATTGTTTGCCTATCTGGACGAACAGCTGCTGGCCCGGTATGTGATCGACCGCCGGATCAAGTCCAGACCCACCCTGCACTACCGGCTGCCAGACTGCGATATCGATAACCCGGCCTGGCATTTCTCCACCGTCTGGAACGACTGGGTGGTGCTGGAGCAACTGGCCGCCAATCATGACGACCTGCGGGAGCTGTGTAACATGTTCCGCGAGAGCAAGCTGGCCAGCTTCCATAACCTTACCAACAGCTGGCGCTCGCGCTGCGAGGAATGGTTAGAAAAGAAAGGCTATATCTGACATGACCGACCGCAACTCGCAGCCGGAGGATCAGGAAGCGGCTGATATACCCGGGCTTACCATCGGCATCAGCGGCCCCCGCCGCAAGCGCACAACCGATCGGCTGATCAGCCTGGGACTGCGACTTTACGGCGCCCGTACCCTGTTTATCCGGCCCGGCAGCCAGGTGGATGTTGCCCTGCTGGACGGGCTGGTGTTATCCGGGGGAACGCACATACACCCAAACCTCTACGGCCAGGAGCCACTGCCGTCGCTGGACTACCGTTATGATCGCCAACGGGACCAGACCGACCAGGAACTGCTGGCGGCGGCAGAGGCTCTGCAGTTACCGGTACTGGGCATCTGCCGTGGCGCCCAGCTGATCAACGTATTCCGTGGCGGCAGTCTCTGCCAGGATGTCACCCCCATGCGGGTAAACACCCGGCACCGGCCACTGCTGCTGCCCCTGCAGACCATCAGAGTAGTTGACCACTCCCGCCTGGGAACGGTACTGAATGCCCGCAATATCGGCGCCAACCGCATACATAGCCAGGCCATTCACTGGCTGGGCAAGGATCTCAGAGTAACCGCCATGGATAACGATCTGTTCGTTCAGGGCATCGAAAACACCCGTGGCCAGTGGCTGATGGGCGTACAATGGCATCCCGAATATCTGTTATACAACGGGCCACACCGGAGAATATTCCGGGAATTTATCCGGGCAGCTGAACATCTGAAGCTGGCACGGCTGACCCGGCCCAGCGATACCGGAACGGGTTAGTCAGGTGCCCTTGCCGCGCAACCCATCCTCCACCACGCCACGTTTAGACATCGCAAAGGAGCCTTACATGACCAAAACATTCTCAGCCGCTGCTGCCAGCTTTTTATTCAGCCGGAAATGGCTCACCCTGGTGCTTCTGCTGCCGGCACTTGCCATGGCTGCAGAGATCAATCTGAGCGGCGAAAGCCGGGTGCGCTACCTGCCCGACAGTGCACGACTACAGTTCACCATTACAGCTGAGCACCCCGACGCCAGCCAGGCATCGGCACAGGTCCGGGAAACCATGGCCCGCTGGCGCGACGGAATCGCTGACGTACGGGATCAGCTGGTCGATTACAGCGATGCGGCGGTCAACCTTTATCAACGCCAGCTTCCGGTGCGGTCGGCCAATGAAAAACGCGAAACCGTTGCCGTCGCCAGCCAGACCATCAGCTTTGAGGTACACAACCTTGAACTGATCAACCCCTTGCTGGACGAGGCCCAGGCCCTTGGCATCCAGTATCACCTGGGGCCGCAGCAATTCTTCCACTCCCGCGAAGCCGAACTGCAGAGGCAGGCCCTGGCCGGTGCCATCGCCGATGCCCGCAGTCGCTGCGAGTTTGCCGCCGGGGAACTGGGGATGAAGTGTGGCAAGGTTAAAACCCTGAACATCCAGGACGGCTACCGTCCGGGACCGGTGATGATGGCCGAAGCCCGGATGGGCGCCGCTGATACTGTCAGCGAAGTGGGTCCGCGGGAACTGACGGCCAGTGTCAGCGCAACCTTTGAACTCAGATAACGGCTGACCGGCGCCGTCCCTCAGAAGTTGCGGGTATAGAAGATATCGAGGGACGACGCCAGCCCGCTGGCGGCCTCGATATAGAAGTAGCGACCCAGGTCATAGCGCAGGGCCACGGTGGTGATGGGCTCGAACAATCCGACACCGTAGCGGATGCTGAGATCGTCGGTCAGGTAGCCACTGGCAACCACGGCGGAGTCTTCACCGGAACCTTCGGCTTCCAGAGTCAGATCCCGGATACCGAACTCCTCCCCAAGGCCCCGGGTAATCCGGCTGGCCTGGGTAAGCCCCAGAGACAGGGCGGCCCGCTGCATCTGGCCGTCATCGCTTTGTCCCTGCAGGGGGCGCCCCAGGATGACGTAGGACAAGGCTTCATTCTGCGACATGGACGGCTCCGAGAAAACCTCCGTGCGGGGTTCAGAAACCGGACCAGACAGCCGGATTCCCGCCACCACCTCGTCCACCCGCCGAATGGCCTCGATATCCAGGTAGGGTTCAGACACCGGCCCCACGAACACCAGGCGGGCGCGGCGAAGCTCCAGTTCCTGACCAAAGGCAGCGTAGCGTCCATCAGTCAGTTGCAAGGCACCGCGGGTATCCATGTCGTTGCCTACCCGCAAACCGCCTTCCAGATCACCGGTCACACCAAAACCGGAAAACGTGACCCGCTCTGACCCCACATTGACCTGAACATCCATGGCAAAACTGCGAACCACCGGTTCCTCTGCGGCCACGCCAACAATCACTTCGTCATCAGATACCGCAACAGCCTGTTCCGGCAGCTGGCGAATGGTGATATCTCCCCGCGGTATGTCGACCCGTCCGCTGACGGACAAATCGCCCTCTGAAAACGTCAGTGTCAGATCTGGTGACAGCTCCAGCCGGGCGTAGGGATCGTAGGTAACAGGCAAACCCTCACCCGCCAGGCTCAGGGACAGGGCCGGAGTGCCGCTCCAGTCCAGCTCACCGCCCACATCACCCTGCCCGGTTCCGTTACTGCTCCAGGTTCCCTCCAGGGTGGCACGGCGACCGGCAAATTCCAGCAGTATTCCAAGCTCCTCCATTGGCAGCGGAATGGCCTGGTCAATGACCCGGCCATTCTCCAGGCGTAGCTGGCCAAACACTTCAGGGTTCATCAGCGGGCCTTCCAGCCGCCCTTCGCCGTTGATCGAACCTGCCACTTCCTCCAGATCCAGCAAGCCCCCCACCAGGGCCATATCAAACCCACGCAGCTCGAAGGTACCCTGCGCTGGCAATCCTTCATCGTTCGGGTCCAGCGCCAGGTCAAGAGCGAGTTCGCCGATGCCATCCCCCGACAGCAACAGGCTTGCCAGTGCCTCGGTCGGATTGAGGTCCATGGTCAGGTCGAGCACGTCATAATTCAGAGATTCCCAGTCGCTCTCCGTCACCACCGACACCTCCCCCGGGCCGGCGCCAAGGCGGATCTGGCCCTGGGGTCCATCATCGGTCATGACGACGTTCAGCTCACCATTGAGCATGGCTTCCCAGCGCAGGGTCTCCGGCAGCAGAGGATCCAGCGCCATGGCCGGAAACCGTTCCAGGGTTACCGATACCGCCAGTTCCGGCCGCAGGGTCTGGTTGCCGGAACACAGAGCGCTCTCATCCCAGCGCCAGCAATGACTCGCCAGGGTAAGCTCCTGACCGGGCAGAAAACGGATGGCGGCCGCCTGATCCAGTTCCCAGCGCTGACCCGGGCCGGTTATTTCAACCACGCCTTCCGCCAGTTGCCCCAGCCAGCCCGCAACACCTTCGCCACCGGCATTTTGCTGCCAGCGGCCACTGAATCCGAGATCCGCCGTTACCTCACGGTGTTCCACTGCGAGAGCCAGCTGGTGCTGTTCGGGGGTTCCGGTGAGTGCTGCGGTCAGGCTCTCAATTCGCTGTTCGGCGGACACAATGTCCTTTACCTGCAGCTCGGAGTCCAGGCGTCTGCCGGCACCAAGGTCGGCTCGCAACGCGACAGTGCCAATACGGGCCTGGTCCTGCCACTGAATGTCTGCTGCCTCCAGGCGCAACTCGCCCAGTGGTTCTTCCAATGTGCCGGAAAGGCTTGCTGTGCCCTCCAGAGACCCGGTCAGGCCCGGCACAATAACCTCTGGCTCAGGAATTGACAGCATCAGATCGGCGCCGAATTTGCCCTCCCAGAAGCCGGTACCTGACACCTGATTGTCACCGAGAGTCGCCTCCAGCTCAGTGACTTCCCAGCGGTTCTGCTCACTGCTGAGGCGACCTTTGCTGGACAGCGGCTCGGATCGTCTTTCCCCGGACAGATCCCAGGCCAGCCACAAGGCCGGCACGCCATCATTGAGCTGGCCTTCGGAACGGAGATCGCCACTGATGCTGGCCTCTGCTTCCGGTACCCAGTACCCCGGATTGAAATCATCCAGTTCAAGATCTGCCTGCCAGGAGAGGGGCCCGGCAAACAGGACCTGGGCATCACCGGTCAGGCGACCCGCGCCAGTACTGACCTCCAGGCCGGTCAGGCTTACCTGCTCCAGATCGCCGGCCAGCGAGGTGTCGAGCCGGGCGTCGCCCTGGGGCCCCTGCACAGCGACTGACAGACTGGCTTCATAGCGGTTATCCACAAACCGGCCGCTGGCGTTCAGCTCACTGACGATAACCGGTGGTGCATCCAGGTCCGGAAGCAACGAGTACCAGGGGAACCGATCGAGTGCGATATCGCCTTCTGCCTGAACACCGTCCGCCCAGGACACCTGGCCGGTAAACGAAAGTTCGCCCTCATCGGCGCTATCACCAGCTTCAGAATCGGCGGCGCCGGCAGCAGAACTGACCGCCGCCGGACCGGTCAGCGTCAGTTGAATCCGGTCCAGCTGTTCGGCGGTTATGCGGCCGTCCAGCGCCAGCGCGATGGTATCCGGCTCCCCCGGCAATCCGGCCCGGGTAACGAGCCGATAACCCTGATCGAGGTTACCCTCCAGGTTCAGCTGAAGGTCCTGCAGGGTCAGCGTCGGCGGCAGGGTGTCCAGTGCGAGAAATTCCGGCGACGACAATCTCAGCCGCGCCGGCAAGGCCGGATCGAGGGGTTCAAGACGGCCGTCGAGACTGGCATTGAGATAGCCTTCGGAAGACAGCGCAAGCCGGAGATCACGGACGCTGCCCCCCAGGGTACCGGCGACCCGCCAGCGGTCACCGTAAGGCGGCGGCAGGTTCGCAGCAACGTCCAGCGCCAGCGGCCAGTCGCCCCGGGTTTCGATTCGGCCGCTCACCGCCACGTCAAGACCTTCAAGGACCACTTCCAGAGTTTGCAGGTGCCAGTCGGCACCACCCCCCTCAGCCTGCAGCCGCAGCGATTGCCAGATCCGGCCACCATTCAGGTCGAAGGTGCCGAGCTCCACATCACGCACGGCAATACTTAATGGCAAGTTGACGGTCGGCAGTTCGATGGGTCCGGCGCTGCCATCCGTGTCTCCTGGCTGCACTCGCAGATCGATCGCCCGGGCGTGCAATGTGTCGAGGCACAAACGCTGGCGCAGAAGGCAGGTAGGGGACCAGTCAAGATAGGGCGCTTCGACGGCCAGATTGATGCCATAGCCGCTCCAGTGCAGCCGGTCAGCCTGCCATTCGCCCAGCAGCGAGCCTTGCGCTGCTTCCGTTTCCAGGCCGGGAATCTTTTCCAGAACCCAGGCGGTACCGGTGTCCGAATTGAGCGCCGCCAGCAGACCCCCGATCGCCAGCATGATCACCAGAATCAGCACCGCGAATACGATCAGCAGACGAGTCAGCCAGCGGCGAAGTATCCGCCCCAGCCCGCCGGTGGCCAGAGTCTCGCCCTCACCCGCAGACCGGGTGTCCGGACCCGCCGTGTTGGTGGCATGGGATTCCGGTGTCGTCATAGTTCTGGCCCCATGGAAAAGTGCAGGCGCCAGCCGCCGCCAAACTCGTCATCCAGGCCCCTGGCGACGTCGAATCTTATCGGACCAACCGGGCTGATCCAGCGCACACCCACGCCGACGCCGGTTGCCAGCGGATCAAACAGATCATCCACCGCATTACCCTCATCGATAAAAGCGGCCAATCGCCATCTTTCGGCAATCTCGTACTGATACTCGACACTGCCGACTATTTTATACCGGCCGCCCACGGACACGTCATTTTCATCGACCGGAGACAGGGTTTCATAACCGTAACCACGCACACTCTGATCACCACCGGCAAAGAACCGCAAGGAAGGCGGCACATCAGCAAACCGATTGGTGGCAATGCCCGACAGCTCAAAGCGGGTCAGCAACCGGTGCTTGTCGGCAACAGTGATCAAGCCCCGGGCCTGGGTCGTCAGATGCAGTACGTCCACCGTTGACAGGAAATCTCGCAGGCCCCCGGCAACACCAAACTCCAGGCGAAAGCCGCGGGAAGGATCAATAGGAGAGTCCACCTGCAGTTTCGAAAAGCCAACGCCGGGTAATAGCAGGCGGGTGGTGCGGGTAGGCATACCGCCAATGCTGAAGCGCTCACCCTCCCAGCGCAAAGAGCTCACCCGCATCCAGCCATTATCCAGTTGGTGCCGCCATTGCTGGCCAAGGGTGAGCCTTTCGGACTCCACATCCTCGATGTCCTCCCGCAGATAACCGGTAGACAGCCGGATAGAGTCGGTCATGGGCGGATCAAGAGGCAACTCATACCAGCCGCTGATGCTTTGACGAGGTTCAGAAAGTTCCGTTTCCGCACCCCGCCGGTGTCCGCGCTCATTGATCCAGTGCTCGGTCCAGGTACCTCGCAGGCGCGGGCCCACGTCGGTGGAAAAACCCACGCCACCGGCCAATGAGCGGGGATCACGGGTGCGAAGCTCGGCATTGACCGGAATCACACCGTCCTCCGCCTCCGAAGGCGCGGCATCCACCACCACCCCGGAGAAATAGCCACTGTTGGACAGATCCGAGCTGAGTCTGGCGACCTTGTCGGCGTGATAAAGCTCGCCGGGTTCGAAGGTCACAAAACGCTGCATCAGTTCCGGGTCGAAGCCGTGATCATCGCTGAACAGCACGTCACCCAGGCGATAACGGTCTCCGGACTCGAATTCCAGCAGAATATCTGCCGTCCTGGCGGCCGGATCCACCTCCAGCCGGCGACTGAGAAACTCCCCATCGAAGTAGCCCAGCCGGGACGCGCGGTTGCGAATGATCTGCCGCAAGGCATCGTATTCGCCATGATGTAACACATCGCCCACCGCCGGTCGTTCCGGTAACTGCGGCATAAATTCGGAATCATCAGCAGCGGGCCCCCGGATACTGACTTCCCGGGTGCGGACAAGTACCGGTTCTCCGGCCACAACATCGATAATCAGACGGGGGGGATCCTCTTCCGTCAGGGTACGGGTGATGGTGGGCTCGTAATAACCCAGCGCCCGCAGCGCCTGACGTACCTGGCCCTCTGCGTGGCGGCCATAGCGGCGAAGACTGGCGCGATTGCGACCTTCTACCGTACCCACAAAGGTGCGGGCATTCTGCTGCAGGCTGGATGGCCCACCGGAGACATTTACCTGAATCTGGTCTCCCCGGACCAATAATGGCAGCCACACCAGGCATGCCACCAGCGCCCGCAGATACAGGCGGCGCTGGCTGCCGGCAAGCTGCCCGCTCAGGGGCCTGGTGGTATGGTCAGGCAAAATAATGCTCCAGATCAGTCAAGGTGCTGAATATACAGGTTCGTTGATGGCCCGGAAATACGATAGTCTGGAAAGCTGAACCGTCACGCCATTCATTATCGGGATCTCTGGATGTTTACGATCAATCGCGAAAATCTTCGGCAGAGCCATCAGCTGATCTGGCTGTGCGTTGATATGGTCATGCTGATCCTGTTGTTTGCGAACCTTGGCCTGATCATATTTGACTCCATTTACAGCTTTGAAGGTGTTCAGAATTTTCTGGAACGGCAAACCCCCGGATTTCAGGGTGCCTACCACCCGGTTCACCAGAACTTCATCGTTTACGACCTGATGTTTGTTGCGGTGTTCCTGACCGAGTTCATGGCGCGCTGGGCCTACGCGCTCAAGGCCCGACTCTATGCGCGCTGGTATTTTTATCCCTTCATCCACTGGTACGACCTGGTGGGCTGCATTCCGGTGGGCAGCCTCCGTTTTCTGCGGATACTGCGGGTTATCTCGATTGTTTACCGGCTCCACAAGTACCGGATTATAGATTTTACCGAAACCCGCCTGTTCCAGTTTCTTTCTTTTTATTACGAAGCCTTTATGGAGGAGCTGTCGGACCGCATTGTACTGAAAGTTCTCAGCGGCATGCAGGAGGAAGTCCGCCATGGCTCGCCCCTGTTCGACAGGATTCAGTACGATATCCTGCACCCTCGCCGGGATGCTTTGACCGACTGGATCTCAGGCCGGATAGCCGTTGCCGCCAGCGAGAGTTATGTACCCAATCGTGGCGCCCTGCGTAACTATCTGGAATCGCGGGTTAACGAGGCCATCCGCCAGAATCCCGAATTGAGCAAGTTGCGGTTTCTGCCAGTGTTCGGATCGTCGGTCAGGGGCACCCTGGAAGAAGCCATTGGCGATATCGTTGCCAGCGTCATCCATCAGGTGATGGATGACCTTTCCTCTACCCGCAACCACGCCTTCGTTGCCGACCTGGTGGATGTCTTCCTGCCGCCAAGACCCGCAGGCGAGCACCCCAGTGAAGATTTACAGAAGCGGAGGGATGATGAAGTGCTGATCAACCTGACGACCGAAGTAATTGACGCTATAAAGGAACAGGTGCGCCACAAACGGTGGCGGGAACAACTCTGACAGGCAGCCGGAAACCCCATGAAACAACCACTGCATTATTGTGCCGCCAGTACTCTGGTACAAATGATGGAACAGGGCGAGATCACCAGCGAAAGCCTGACCCTGTATTTGCTGCAACGTATCAAGGACGTCAATCCGGATATTAACGCGGTGGTCACGGTGGCCGAAGAACAGGCGCTGATCCAGGCCCGGGCGGCAGATCAGGCTCGCCAGCGTGGCGACACACTTGGCCCCCTGCACGGCCTGCCACTGACCCTGAAAGATACCTGGGAAGTACCGGGTATGTCCTGTACGGCAGGGGCATCGGTACTGGCTGAGTACCAACCGGAAAAACCGGCGGATGTGGTCCGTCGTCTTACCGACGCTGGTGCCTTCGTGCTGGGTAAAACCAACGTGCCCTACTACGCCTCAGACCTGCAGAGCTTTAACAGGCTGCACGGCACCAGCAACAATCCCTGGGACCTGAAACGAACACCGGGCGGTTCATCCGGGGGCGCTGCGGCAGCACTGGCCGCAGGACTGACACCACTGGAAGTAGGCAGTGACCTGGCGGGATCAATCCGCACGCCTGCCCATTTTTGCGGTGTGTTTGGCCATAAACCCAGCCGCACCCTGGTATCGTTTCGCGGCCATGTTCCCGGACCGCCTGGCACCCTGGTGCAGCCGGATCTCGCGGAAGGCGGGCCTATGGCGCGAAATGCCAGGGATCTGGAATTGCTGCTGCGAACCATCGCCGGTCCCGGTGAAGCCCTGGCCCGAAGCTGGCAGCTGAGCATGGAGCCCGCCCGCTTCACCGAACTCAGACAAGTTCGTGCCGGCCTCTGGCTGGAAGATCCCCTGTGCCCGGTGGAGCATGAACAGATCAATGGCTTTCGCAAGCTGGCCGATACCCTGTCCCATGAGGGCGCACTGGTCAGCCAGGCCAGCCATCCGCTGCTGACCCTGGAACGGATTCTGCCGGCTTACTTCAATCTGCTCGGCAGCCTGCTCAGCGGCGGCCTGTCCAGTCGTCAGAAGCGCCATCTGCGCATGTTTGCCCTGGCGGAAAAGCCGTTACGGAGGATGACACCGGTTACCCACGGCATGGCCGAGTACGCCCGGGGTACCAGCCAGAGTATCGACCAGTGGATGCGCTGGAACGAGATTCGGGAAAAAATGCGTAACGAGGTGGAGAGTCTGTTCGGGGAGGTTGATGTGCTGTTAACGCCGGTCAATCCGGTAACCGCCATTCACCATGACCAGAAAAGCCCCCAGTTCCGGCGCCAGATCCGGGTGAACGGTGAAACCCGCTCCTACATGGACCAGTTCTGCTGGATTGCCTTCGCCACCCTGCTGGGCTTACCCGCTACCTCGGTGCCGATCGGCGTGACCCGTCACGGATTGCCCTACAGCATCCAGGTAATTGGCGCCCCGGGCCGGGATCTGACCACCCTGAAGTTTGCCCAGCTGCTGGAGCAGCATGGGCTGGCCGGGTTCCGGGTACCAGAGCGCTATCAAACGGTCAGCAAGGAAAAGCATGAGCACCCCTGAGGGTGCTCAGCCACATTCATCCATGGCCTGACGGGCCAGCTCTGCCAGCCGCGGAAAGCTTTTCGCCCGCTCCTTGGCATCCGCTGAGGCAGCAGTCCCGCGGATCATCCGGCCCTTGATGCCATGGAAAATGGCCGCCAGCCGGAAGAAATTGAACGCCACGTAGAACGGCCAGTTCGGAATTTCCGAGCGACCGGTACGCCGGCAATAGGCCGCCACATACT
>NZ_CAXBDN010000056.1:0-18619 GCF_963974375.1 uncultured Marinobacter sp.
AGTGGCTGAGCGCTTCCGCGCCCGGTATCGAGGCTCTGGCCAATGAGGCCGAGGTACTGGAGCGCCCGTCCCGCTGACGCTGCCCGTCAAAGTAAAAAAAGCCGGTGGTCCCTTTCGGGTCACCGGCTTTTCTGTCAGGACCAGACAGGCCGCCCCGCCCTGGAACCTTTCGTCGTCACAACCGTGACAGTATTCCCTCAACCACACGGTTCAACGCGCCCCGGTTCGCCTCAACGACCGCCAGCGCAGCCTGACCGGACGCTTCTGCAGCGGCCTCGTCAGACAGCAGGTGTATCAGGTTCTCTGCCAGTGCTCCGGCATCGCCGGCGTAAACCAGTCCATGGCCTTCCTCAAGCTGCTTATAAATCGTCTCAAAATTAAAAACATGAGGCCCACTGATCACCGGAATACCCCATCCGGCGGGTTCCAGTGGATTGTGACCACCGCGTTCAATCAGAGAGCCACCAACGAAGGCGACGTCAGACGCCCCATAGAGCACCAGCAGCTCCCCCATGCTGTCACCCAGATAGACCTGTGCTGAACCAACCTGTTCTTCTGACGAGCGTCTCACCAGCGACAAACCCTGGCGTTCTACCAGGGATGCCACCGAATCGAAGCGTTCCGGGTGCCGGGGGACAATAACCATCAGCGCCTGGGGCAGCGCCGCCAACAAACGCTGGTGGGCGGCGAGTAGCTGCTCATCCTCCCCCTCGTGGGTGCTGGCCGCGATCCATACCGGTCGACCATTGAACTGCTGCCGCAAAACCCTGGCCCTTTCCCGGGTCTCATCGGTGATATCCACATCAAACTTGATACTGCCCGTCACCGAAACCGAATCAGGCCTTGCGCCAATCACCAGAAACCGATGTGCATCTTCGTCGGCCTGGGCAGCGATCCAGGTCAGTCGGCGGAGGAGCGAGCGGACCAGCGAGTCAATGCGCTGATAGCCCCTCGCAGAACGGGCGGACAGCCTGGCATTGACCAGAAAGATCGGACAGTTCCGCTCACTCACCTGCTGAATCATATTGGGCCAGAGTTCGGTTTCCATAATTGCCAGTGCCTGCGGACGTACCCGCCTGACAAAGCGACGCACCGAACCCGGGGTATCATAGGGGGAGTAGGCGTATCTGACACGATCACCAAACATGGCCTTTGCCTGCGCCGCTCCGGTAGCGGTCATGGCCGTCATCAGAATCGGCACATCGGGACGCCGCTCCAACAGGGCCTTGACCAGTGGCCCGGCGGCAATCGTTTCACCGACGGACACTGCATGGACCCAGATCACCGGCTGATCGCTGACGGGCACAAACCCGAGGCGTTGCCGCCAGTCCCTGCGAACCTCCCGGTTATTCCTGCCCTGCCACCACAGGCGCAACAGCACCAGGGGCAGCGCCAGCCGGAAGAACAGTGAGTAAAGAAAATGCAGCATGGTTGCCCCGCGAAACCGAATCGGTGGTCATTCTAACCAATCCCCCGATAACTGCCACTGACAGGGCCCGGAATGCCCTGATAAACTCCGGACTTTATCAGCCGGATAACCGATTCAACGTGAGCAATAAACAAAAAAAACGCCGCAAGGCGGAACGAGACACCAATTACAGCCATTACCTGCATCCCCGCTGGTGGCCAACCTGGTTTGGTGTAGGTGCCATGTGGCTGCTGTCCCACCTGCCGCTGCGAAGCCAGTGGCTGATTGGCAAACTGCTGGGTGAGCTGGCCTGGCGGCTGATTCCCAGGCGCCGGCAGATAACCGAAGTGAATATCCGTCTTTGCTTCCCTGAGCTGGACCCGGAACAGCAGCAGGCCCTGGTGCGCAAAGCCTTTCATGCCAATGGCATAGGGCTTATGGAAATAGGCATCGCCTGGTTCCGCAACCCGAAGCACTTCGCAAACATCACCCGCATCCATGGACTGGAGCACCTGAACCAGGCCCTCGCGAGAGGAAAAGGCGTCCTGCTGCTGGGTGGACACTACAGCACCCTGGACCTGGGCGGCAGCCTGGTAACGGAGGTGATCAAAGCGGATGTCATGCAACGGGACCACAACAATGCCCTGATGAACGCCGTCATGACCCGGGCGAGGGAGCGCCGTTACGGTGTCGCCTTGAGCTCCAAAGATCTGCGAGGCCTGCTGAAACGATTGAAAATGAACCGTACCGTGTGGTACGCCACGGATCAGGACTATGGCCGAAAAGGTATTGTATTTGCACCGTTTTTTGGTATTCCAACCGGCACCATCACCGCCACGTCCAGGATTTCAGAACGTAGTGGCTGCGCCGTGGTGCCATTCAGTCACTTCCGCCGGGAAGGCGAGCCTGGCTATGACATATACTTCCAGCCGGCCCTGGAGAACTTCCCCTCTGGTGACGACATGACGGACGCCATCCAGGTCAACCAGGCTATCGAACGGGAAATCCGGCGGCAGCCAGATCAGTACCTCTGGATGCACCGGCGCTTCAAAACCCGACCCGCTGCGGACGACCCCGATCTATACGGAAAGCACGGCAAGCAGGCCCAGCGGGCAAGGCGACAGGGATAGCATGGCCGAACATACCCCGGTGATCTGGCTGCTGACGGACAACAAACCCGGTCACCGCAATCAGCTCAGGGGGCTGGCCGGCCGACTGAAGGCCCGGACCGGTGCCAGTGCCTACTGGCTCAGCGCAGACGAGCACCCGGTTGCCCTCTGGCGGGCCCTGCTGGGATCGGCGCCACACCTGCCCGAGACCCTGCCGCACCCTGACCTGATTATCGCTGCTGGTAGCAGTAGCCACCGGCTATTACTGGCCCTCAGACGCACGGCCGCCACAGTGGTGCTGATGAAACCAGGATTCCCCCGCAGCTGGGTCAGTGCCTGCCTGATTCCGGGTCACGACAAGGTGCGCCCGGGGCCACGCACCCTGATTACCGAGGGTGTTATCAATAACATCACCCCGCTGGCTCGCATAACAGAGAAAAGACAGGGGCTGATACTTGTGGGTGGGCCCTCCCGACATTTTCACTGGGATGAACAGGCTCTGACAGACCAGCTGAAAGAACTGATCCGCCAGCACCCGGACTGGCAGTGGACCATCAGCGGCTCCCGCCGGACCCCTGAGACCATGCGCACGACGCTTGCCCGGATGGCCTCACCGCAGGTCCGGATTCAGGACCCGGACCGTACCCATGAAGACTGGCTGGCCCACCAGCTGGCAGCGTCGAGAGCGGTCTGGGTGACCCCGGACAGTGCCTCCATGGTCGGCGAAGCTATCACCTCCGGGGTGCCAACCGGATTGTTTGAGTTACCGCCAGTGACCGGCAGCCGCGTCACCGCTGGCGTAATCAGGCTACAATCTGACGGTTACGCTTTCAGCTGGTCCGAAAGACAGCGCCTGATGTCTGAGACATCACCGCAGATAGCTGCGTCGCAACGCCCGCCCCTGTGGGAAGCAGACCGGGCGGCTCGCTGGCTCACCGAAACGCTTCCACGTGCGTTTGTAACCTCCACCTCCTAAAACAGCAACGGATGACACCCATGAAAGTCTTACAGGTGCTGCCCGCCCTCCATAGCGGTGGCGTGGAGCGAGGGACACTGGAGTTTGCGGCCGAGCTGGTAAAACGCGGACATCAATCCCTGGTGATTTCCAGTGGTGGCCCGAAAGTAGCCCAGCTCCTGGACCAGGGCTCCACCCACATCGAACTGCCGGTGCACCGCAAGGCTTTGAGTTCCTTTGCACAGATTCTGCCGATGCGGAGACTGCTCACAGAGCTGCAGCCAGATATCGTTCATGTGCGTTCCCGCATGCCCGCCTGGATTACCTGGCTGGCCTGGAAGGGAATGCCCGCAGCCCGGCGCCCTGCTCTCGTTTCCACCTTTCACGGCATGTATTCGGTTAATCCTTACAGCGCCGTGATGGCTCGCGCTTCCCGGATCATTGCCGTGTCTGAATGCGTCAAACAGTACGTGCTCGACAACTACAAGGTTGCGGATGAACGGGTGACCGTGATTCAGCGGGGTGTTGACATCAATGCCTTCTGCCCCCGCCCGCCGGAAACCCAATGGCTTGCCCGGTTTCATGAGGAGCACCCCCGGTTAGCAGGCAAGCGCCTGATCATGATGCCGGGGCGAATCTCCCGCTGGAAAGGCCAGACCCTGTTTGTTAACGCCATGGCCCAGATTCTGCGGCAGATGCCGGATGCTCACGGCATCATCGTGGGTGGCGCAGAGCCCGGCAAGGAGCACTTTCTGGAAGAGCTGGAACAGCAGTGTCGCGATCTGGGCCTGAGTAACGACATCACCTTTCTTGGCCAGCGTAACGACATCAATGAACTGTATCTGGTGGCCAGCGTGGTCTGTCATATGTCGACCAAGCCGGAACCCTTTGGCCGAACCATCACCGAGGCACTGGCCTCCGGCACCCCGGTCGCCGCCTTTGACCGCGGCGGCGCCGCCGAAACTCTGCGGGCCTGCTTTCCACAAGGCCTGGTCACCCCGGACGATACCAGCGCCTTCGCGGAACGGGTCATGGCGCTGCTGGTCACTGAGCCACCTCCTGTTGAGCTACCCTGGCGCTTTCAGTTGCAGGCCCAGACCGAAGCCACCCTGGCTGTTTACGATCAGGCCCTGTCGGAACGCTGACCAGAAGCCGACTGCTTCGCTTCAAGAGCCTTCACCAGCTGCAACTCACGAGCCTTGGCGAGGCGCATGAAGTTGCGATTGGCGTTAGCGATGGAGGTCGCCAGCCCAAACCAGCCATTACGGCAATGGCCCCGCAGCAGGTAGTACTTGAGGAACTTCAGAGGGAATTCCCCTGCCAGCCGGACGCTGGAGATTTTCCGGCCCTTTGCCACGTACCAGGCGGCCTGCTCATCCGAAAGCTGACTGAACTTGCGTTCGAGCTGGCTCAGATTCAGCAAGGTACGGTGCAGCACGTCCCCGGAAATGAACCCCACCCGCCCCGCCAGAACCTGCGGACGGTCATTGTTGCTGTTGGCCTCCGGTACGATGGCAGCACGGCTGCGATGGTAGATACGCAGCAGCTTCTGGGGACGCTCGTAATGATAGGGGTGCCCGGCCAGCGGGGGCGAGAGGACCCAGCGCATTTTAAAGCCGGCACAGTCAGACTCCGGCTCCGTTTCGAAGCGTTGCCGGATATTCTGAATCAGCTCATCTGAAAGTACTTCGTCCGCATCCAGATCCAGCACCCAGTCGTTGCGGCACAGGCTGGCGGCATAGGCCTTCTGATGGGCAAATCCCTGCCAGGGGTGAAATACGAAACGGGCACCGGCCTCTCTCGCGATGCGCTCGGTGCCGTCGGTGCTGCCGGAATCGACCACAATCACCTCGTCGGCCCACCCGCTAACCCTGGCAATAGATTCGGCCAGCCGCTGTTCTTCGTTCATGGTGATGAAATAAACGGACACCGGTATCATGCCAGCCACTCCGTGTATGCAAGGAAGAAGGCGGCCATCATATCAAACCACCCTTGTGTGGTGGGCATCCCATGCTTGCAGGCGTGGCATCATCACCAGGAATTACACGGCTCTGCACCTTCATGTCTGCCAGAGGTCCGCTCTGGCACTGGCAAAGCAAAATCCGGGAACTCGAGCCTCTGGTCACGCCGCTTGCTCTTGAGATGGTATCCTGCGCATATCTATCATTGGCATACTGAATTTCCGGGCCTGAGACTATGAAGCTTTCCGTCATCATAAGTACCTATAATTCTCCAGAGTGGCTGGAAAAAGTACTCTGGGGCTACAGCGTTCAGAGCCATAGCGACTTTGAAATCATTATTGCCGATGATGGCTCAGCAGAAGCGACCCGCCAGCTGATAGACCGCATGCGGCTGGAAACAAGCCTGCCCATTACGCATGTCTGGCAGGAAGATCGGGGCTTCCGGAAGTGTCGGATCCTGAATCTGGCTACGCTTGAGTCAACCTCTGACTACCTTGTATTCACCGATGGCGATTGCATCCCACGACGTGACTTCCTTGAAGTCCACGCCACTGAAGCGGAACCCGGGCACTTTTTGTCTGGCGGGTATCATAAACTCCCCATGACAACCAGCAAGGCTATTGGCCGAGAGGATATAATATCGGGATGTTGTTTTGACCTGGACTGGCTCAAGGCCCACGGCCTGAAACCAGGTTACAAAAACAGCAAGCTGACGGCCAATCGCTGGCAGGCCCGGCTGTTTAATACGCTCACGCCAACCCGGTGTCGCTTCAAAGGCTCTAACGGATCGGCCTGGAAAAAGGATGTTCTCGCTGTGAATGGGTTCGATGAAACCATGGCTTACGGAGGTGAAGACAGAGAGTTCGGCGTGCGTCTGACCAATCTTGGCGTTAAGCCAAAGCATGTTCGCTATAACGCGATTGTCGTTCATCTCGATCATGCTCGCGGGTACGTCGATCCCACCATCGTCGAGACCAACAAGCGCCATCGTCTCAAATCGGACAAGGAAGGTATCATCCGGACAGAGCATGGCATCGAACAGCACTTGCAGACACAACCGACCGGAGACCTCACTTGATCTTCTTCGTCTTTTCCTACAACCGCGGGCCTCACCTGAAAAACTGCATAGATTCCATTGAAGCCTGTGCTGCCGGACATCAGATCATTATCTATGACGATGCCAGCAACGACCGGGAAACTCAGCAAATCCTTGGTGACATAGAGGAGCGACATGAAGTCAGACGCCGGGACGACAAGGAGACTGGCGATCAGCACGGAGCACTCTATACCAACATGCAGAGAGCCATCGACTCGGTCCCCGGAGACAGCCTGATCTGCTTTTTACAAGACGACACTCAGCTGGTCCGGAAAATCGACGAACAGGATATTCAATTCATAGAGAATTACTTTGAGAAATTCCCGAACGCCGGGTTTATCGCACCGGTATTCCAGAAAAGAATAACCCGACAACGGACGCTCGATCGGTTCGTTTATCACAAGGACAGGGGTGTTTACGTCTGTGAACACCGCAGCCAAAAACAGGTAGCGGGCGTCTATTACTCAGATATTTCGATCACCCGTAGCGATCGCCTCAGAGACGTGAACTGGAAATTTGTCCCGGGCGAATTTGAAAATGAACAACAGGCAAAAGCCAGCTTTCTGGAAATGGGTTATCTCTATGCACCTTTCGCCATGTGGTTGCCAAATCCACCGGCTTATCGCAACAAAAAGAAAAGTCTCACCTTCAGACTCGCCGAAAGGATCAACAAGGCCGGGTTTTATCCCTTTGCCATCATGGCCGACCAAACCGTACAAAAACTGAGAACCCGTCCAACAAACCAGGTTCCAATTGCCGAAGACTATCTGGAGGTGACCGTTGACGGATTGAAATCACCCTGGATTTACGACCCCCTCAGACGCTACCGGATTCTGCGAAAGCTCGCAAAGTTAGAGGCATTCCTGAAGCGCCTGACTCCTGACTAATCTCAGACCTGCTCAGCCAATCTCGTGTGGCAGGAAGGCAACCGCATCGTAATTTTCCGGTAACACCTGATAGCCGTGACGATTAAAGAGGGCGGTCAGATCGTCAAATTCCCCGCGGCCCATAACCCCATCGGCCATGCCATGCTCGAAATGAATCATGGCTGGTCTGACCTGTTCGAAGTCGATGCTGCGAATAATTTCGCCGTCGTAGCCCTCGGTATCGATCTGCAAAAGATCAATCTGCCTGATGCCCTCCTGACCCATGAGCTCGCTTAGCGACAGACACGGAACCCGTATAGCCTCAACATAGGATTCGGGAACCTCAGGTTTGATCACATGGTCTTTATTGAAAGAAGCAGTCCCCAGCGCCCACTCCGGGACCCTGGATTCGAAGGCCTCTCCGACGACGTACAGAGTTGCCTCGGCCATGTCGTTATGGATAGCGGCATTAATCGGCTTTATCCCGGGCTGATCCCGGTAAACCTCTTTCAGCGCCCGGTAAAAACGAGGGACCGGCTCCACAGCCAATCCCGAAAGCGTGAAGTTTGGCGAGGTAGCAAACTCATGGAGCGGGTCGAACCGTCGCCCATCGTTCGCGCCAATCTGGATAAATTTCAGTTTCTGCCCATGCCTCTCCAGATAACGCAACAGCATGAGTTCGAACAAGTTGGGACTGTGTGTCCGTACGAGTCTGTAACCGAGCGGGGATAACCTGCGATTTAATCGTTCTCTTGTTTTACTCATCATAGGCTCCGGGAAAAGAATCTTCATCAGCGATGCAGATTCGAAATACCATCAGGCTTCTCAACGATTCAGTCTTTCCCTCGCACCACTGGTCAGTATCTCGGCACTACTTTTGTGCAGATTCAACTCCTTGTACCCATTGGGCCTGCTGCTTGCGAAGAGTTGATCACAAAAAACAGGGCCGGCACCGGAGTAGGTTTTACCAGTGATATGCCGCGGACAAAAAAAGTGGCTCGGAAACACTGTCAATTCACTGTAACCAAGCTCATGGAACGCCTCGGTCAGCGGTCTTGGTCCCACAGTTTTCCAGGCCGCCACCGTTTTGCGACGAAACTTGTACCACACAAACCTGGTCGCCAAATGTTTTTGAGCTTCCAGTCTTGCCACCAAATGTCCGACAAGCGGGTCTCCTGCGCGACAACCAAAATACCCGTTGGCAATCACCCCCGGCGATTCAAGCTCGTTTTCCCAGCAGGCAAACGCAGTGCATTCAAACAGCCATTCCGGAAGGGGCTCGATGGCAATCGAATCAGCATCAAGTGCGAACCCGCCCTCGTCAAACAAAATCTCCCAGCGCATCAGATCGGCAACCCCGAATAACTGCCCGGTCTGCCACATCGCTTCCATATGGCGCCTGGTGCGCCAGGTACGCTCTCTGAATTCAGTGTTTCCCCAAATCTTCAGCTCAAAGCCGGGGTTTAGCCGCCGCCAGGTTTCAAAGCAGGCTTCCGGCCGCTTATCCTCATCACCAACCCAGATGAAATGGAGAACTTTTGGAATGTTACTCAACGGAGGGCTCCCTCAAATAGATCATCTGCACACCTGCTCGTATACCGCCGGGGCATTCACGAAGACGAACGGAATCGTTTCTTGAACCTGAAATTGTGAACTTCTCTGGCCAGCTTTCCTTTCAGCAAGTACCAGCGCCAACGCAAACGCATCAGGCCTTTCCTCAACTGGGAAGTGTCGATACCAGAATCGATTGCTGACTGGAAATCCGCATTATGAGTCAGACAGGGCTCGAGAACTCCAAAGCATTCAACGCCGTTTGCCCAAAACTGGTCCATTTCTATGTCGACAGGTTCGGCCCAACGCTCACCGTAATTCAGAAACTTTTCCGCAGCAGACGGCGTGAGATAATAGCCTGTAGCACTTTTGTGGCCCCGCAGAAATTTTGCAATTGCCAGTCCTTCATTCTCAAACACCTCCATACGCTCCCTGTTACGGGATTTGCTCTCGAAAAGCCGAACACATTCCAGTTCCTCGGGCAGCCTTGAAGCCTGATTCAAAAACCTCAGAAATGCCTCCCGGAAGAGCACGGCGTCGTCTTCCAGAACAATCATTGGCCTTCCTGAATCGACACAACGTCGCCAGACAAGGAAATGGCTCGCGTAGCACCCCAAATGCCCCGGTGTGAGCGGGATTTCTCCGATCCGCCTTGCTTTATTCGCGTCGTAATGGCTGAAAAGCTCATGCCCGAGCTTTCCATCAACAGCGTTAAAGAAAGAAAAAGGCAGGTTCAGCTCAGCAAACTGTTTTTCGATGGATTGCCGTCTTTCCTTCGCCCTCTCCAGACTGATAACTACAATTTCCGGTTGTTCCATCATTTCAGGTGTCCAGTTCAGGAAATATCCCAGATATTATTACCCGGCGTAACAAAAGGATCTCAAATATAGTGTCACAGAAAGCTCGGCCAGATTGATCAAAGCTTCAACCACCGGCGAAACGCAACCTCGATGTTGTTCAGTTTTTTCAGAAGCCCGAGACCAGTCAACGGATTGTACGTCCAGGGCTTGGGCGGGGAGCCGGGCGTGCACTCAAGAAAATCCTCGGCTATCGGTAACCGCGGGGATTCCTGTCTTTTCAACCGGCCAATCTCACTCTCCGAAAGGAGGATGAAAGGATAGAATCCAACTTTCTTCTTCCGCTCGGCAAGGCGTAAACCCAGCGTTTTCTTTTTACCCCGATAGGCAGGCACCTCCGGTAACCACATTGCGAAAGGGAGCCACATATACGCCATCATACCAAACAGGCTTTTTGCCTGTTTGTCGTTTGCAGGTTCTGACTGATGAAAACGCCACCCTGCTTTTATGAGTCGGTCTGGTTTGAATATCACCAGATCGGAATAATGAATACCTGCGCTTTGCCCGGTATCTTCGCGAAAAAAAAAGTCAGAGGCTGGCCCCGGCAATGGCGTCACCGGTCGCTTCCTGAGGTCGATACCACGGATAAAGCAGGGATGGATAAAACCAAGTTCAGGATTGCAGTCAAACAATCCCTCAATCATCTCAAGATCCGCAGAGGTAACAGGCCGCACCACCTGGGTGTCGTCCTGCAAAAAGCAGATAAGCCGCCTGTCCCGAAAAACATCGAGAGCCGCATCCATGTTGTGGTAGAGGCCTCCATGCTTGATGGTGCCAACCTCCCGGGGCTCGACAATTTGACAGAATTCAGCAGCCTGCCTCAGATATTCACGAGTTTCCGAATCATCACTATGATCATCAAAGATAACGATTTCGGCATCAGGAATACAGTGGCGGATCGATTCCACGCAGTTGCGAAGGTATTTACCCCGATTGAAAGAAAATATACAGACCGTCAAAGCATTCATGGCCATGGGTTTCAATTTCCTCCGGGATCACGGGAATAAATTGCTCCGACTCTCTCCTCTGTCTTGTACCTGGACCAGGTCCAGACAAAAACAAGCGGGATCCAACCCAAGAACCAGACGGGATGAAGCGAGATAAGCAAAGTGTATTCGTCCGAAAATGTAAGCAACAGAAACAATCCCAGAATGGCCAGCAGATGGAACTTGCCAGTCAGCGGCATGGGACTTGACACCACTGCGAACACAGGAAGAACCACCAGACCTGCCTGCATAAGTACACCGATCAGGCCTGTCTGCACAAAGGCACCCAGCCAGATATTATGGGGATGAGCGATATTGAGCCCCAGGGGCTCAAGATGCAGCCGTGCCGCATCCGTAAGTCGAAAATCCAGGCCAGCCCCGTTTCCCAGCAGAAGCGACTCCGGTAGATAGCTAAGGTAAGCAACCCAGATCTCGAACCGGTAAGACATGCCCCTTGACGATAACTGATCAAGAAGCCTGTCCAACCCGATGAACCACTGTATCGAGACTACCACGCCCGTCGCAGCCAGAAACAGAAGAAAGATCGTGACCGGCCTACGGTACTGGCAACTCAGAAGGACGGCCAGGAACAAGAGATAGACCATCAGGGCGATAAGCGGCGCGCGACTCTGACTGAGCGAAACGAAGGTGCAGACCGAAACCGCGGCCATAATAGCAAGCAGGATAACGCTCGGGTTTACAGTGCCCCTTTCTCGAAACGTGAGAAACAATCCCGTTGCGAGGAAAATCGTCGCTATGGACGCGCCCTGAATCGGATGCCCCATAACCCCAAGACCGCCAATTCGGGCGCCGTGAATTGCCTCCGGAAAGGAAAATACTAATCCGGCAAAAGCGCCGATGAATGCCAGAGAGAGAAACCACAAACCCCAGAATCTGCCTCTTCGAGCCACCGAAAACATCCACATGAAAAAGGCAACCATTCCAAGAGCGGCTTCAAAGGCCCAACGCACAGCCTGTGCATCCTTCTCCGCAGCTTCACCGCCTACGAGCCACGTGGCCACCGCCATATAACCACAGAACAGCAGAAATAACCGGACAAACGGATCTTTCCAGACAATACTCTTGCCCATACGAGCCAGCAGACAGATGGTAAGCGGGTAGATCAACACGTGGAAAAACGTTCGATACACCTCTTCCGGCGTAAGCACCGCAAGGAGCAGCCAGATCGCAAACAAATGCGGCAGACACCCTTCCCCACCGCATATCCCGGGCGCCAATAACCTCGCCACTGGAGACTTGACAGGTGACTTCAGGCTGTCAGTCATCGTGATGCAGGAGTAACAGAAGCGGTTCAAGATAAGCCTGCGGATCCCAGGTTTCACGGCCACTGGCCTGAGAATGGATGGTTACATAATGCACCCGGGGATCAGCCATCATTTCACCGACCGTATCGACAACTTTTTGCGGAGCACTTGTGTCATAAACGTAGCGAAAAAACGAGGGCTCACGCCAATCCACAGCGACCTCCGCAACCCTGTACGTCAGAAAGGCCTTGTAGAAACCGAACTCTGACCATCGGCGCGGGGGTAGATCGAGCAAGGCAGCCCACCAGTTTTTCCCCGTATTCGATTCGAGAAAAGCGAGAGCTGAGCTAAGAAGCCTGCGGTCAAATACAAATGGTGTATCGAAATACACGTTGACTGGATCCGCCTTATACTCTGCCTCAACCAGCTGTTCTGTTTCCACCACCCAATTCCTGACCTTTCCTCCAAGCTCATTCCGGCGGCTCCAGTTTGCGAAACAAACGACTCCGGCAGGCCCGAAAAAATCTTCTGCAGAGGCCGCAGATGTGATAATCAGGTCCGAGTCGAGCACCACGGCAATGTCACAGTCCAGCTCACTGGCAAGCTTGAGTTTGCAAAGTTGCTGGGTGTGCCAGCCGGTGTAGGAGGGCCAGAGCGGCCAGGAAATTATTCGTTTCAGACTCCCACAGATTCTGGTGAAGTCGCGACCAAAACGGTCGGAAATCGCTCTGGCCCTGACCCGTCGGCGCTCAACAACAGCAGGTAATACATCTTTGGTCGAAAGTAATGTCAGCCCCGGGCGACCACGAAACTCTTCGAACAGCGATATATCCTCATCTTGCACAACCACATAATGATCGTGCCGGGCCAGGTTAGACTGCTCCAGGGAACGTCTCATAACCCGGAAATGGTCCAGATCGCCCGCCCATGTCGGGGTGACGAACACGATATGAGGTTCAACTCTCATGAACGACGATCCTGTCGCCAGTCACGCCACCGGGACTGCCAAACCCGCATCCAGGTCCTGAATTTGCTTCTTGTCTCGCTACCTGAATAGCGTCCCTTGGCAACATGCCGAATCCGGTATACGCCCGGCACGGTGATGGGCTCACCCTGGCTGCGAAGCAGCCAACGGAATGCACGATCCTCGTGGCACTTGGCAAAGCTTTCTACCGGCTTCTGGTAAAGGCCAATGTTCCGGCAATAGCCTACAGCCCGGCACACATCGCCGTGGGCAATCTGCAGCGGACCGGTGGCCTTGGTGATCTTGCGAGTGGTAAACGACGTGGTGTCAATGTCCAGAACCTGGGGCCCGCTGGAGCCGGCCCGGAGCATGGGATTGTCATCAGCCAGCAAATCGGTGGTACGCTCCTGCTCCGGAAAAAGCAGAGCATCAGACCTTCCTTGTAATACCTCGGCGAGAGTGTTCAGGCAGTGCTCTCTGAACATCAGGTCGCAGTCGGTAAACCAGACCCAGTCGGCTTGCGTGGCCAGAGCCGCCCGGTTCCGGCCGATGCCACGGCGAAACAGCTCCTGACGGGATACGGGCTGCCAGTTCCAGGTCACCCCCGGTACATTCTGGTTTTCGAAAAATGACAGCAACTCTGCGGTTCGGATGTCTTCCGGACTGTAGAAGACCGTCATGGTGACATCGAGCTTTTGCGGCGGAAACAACACCAGTGAACTTAACTGGTAAACCAGAAAATGCGAGTAATTCCAGCAATGACTGACCACTTCCAGCTTGAGGTGACCGGTTCGTGTCGCCCTTTTCTCCCGGGCCGGCAAGTCCGGCTCGAACCAGCTTGCAGGTATCCAGCCTCCTGCCGCAAACCGGAAGAAAAACAGTTGTATCAGATTCAGCATAGTCGGTGCCCGGCTCTGTCTTGTAAAGCCCGGCGATTCTAGCACGGTGCCTCTTCAAAAGCAGACAGCCATGGTGTTACAAACGGTCAATCGCCTTGTGTATATTTGACGACAATGGTACTTTTTTTGCCCTGTTTCCTCCCTCTTGGATGGTTTTTGTGTCCGCCAGACTCATCAAACTGATTTTCCGCCTGCTATCCATGCTCAGCCTCCGGCGAGCTCAGCATCTAGGCCGTTTTTTGGGTGGAATTGTCTGGAAACTGGGAGGCCGTGCAGCAGAGACCACCCGCAAGAATCTTCGGGCCTGTTATCCAGAGTTGAGCGCCAGCGAAATTGAAGCGTCGGGACGTGCCAGCTTGCGGGAAACGGGCGCAATGGCCCTGGAAATACCATTGATGTGGGTCTGGCCAGTTGAGCGTTGCCTGGGCCTGGTGCGGGAGATTGAAGGAGAAGCTCTGCTGGCGGACCATGGAGCTGGAAACAAGGGGCTTTTGCTCCTTGCTCCCCACCTGGGCAACTGGGAACTGGTAGGCCTGTTCTTCGCCTCCCGCTACAAAATGGCAGCGCTTTACAGTCCGCCGAACCAGCCCGGACTCGACGAGTACATGAAGACCGTTCGCAGTCGTAGTGGCTCCGAACTGGTGGCGACAGACCGTCGGGGCATCGCGCGATTGTTCAGCATTCTCCGGGAAGGCGGTGTAGTCGGTATACTGCCTGATCAGACACCCCGGCGTGAGGGAGGGGAATTCGCTCCATTTTTTGGCATTCCCACCATCACCATGACCCTGGCGTCCAAGCTGGTCCAAAAGACAGGTGCCAGACCCCTGATCACCTATGCCCAGAGACTGCCGGATGCCCGGGGCTTCAAGATCGTCATACGGGAAGTCGAGCCGGGCATGGCGTCAACGAATATGTGTGAATCCCTGACGGCTCTGAACCGTTCCGTCGAGAAGTGCATTGCCGAAGTTCCGGCCCAGTATCAGTGGGAATATAAACGCTTTCGGCGAACCGCCCCCGGAGAACAGCCGGTCTACTGATCAGCCATGGTCATAACCATCCAGGAATGCCTGCCACAGTTTCTCACGCAGTTCTGGCGACAAATTCACCAGAATTTTCTTCACTGAGCGTTTGAGGCGACTGATGTTAGCCGCCTTCCATCCATCATGGCGGCCAGCGGGGACGATGTAGCCCCGATCGAAATCAATCAGATAAACCCTGTCGGCCACCAGAATATTCATACAATTCAGATCTGCATGAAAAACGCCGCGTTCATGAAAGCCGCGAACGCAGAGCCCCGCAGCCCGCCATGTCGCAACGCACGAATGGCTTGTAAAATCGGACAAAGGCCTGGCATCCGGTATCCGGCGCACAATCAGTGAGGCGTGATAAAACAGCAATCGGCGCCGGCTGAAGCCTGCAGCGATTGGCTCAGGTACCGGAAACCCTTCGCGGAAAAGCGTGTCCAGCAATCGAAATTCAGCAAAGGACCGGACCGCGTCTGCTCCAGCATAGACATAGTCGCGACGGATAAAGTGCCCAGGGATGCCACCACGGCAAAAATGCCTGAGCACCAGCGCCCCGGTTTCGCAGGAAATAAACCATGCTGAACCTCGCCCTCCTTTAGTGACAGGTTCAGCGCGATCACCCCAATATTCCGGATCAAACCATGCTTCCCGGAATTCCTCCCGAAACGATTGCGCCACCAGAAAGCCTCCAGCGACGTCAACCTGTGTTTCGTAGTGGTGCCCCATAGGGATTCTATCGAACCAGAGTCAGCCATTCGCTGTGCTGAGGCGACTTGCCCTTCACCGCATCAAAGTACATGGCCTGAAGTTTTTCAGTCAATGGACCGCGCTTGCCGGCGCCGATAACACGGCCGTCCAGTTCGCGGATCGGCAGTACTTCCGCCGCGGTGCCGGTGAAAAAGGCTTCATCCGCGATGTAGACTTCGTCGCGGGTGATGCGACGCTCGCGAACCGGAATGTCCAGCTCTTTACAGAAATCCAGGATGGTCTGGCGGGTTATGCCTTCCAGACAGGAGGTCAGTTCAGGGGTGTGCAGGACGCCGTCGCGGTAAACAAAGATGTTCTCACCGGAGCCTTCCGACACGTAGCCTTCGTTATCCAGCAACAGCGCTTCCTCACAGCCACTGGCAATGGCTTCGTTCAGCGCCAGCATGGAGTTGATGTAGTTACCGTTGGCCTTCGCCTTGCACATGGTGATATTCACGTGATGACGGGTGTAGGACGAAGTCCGCACCTTGATACCCAGCTCTTTGGCTTCCGGAGACATATAGGACGGCCAGCTCCAGGCGGCAACCATAACGTGCACCTGCAGGTTATCCGCGCGCAGGCCCATACCTTCCGAACCCAGGAACACCATCGGTCGCAGGTAGGCCTCGTCAAGATTATTTTCCCGAACCGAACGGCACTGGGCCTCATTGAGCTGATCTTTGGTGTAAGGCATCTTCATATTGAGAATATGGGCGGAGCGGAACAGGCGATCAGTATGCTCTTTCAGCCGGAAAATAGCGGGGCCATTGGCCGTGTTGTACGCACGTACACCTTCAAAACACCCAAGACCGTAGTGAAGGGTATGGGTGAGGACGTGGGTTTTGGCTTCGCGCCAGGGAACCATCTCACCATCCAGCCAGATCAGGCCATCGCGATCAGCCATCGACATTATGCATGCTCCTAGAAGTGCGGTTTTCGGGAAACCGGCAGTTTAGCAGGAAAAATCACCGAAACGAAGTGTAGCAAGCTAACCAACCATCACCCTTTTCCACATGTCCTGAATGTATTTGCGCTCATTCACGAAAGCACCGCCCTCAACCTGACTGTTCAGGTTCTGCAAGGCCCTGCGGTGAATTGTGGAACGCAGGGTTATAAAGGCCTCCCGCAGCCTTTCAATGTCCTCTTGTGGCAGCAGTCCGGCCCGGCCCAACTCTTCCATCTGTCGTATATTATCCGACCACTGGGTCAGCTCCGGATGTGCTTCGGAGTGGGCGAGCATCAGATATTGCACCAGAAACTCGATGTCCACTATGCCGCCGGTGTCATGTTTGATGTGAAACACCTCACCCCTCCGGTTTTCCGGCGTACCCAGACTGGTCCGCATTTTTTCCCGCATCTCGACCACCTCGGCCCGCAGTGCCACCGGATCTCTGTGGCTGCAGAGGATATCGCGCCGCAGTTCTTCAAAGCGGGCCAGGGTCGCGGGGCAACCAGCCACGCCCCTGGCCCGTGCCAGGGCCTGATGCTCCCAGGTCCAGGCATCGTTACGCTGATATTTGCCAAACGCCGTAACCGTGCTGACCAGCAACCCTGAGTTCCCCGAGGGCCGCAATCGCATGTCGACGTCATAGAGCTGACCTGAGGGCGTCTGGGTGCTGAGAATATGAACGATGCGCTGACCCAGCCGCGTATAGAAAACGGCGTTGTCGATGGGTTTCTCGCCATCCGTAGAGTGTTCCGGATCACCATCATGGATGAACACCAGATCGAGGTCCGAGGTATAGCCCAACTCAATACCCCCAAGCTTGCCGTAACCAATGATGGCAAAATCCGTGTCACAGGCCGAACCTTCCTGACGACGGGGATAGCCGTGACGACTGACCAGATTTGCAAAGGCCACATCCACCACATGATCGAGCACGACTTCAGCGATCCAGGTCAGGTAGTCACTGACCTTCATCAATGGCAAGGTACCCCGCAATTCCGACGCTGCGACCCGCAGAATGTGCGCCTTTTTGAAATGCCGCAGGGATTCCATCTGTTCTTCCAGGTCTTCGTAGGGAATGCGCAGCATTTGCTGACGCAGATCGTCTTCCAGTTCGGTCCGCGTTGGTGGGTGGTACAGACTTTCTGCATTCAGCAGCTCATCCAGCAGCAACGGCGTTTCTGCCAGTTGCGAGGCGATCCACGGACTCTCGCTGCACAACCACACCAGCTGTGCTCTGGCCCCGGGGTTTTCCAGCAGCAACACAATATAGGCACTGCGACGAAGTATCGCCTCGACCAGCTGCAGCACCCGTGACAGGGTTTCAGACGGCCGCTCCACCTGAGACAGGGCTTCCAGCAGCACCGGCATGAACTGATTGAGGCGCCGCCGCCCCTGGGTTTGCAGGGTCTGCACCGTACGACTCTCACGCAGATCACGAAGCTGTGCCGCGCTCTGGGCAGGAGACTCGAAGCCATGACTGCCCAGCCATCCATTCACGACCTCGTCATCATCCATTTCCCCCAGCCAGAGCTCGAACCAGCCATCTTCAAGGGTCGTTTCCTCTGACTCGTTTTCCTCGACGGCGATAATATCAGAGAAGTGACGGGCAACGCGGCGCCGGTGAGCTTCAAGCTGGGTCACGCATTCCGCCCAATCGGTAAAACCCAGGCTGAACGCGACTCTGGCCTGGGCCAGCGTATGGTCGGGTAACACCTGGGTCTGTTTGTCCTCCATACCCTGCAACGCATGCTCAAGATTTCTCAAAAACACATAGGCCTCCCGCAACTCCTGCACAACGCGGGGTGGCAACAGCTCCAACTGCTCAAGCTCGGTCAGGATTGTCAGCAATTCCCGCTGCTGCAGCTCCCGGTCACGGCCGCCCCGGATCAGCTGGAACGCCTGCACCACAAACTCGATCTCGCGAATGCCGCCACTGCCCAGCTTGATGTTGTTTTCCAGACCCTTGCGGCGCACTTCGCGG
>NZ_CAXBDN010000057.1:0-18503 GCF_963974375.1 uncultured Marinobacter sp.
CCTGGCTGGAAAGGCAAGGTGCGCTTTGCCAAGCTCAACACAGAACAGCATCCGGGCCCGTCAGGTCAGTATGGGATCCGCAGTATTCCCACCCTGATACTGTTCCGCAACGGCAAGGAACTGGCCCGTCACAGTGGCGCCATGAACCATGCCCAGATCAACCAGTGGTTGCTTGAGAACACTCGCTGATTTATCACGCTCCGGGTTGGCCGGGCATTATTGCCGGATGCGGCTTGCCAGACTCTGAGCCTTCGTGGCCATGGCCTCCAGCTCTGGCACAGTCTGCAGATTGTTACGCGCAGCCTGGTGCATGGCCTCGGACGTTTCGGCAACGTCAGTCACGTTACGGTTGATGTCCTCGCACACACTGGTCTGCTCTTCTGCTGCCGTGGCCACCTGGGTGGTGGAGTCGTTAATGCTGGCCATTCTCTGGGTAATTCTGCCCAATGTGCTGCGTACTGCATCCACCGCTTCGCTGCTCTCCCGGGCAACTACCTCGGATGCCTGCATGAATTCCGTGGCGTCTCGGGATGCGCCGCCAATGGCAGTGATTATCTGATCAATCTCGACCGTCGCCTCCTGGGTTTTGGCAGCCAGCTTGCGCACTTCATCGGCCACCACCGCGAACCCCCGGCCTGCATCGCCCGCCCGAGCTGCCTCGATGGCAGCATTCAGTGCCAGCAGGTTGGTCTGGTCCGCAATTTCGCGGATAACCTGCATCACTGTGCCTACTTTTCGCCCGTCGTTAGCCAGCTGGTTGACGGTTTCGGTGGAGCTGCGAATCTGATCCGTCAGCCGTAGCATGCTTTCAACGGCCTTATTGATTTCCGAGTCAGCGGTAGCCGTCTCATCCGAGGCCTGGGTAACTTCGGTGGCAACAGACGCTGCATGGCGGGCGACATCCTGTGCGGTCGCAGACATCTCGTTCATTGCTGTCGCTATCTGATCGATGCGCTGATGGGCCAGGTCAGACTGATTCACCACGTTGTTGGCGTTGTTACTGATCAGCTCACCAGTGGCGTTCAACTGCCGTGCGTTTTTACTCAGTTGGATTCCGGTATCGCTGAGAAACCGGTGAAGACTGCGAGCTGCTTCCGCCAGCTGTCCCAGCTCGTCGGCGCGTTTCATGGTGACAGGGTCTGAGAGATCACCCTCGCCCAGTCTTGATATCTGGGTAGTGAGTTTTCGGGCGGGGCGGACCACGCCGGATACGAGCATCAGGATCAGTCCAAGGGTGCCGCCAATAATGGCAAGGATCAGCAGACTGGCCACTATCCAGCTACGTTCAGTCACTGTTCTGTTAAGCTCTCCGGCCCGTGCAAGCCCATCCTCCCGGACGGCAGCTGCGGCATCTTCAATCAGCCGGGCTGGCTCCCGGTCGATACCCTGAACCGCTGTGTCACCGGCGCCGGGGTCAAACCCGGACCGGGTAAACGACTCAAAACCCTTCCGGTATGCCTGGCCCATTTGCCGGTGAGCCCGCTGAAAATCAACCAGCAACGCCTCGGCAGTAGGTTCCTTGATTCTGGGGATCAGCGTATCCAGTTGCCGTTGAATGGAGGCCTCACGCTGTTGAAAGCTTTGCCAGTATTTGTCGCGCTGACCGGCGTCGGATCCCCGGATAAGGACGTTTTTCCATTCCTGAACCTGCGTTTTGAACTCTGAAAGCACGTCCTGTGCTTCCAGAGCAGTGACCATCTGCTCAGCGACCAGGCCATTGAAGTCGTTTTTTACCTTCAGTGAAAAGTTCAGGTAGACAACAGCAACAGCGGCGACAATAAGGTTGGCTGTCAGAACAACCAGAAGTACCCGGTTGAGGATACTCTTCAGATACCAGTTCATTGATAGTTTCCGGAACGTTACGAAAAAGAGGCACGTAGCACATACGCACGGTTAGAGACGGCGCGAAGTATTTAACGGCGCCAGAGCGGGTCTCTGAAGCTGCAAAACCAGAGTTATTGTGAAGTTTTTATGACAGCTCGTCTCCGGTTTGGATAATCGTGCACGTGCCCAGTCAGGGCAGGGGGCCTGATCTCGCATCTGGGGCATACAGAGTGAAAGTCAGAGCCTTGCTTTTCACGCCGTCTCGAACCGTTTCTGCAGCCATGCCTTGATGTCACCGGATTCGTAAAGCCACTGCTCACTTCCATCTTCCCGTTTAATCCGCAGGCAAGGCACTTTGATGTGGCCGCCACCGGCTTCCAGGTCTGAACGGTGTTGTTGGTCATGCTGGGCGTCACGGGTTTCGATGTTCAGTCCCAGTCGGGCGATTTCCTTGCGCACCTTGATACAGAACGGACACGCGCTGAACTGATACAGGGCGAGTTGTTTGCTGGCCAGATCAGCACGCGCCTGCTCGTCGGGCGTGCGGGTCATGCTTTTGGGCGTGCTGAGTTTTTCGTTTAGCAGCATGAATGGTGTCAGCACCAGGCGCAGGGTGCGGAAGAAATAGCGAATAATGATTCTCATGAAAACGTTCAGGCTCCGGATTGATGTTGGTCAGGCAAGGTTCTGGATGCAGGCCTTGGGGGTGGGGAGGGTAGCACTTTATCGCGTTGATTAAACAGTAACCTGTCTCGCAATCGAACCGGTTTTCCGGCAGATCTGTCATCACGGCTGACCGTCATGGTGTATCGGGATCATGGACACTGCTGGTTGGTCGTGCTGGCCTGGAGTGACCGCTGTCCCAGTCTTTTCTCCTTGATGCCATCCCTTTCACATTTGCAGAATCAGTAATGATTCTCACGGCGCGGCAGCCTTTACTATCGGCTCGGGCTCATTCATCCGGTAGCCCGGTTGTTACCTGAATGTGGCAGTCAAGCCCGCTCATGCCATTGCAATAATGGTCTGGTTCTGACGAACAGGGAAAATACTATGACTCTCAAAAGACTGAATGCCTCCGTTTTCAGCAAAGCTGTTGTCACCGCTGGCGCGTTGGTGCTCTCCGGTTCTGTGCTCGCCCTGGGTATGGGCGGTGGCGGTGACAGTAGCGATCCCACCTCAGCCTATGCTTCAACCGGTGCTTTGGCGACGACGTCTGACGCTGAAGGCCAGGGTTGCACCGTGTTCCGGCCTCGCAATGTGCCCGCAGGAACGCCGCTGATTCTATGGGGCAACGGCACGGGAACAGGGCCCTCTGCCTATTCCGCGGGTCTCCGGCACTGGGCGTCCCACGGTTTCGTGGTCGCGGCGGCCAATACCGCCAATGCAGGTACCGGTACTGAAATGCTGAATTGTATCGACGCTGTCCGCAACGCCAGTTATGGCAGCCAGGTGGACTTCTCCCGTATTGGTGCTTCCGGCCACTCTCAGGGTGGTGGCGGTGCGGTCTTCGTGGGGGAGGACCCACGGGTTACAGCAACAGCGCCCATGCAGCCATATCCGTTCGGCTTCCGGTTTGGTGACCAGACCGGTCCGATGTTGTTGCTGTCTGGCGGTGCTGATCTGATCGCCTCCCGTGACCGGGTTCAGGGGCCGATATTCCAGCGTGTGGATGTGCCGGTGTTCTGGGCCACCCTCGACGCCGGCAGTCACTTTGAACCTTCCTTCAGCTTTGGGCGTTTCCGGGGTATGAGCACCGCCTGGTGGTTGTATCAGCTCAAGGACGATACCGCTGCAGCTGAATTGTTCACCGGCGCATGCACTGCCTGTGAGTTGAACGGCTGGACTATCGAGCGTAAAGGGTTCTGATCGAAAACTCTGATCAGGCACCCCGGACCCGGATCGGTTATCGGGTTCGGGGTGCCCCTGATGTTGGTCAGCCACCGCTTATACCCCTTGTTCGTTACCGGACTGTCAAATCTTGTACAACCCCTTCCACCGGGAGTAATTACTGTAGAAAATATGAACAGGTAGAGCGCGGATGGATCTGGCCGAACCCACGCTGAAACAGTTGTTCGCCTACAAGGCCTGTCCGATGTCGATATCTGCAAAAACTACTGTGCTTATAGTGCTGATGGGGCTGTTGTTGTCACTTTCAGCCTTTGTCATTCAGCGCAGCATTATTTTTCCCGCATTTCACAATATCGAGATCGACTACGCACACAACAGCATCGACCGGGTGGTCCGGAGGCTGGACGCGCAGCGGGAAACCATTGATTTCACCGTATACGACTGGGCGGCGTGGGATAACACCTACACCTTTGTAACCGGCAGAAACCCTGTGTATATCGAGTCCAACCTGTATCCGGATACCTTTCTCAACTTCGGTTTCGATGTGGCCCTGTTTCTGAATCTTGACCGGGAGCCGGTCTGGGGCAGGGTGTACGATTTTCCTGCGGAGGGAGGGTATGTTGATCTGACCGACACCTACCTGGATGAAGTTCTGGCAGAGATAGCCGTGTTCGCCGACCGTATTGATCTGGACGAGCGCATTGATAATCAGAAGACGAGCGGCATTGTTCAGGTGTCCGGTATTCCGGTGCTCTTTGCCATGCGGCCAATCGTTCGGAGCGATGGCTCCGGGCCCCATAGAGGTTATGTGGTGTTCGGTCAGTTTCTGGATGAAGACCTGATCAACCGGTTTTCGGAGCAAGTGGTCCAGAATTTCAGTATCGAACCGCTTGCGGAACGTCAGGCGTCGGCTGTTTCGGAAACCTACATTGTGCGTGAAATAGACCGGAGCACGCTCTCTGCCTCGAAAATCTACAGTATTGAGGGGACGCCCAGCCTGCGGGCAACTGCGGTTCTGTCCCGCAACATCACCAGGCTTGGCCGGGAGATCACCATTTTTGGTGTTGTTCTGATGATTTTATCCTGCCTTCTGCTGGCGACTGCGCTGCTGGTTCTGTTTCGTGGGCTTGTGGTCAGGCCGATCAGGAGCCTCAAGGCTGATATTGCAGGCATCTCCAATATCATGGATTTTTCCCTTCGGGCGAAGGTCAGAAACGACGATGAAATTGGCGCCCTGTCCAGGGAGTTCAATTCCATGCTGGGAGTGATCGAATCGAACAATACCGAACTGCTGCGACTGAATGCCGAACTGTCCGCCAAGCATCAACAGGTGCTGGGCATGCAAAGCGAACTGCAGTCAGCCAATACCGAATTGAAGCGTTTGTCAGAGCACGACCCGCTTACCGGTCTGCCTAACCGGCTGGCGCTTGACAAGAAACTGGAGCAGTCCTGGGACCTGCTGCAGCGAACCGGCGATATTCTCACCGTCATGCTGGTCGACATCGATTTCTTCAAGCCGTTCAATGACCGTTATGGGCATCAGGCGGGAGACCTGGCATTGAAGCGGGTTGCCGCCATCCTCGGGAACATCATCCAACGAAGGTCAGACATGGTCGCAAGGTATGGTGGTGAGGAATTCCTCGTGGTGCTACCGGGAACCGGTGTCGATGACGCTATGGATATCGCGGCATCGCTTCGTGAAGCGATCATCGCCGCAAACATCAAGCACGATAGCAGTCCCATCGAGCCGTTTCTTACCATCAGTATCGGAATTTCGTCGGTGGTGCCCCACTCCGGCCTGACTGTGGAAGATCTGGTCCGTAGCGCCGACAACGCGCTTTATAAGGTCAAGGCGAGCGGCAGAAATGATGTCCGCTATGAGCTGGTTGAATCGGCTGGCCATCCCTGACCGGCGGAGCTCCATTTTCTGCCCTGTAGCATCCAGATTATCGTCTCACAGCCGGTCTTTTTCTATGACTGGTGCTATCCACTAAAGCTCATACAGCTGCGTGACATGGAGAATGGGCCCGGTGGGAACACCGGTTGGTGAGCCACCTTCAGGCTCCAGGCTGATGGCCAGGGTCCGGCTCCGGCTCAGGGCATCCCTGGCCGCGTCGTCAAGCGTAACCCGATACACGTTCCCGAGTTTCATGACCCCAAGCGACAGTGGCTGGCCATCTTCCGGCACTACCCACAACTCGTAGTCCTTGCCCGCTTCCGGGCTGATCGCTGCTACTGGCCGCAGTCTCAGTCCGCGGTCGCTGGGCGTTTCGCTGATCAACCAGAGCGGATCACTGACGTTCTCCTGAACAACGGCACCGGCCAGTCCGGGACCAGTGGCAGGCTGCTGCACCAGCATGATGGCGAGCACCATGGCAGCTGCCGTGGCAGCCAGGCTCCATCCTGGCCACAGCCAGGCCATGATGCGGCTGCCAGCCGGTTTATTTGCGACGGGCCAGAGTCGACCTTCAATTCGCTCCCAGACCCGAGCCGGCGGCTGCTCTGCTGGCACTGGCTCTGCCAGGCCACCAAGCTTTTGCTCCCAGTACCAGACTTCCTGACGCACCCGGCCGGATTCCATCATCCACTGTTCAAAGCGACGACGAGCACCGCCATGCAGGGTGCCAAGTACGTATTCCGCAGCCAGTATTTCAATACGTTCCGGTGTTTTTTTCATCGCTCGAGGCACCTCTTCAGAGCCAGCAGGCCACGGCGCACCCAGCTTTTTATGGTTCCCACCGGGGTGCTCATGGTAGTGGACAGCTCCTCATGGGTCAGGCCCCGGTAAAAACTCAGCAGGAGGCAGTCGCGCTGATCGGCACTGAGCTCATCAATACAGCCGGCCAGAGCCCGGTTGCCGGCACCGGCCAGGGAGGATTCCATGGGACCGGCGCGCCCGTCAGCCAGATCAGCCAGCACCTCTTCGCCTTCCGCCTGGCGAACCTTGCGTGCCCGCATCAGATCAAGGGTGCGATAACGGGCAATGGTCATCATCCAGCTCATGGGGGATCCGCGGTCACTGTGATACTCACCGGCATGATGCCAGATGCGGATAAACGCCTCCTGCAACGCTTCCTCCGCCAGTTCCCGCTGACCCGCCAGCCGATTGCAGAGGCCGAACAGGCGACCGGCAACGGCCGCGTAGAGGGCCTGGAAGGCCTCCCGGTCCTGGTGCGCCACGGCATTGAGTAGCCGTATCAGCTCCTCCTGGCCCGCCTCATCGTGCATGAACATCTCCCTGACTGCTTCACATGGTTTAAAGGGCAACAGTCAGATTACGCGGCCGGACACTAAAAAGATGCACCTGCGCAAAGAAGTAAAAAAATTTTGAAGTTCGCTGCATCTTTTTTCTGAGCTCACCCGTTACCTCCCTTGCGCGCACCAACAATATCAATCATTGAGGAATTTGCCATGACTACAGGAATGAAACGCTCGGGCCTGGCCATCGCCATTACCGGGCTCTGTCTCGCTGCAGGTGTGACCCAGGCATCCAGCCACCGCGAAGCTCCGTTCATTACCGAAAATCCTAAAGTGGATGGAACCGACTTCTACATGTTTCGCAGCTACGAAAGTGGCCGTGACGGGTTTGTGACCATGATTGCCAACTACCTGCCGTTGCAGGATGCCTACGGCGGTCCCAATTACTTCGACCTGGATGAAGACGCTGTTTACGAAATCCACGTAGATAACAACGGCGATGCTCGTGAGAACCTGACCTTTCAGTTCAAGTTCAATGACATCCTCAATGATATTCAGCTCCCGGTTGGCGCTGAAGGAAACCAGCAGATGGTTTCGGTGCCCCTGAAGAACATCGGTGACGCCAGCAACAACGCCAACGTTCAGTTCCGTCAGGAATATACCGTTCAGGTGATCCGCGGTGATCGCCGCTCCGGCACCCGCCAAACCGCGATGAACGTCGGCACTGGTATGGAAACCTTCACCAAGCCTCTGGACAATATCGGCGCTAAATCCTTCGCCGATTACGGCAGCTATGCCGACAGCTTTGTCCACGACATTGCCATTCCTGGTTGCAGCGTCCATGGAAAGGTCTTTGTGGGTCAGCGCAAGGAGGCCTTTGCGGTGAATCTGGGGGAGATCTTTGACCTGGTCAACACCAACCCGCTGGGACCTCGTAATGGAGCGGGTGCCGGTGATCTGGCCGACAAGAACGTCACTTCCTTCGCCCTGGAAGTTCCCTCTGAATGCCTGACCGGTAGCGCCCAGACTGCCTCCGAAGATCCGGTGATCGGCGCCTGGACAACAGCGAGTCTGCGTCAGATCCGGGTGATTAATCCCACACCCAGTGCCAACGACAAGGGCGCCGCTATCGAAGGCGGTGCCTATGCGCAGGTGTCCCGTCTGGGTATGCCTCTGGTCAATGAGGTCGTCATCGGACTCAAGGACAAGGATGGTTTTAATACCAGCGAACCGAAGGATGACGGTCAGTTCGCCACCTATGTGACTCATCCGACGCTGCCGGAACTGCTGGAGATCCTTTTCGCCGGTGCCGGTGCCGAGGCTCCCGACAACTTCCCGCGCACAGATCTGGTGACAGCGTTTCTGACCGGTGTGCCAGACCTTAACCAGCCGGTGGGGGTAACGGGCTCGGAAATGCTGCGACTGAATCCGGCGATCCCGGTGACAGCGGCCGCCTCCCAGAATGATCTGGGCGTGCTGGGTGGTGACGTTGCCGGTTTCCCCAATGGTCGTCGCCCGGTGGATGACGTGGTGGATATCGCTCTGCGGGTTGTTATGGGGGCTCTTACCACCGATGCACCCAACCGCGATGCGCCATTTACCGACGGTGTTCAGCTGAACCCCGCTGAGCTGAAAACCAGCTTCCCGTATCTGGCCACTCCGGTCGCCGGCTCACCCAACTCGTAAGGAGCGGATGATGAAAGCCATTATGCGAACAACCGGAGTTGCCCTGCTGGGGCTGTCTTTGGCCGGCTGCTTCGGCGGCAACAGCGGTAGCGGTGCCAATATCGACGAGACGCCCGATGAGGGTCCCGGAATGACCGAGCAGGTCGGCACCGAGTTTATTATTGCGGAGCTGGAGAATACGACTGATGACCGGGACGCGGTCAACATCGACAATAAGGAGTTTAGCTTCGATGACCAGCAAGCCATTGACGCGCTGTTCTGAGGCGAATGGGCTTGACCGGGCGACCGGACTTCGGTCCGGGTGCTCGGCCTTCATCCCTGCCCTTCGGGACAGGGTTGTCGGCGGCCTGCTGGCGTTGACCGCGTCAGCTGTCTGTCTCGCCGCCCCCGCCCCCATACAGATCGAATTTTCCGATGACCAGGTGCTGGTGACCTTGCCGGATATGGCACCGGCCAGTGACACCTCGTTTACCAACCCCGGCGACCTGGCTGACCAGGTCCAGGAATACCTGGGTCAGGCTCGTTCAACCGGAGACCCCCGGTTTCTGGGCTACGCCCAGCGCCTGTTACAGGGCTGGCCTGAAACCCGCATGAATGATCGCCTGAAGGTGTTGCGGGCAACGCTCTGGCAAAGCCTGCATCGTTTTGAAGAGGCCCGAACCGAACTTGCCCAGGTGCTCGCGGGCAGTCCTGACCGACAGCAACGGGTGCAGGCCCTGCTAACCCTGGCCAACCTCGAAATCGTGCAGGGTAATTACCCGGCGGCGGCGCAGGCCTGTGAGTCATTACAGACACATTACCCCGGCCTGATCGCTGCCAGCTGTGGGGCTCAGGTTGTGGCTCGCACTGGCCAGGCAGCGTCTGCCTATCAGTCACTTCTGACGCAGCTGCAACAGTCACCGCGCGGGTCTGATCGCGCTTCCAGGGCCTGGGCCGAGGGCACTCTGGCGGATATTGCGGCCCAGCTCGGTCGTGTCGAGGCCGAGAACCATTGGAAACAGGCCCTTATTCTGTCTCCGGATGACCTCTACAGCCGCACTCAGCTTGCCGACTGGCTGATCCAGCAGCAGCGCTACCCGGAAGTCATTGCCCTGACCTCGGGTCAGGAGGCAATCGACGCTTTGGCAGTTTTACGGGCTATTGCTCTGGATGCCACCGGGGCACCCGCGGCGCAGGCCTTGATCGGATCCCTGGAGGAGCGTTTTGCCGAGGCTCGCTGGCGTGGCAGCTTGCTGCATCAGCGTGAATATGCCCGTTTCCTGCTGGATCTGCAGCAGCAGCCCCAACAGGCCCTGGCTCATGCCCGCGAGAACTGGCAGGAGCAGCGTGAACCTATGGACACCCGATTACTGCTGCGGACTGCTCGCGCCAGCGCCGACCGCTCCAGCATCACCAATGTTGCCAACTGGCTTGCCGCCAATCGCCAGCAGGACGCCCGCTTCCCGGAGGTGCAGCCATGACCCGTTACCTGAACTGGCTGTTTTTGAACGTTCTGGTGCTGGCTTCCACCAACGTCTTCGCTCATAAAGCGAGCGACAGTTTCATCTATCTGGATCAGAGTCATCCGGAAGCCGCCTCGGTACGGATTGATGTTGCGCTGCGGGACCTGGCCCTGGCCCTGTCGCTGGACAGCAACGGCGATGGCCAACTGACTGGCGCCGAAGTGAAAGCCGGGCGGGCTGCGATCACCGCTTTCGTCGAAGCGGGCATACACTTTCGTAGTGAAGCCGGTAGCTGCACGCTGAGGGGAACCGAGTGGGGTCTGGCGAATCACAGCGATGGTCCCTATGCGGCGGCCAGCTATGATATTCGCTGTCCCGGCGAGGTCCCCGTAAGCGCCATGGACTATGACCTGTTGTTCGACCTGGATCCCCTGCACCGTGGCCTGGTTCAATGGACTGCGGTGTCAGGTGAGTCACTGGCGGTGATGGGCCCCGACCAGCAGCAACTGGATCTGGCATCCGCTCCGCCATCTGTATTCGCAACCTTTACAACGTTTATTTATGAGGGAGTGGTGCACCTGCTGATTGGCCTCGACCACATTCTGTTTTTGCTGGTATTGATCCTGCCGGCAACATTCGTCCATCGGCGCCAGCGCAGGATGGCCCGGGATCTCAGGGAGGCGAGCTTCGGAGCCCGGCTCTGGCAGCTTGCGGGTATCGTGACGGCGTTTACTGTGGCTCACTCCATTACCCTGGCACTGGCGGCACTGAATATCGTGCAGTTGCCCATCGCCTGGGTGGAAATGATCATCGCCCTGTCCATTGTGGTGGCTGCAGTGAACGTCCTCTGGCCGATACTGGGTGACAAGACCTGGAGGCTGGCGTTCGGTTTCGGGCTTATCCATGGATTCGGTTTCGCCAGCGTCCTGGGGGATCTCACCAGTGGCGTGTCCCAGACTGTGATCGCCCTGGCCGGTTTTAACATTGGGGTGGAACTGGGTCAGCTTGCTCTGTTGATCCTTGTCTTCCCTGTGCTGTTTTTGATGGGAAAATACAGTATGTATGCGCGCGCCGGTGTGCCCGCCATGATCCTGGTGGTGTCTTGTATAAGCCTTTATTGGGTAGTGGAGCGAGCCGGAAAGTTATAAGTTCTCTGCGGAAATACGCCGTTGCCATGGTTGCAAAAAAAAACCTGAGCCTCGCTCTGCTGCGCGGCTCAGGGTGTCGGGGCATACTGTTTCGGCTACGCGTTCACGGAGGAGCTTCCGGTCAGTTCACCTTGGCTGGTTTACGTACCCGCTGACGTTGCGGCGATTTCGCCGTTGCTGGTTTGCGGACCGTCGTTTTGGCTGTGATGGCCCTGGGTTCAGGCTTTGCAGCGGGTGCTTTCGGCGCCGGCTGGTTGCGTAAATAGGAGCCCGGGGCGGGTTCAATGATCGGTAATTCTCCGTCTCCGGGTATTCTTGCCGGAACTTCACCGCCACCGAACTGCTCGGCCCATTTGACCCAGTCTGGCCACCAGGACCCCTCAAACTGCTCGGCACCGGTAAGCCACTCATCCGGCGACAGGCCGTCGTTCTCATTGATCCGATAGCCGTACTTGTGCTGGAAGGGCGGGTTGATGATGCCGGCGATATGGCCGGAGCCGCCCAGGACAAAGCGTACCGGACCTCCAAGGTAGCGCGAGCCCTTGTAGCAAGATGTCCAGGGCGCAATGTGATCCTCGATGGCCGAGGCAAAATAGGCCGGCACTTTGACCTGTGCAAGATTGATGGGCGTGCCGTCCAGGGTGATGCCACCAGGCTCGCGGAGGCGATTTTCAAGATACATGTTACGCAGGTAGAAGCTTTGCATGGCACCCGGCAGCCGGGTGCAGTCGGAGTTCCAGTACAGCAGGTCGAAGGGCGGAGTTTCCCGGCCCAGCAGGTAATTGTTGATGAAGAAGGACCAGATCAGGCTGTTGGCGCGCAGCATGTTGAAAGCGGCGGCCATGGAGGTGCCATCCAGGTAGCCCTGCTTCTTCATGACTTTTTCAAGCTTTTTGATCTGGTCTTCGTCGATGAAGACCTCCAGATCGCCGACGTCGGAAAAGTCCATCAGGCTGTTGAAGAAGGTGGCGCTCTTCACCCGTTCGTCGCCGCGGGCGGCCAGCCATGAGAGGGTGCAGCCCAGCAGGGTGCCACCTATGCAATAACCGATGGTATTGACTTCACTCTCACCGGTGGCTCGCTTGATCGCATCCAGAGCCTCCACCGGTCCTTCGAGCATGTAATCCTCGAAACCTTTGTCGATGTGTTCCTTGCCCGGGTTTACCCAGGAAATCACAAAAACCGTGTGGCCCTTTTCAACCCAGTAACGGATGAAGGATTTTTTCGCCCCCAGGTCCATGATGTAGTACTTGTTGATCCAGGGTGGTACCACCAATAGCGGCCGACGATGGACTGTTTCGGTGGTCGGCCGGTACTGGATCAGCTGCATCAGATCGTTCTGGTAGACTACTTCGCCCGGCGTATCCGCCAGGTTCCGGCCCACCTCAAAGGCGTCCGGGTCCGACATTCTGAAGGATAACTGGCCGTCCGCTTCGTCAAGGTCCCGCAAAAAGTTGGCAAAACCTTTCAACAGATTACGGCCCCGGCTATTGACCGTTGTGCGCAGCACTTCCGGATTGGTCAGGACAAAGTTGCTGGGTGACAGTGCATCAGTAACCTGGCTGGCATAGAAGCGGACCTTGTGCCGGTCATGGTCATCGAGACCGCGGACATCTTCTATGATGTCCTTGAGCCAGCGATCTGACATCAGATAGGACTGTTTGAGAATGTTGAAGTAGGCGACGTTGGTCCAGGACTCATCCCGGAAGCGATTATCGCCCTTTTCGGGAGCCGCCACCCGCATGGGTTCCCGGCTGATCAGGCTCATTACCGCACCACCACTGAGAATGGCCGTATTCTGCATCAACCGCATCTGGGCCGTAATAATGGCGTCAGGTTGAGTTGCAAATCGGGTGCCGAAGCGCAGGAAGGGTTTTGCCACGCTCTTCAGGCTGACCGGACTGGGGCGGCCACCTTTGAGGCGCCGGAGCACCGAGCGAGTGATCAGGCGACTGCCGTGCACCCCGGCACTGACCAGTGATTTGCGCACAACATGGGGTTCTTCATCACTACCGGAAAATGATCTTACGGGTTTCTTGGACATGGATGTTCTCCCCTGTTCACCAACGCTCACAGATCGTCTGGCCTGTTTGCTGGCGAATACCGCATTGTCTCTTTTTGTTATCCGCTGAGGTCCCGGGATTCAGGTAACCCCGGGACCTCAGCGCTGTTTTATCAAGAGTACCGTCTTTCAAGTTAGCAGAGGGGAGAGTCTGCAACAAGAAGTCTGAGACTGGTTTGGTTCAGGCGCTGCGGATAAATTTCTGCAATCTGGGCGAAATCTCTTCGCGCCACCGGCGACCGTTGAACGTGCCGTAATGGCCGACGCCGGGCTGCAGGTGATGTACCCGACGGTCGTCAGGAATACCGGTACACAGGGTGTGGGCAGCGCGGGTCTGACCGGGGCTGGAAATGTCATCCTTCTCGCCTTCTATGGTCATCAGCGCCGTTTTGGTGATGGCCCCGGGATTTACCAGTCTGCCGCGATGCCTGAAGCAACCTTTGGCCAGGTGGAATTCCTGGAACACGCGCTCAATGGTGTCCAGATAGTAGGCGTCCGGCAGATCCATGACGGCCAGGTACTCGTCGTAAAACTCCCGGTGGCGGGTCACTTCCTGCTCGTCATCATCGCGAATCGATTTGAACAGGCCCCGATAGGCATCCAGGTGACGGTCAAAGTTCATGTTGATAAAGCCGGTCAGCTGCAAAAAGCCCGGGTAGACCTTGCGCATGGTGCCGGGGTAGGGCAGCGGTACCGTGTGAATCAGGTTCCGCTTGAACCACGAGAGCTTGTGTTTGGTGGCCAGCTCGCAGGGTTCTGTCGGATCAACCCGGCCATCCACCGGACCACTCATCAGGGCCAGGGAACGGGGAGCATTGGGGTGATCGTCCTGAGCCATCAGGGAAACGGCCGCCAGCACCGGTACCACCGGCTGACAGACCGCCAGCACGTGGGTGTCCGGGCCGATATGGTCAATAAAATCAATCACGTAATCGACGTAATCGTCGAGCCCGAAGTTGCCTTCGGAAATGGGCACCATGCTGGCATCACGCCAGTCGGTGATGTAAACGTCGTGGTTTGGCAGCATGGCTTCCACCGTACCCCGCAGCAGTGAAGCAAAGTGGCCGGACAGCGGCGCCACAATCAGCAGTTTGGGGTCATCCGGACGATCCACGTTGCGCTGGAAGTGCTTGAGCTGGCAGAAGGCATTGCGCTTGACGATGGTCTCGTTCACCAGCACGGTTTCACCATCGCAGACCGTAGTCTCCAGGTTGAACGCAGGCTTGGGATAACGCTTGGTCAGATCTTCAAACACGTTGAGCGCGGAAGCAATACTGCGGGTGCCGGGAACCCTGGACCAGGGGTTCAGCTTATGGCGAAGCAATTTGCTCTGGGCACTGGCCAGAACGCGTGCTGGTGCCAGGGCGCGACGGCTCATTTCGTGGGTAAAGTACATCATGGTAAGGGGTATCCTGAGTGAGTTCGGTTGGTCCGTGTCGGTGCCGCTACTCCGCTCCGCTGGATACTGGCTTCCCGGCCCTTCAGGCCTGGAATTCCGGACAATGGGCCATCATACGCCTGTTTTTCGATCAACGCGAAGGCGCAGGGTTACCCTGTGTAACCGGATGGGGCACCAGGAGTCTGCGCGGCAGAAATTGCGCAGACTCCTAGAGACGGGCAATGTCGGCATAGGGAACAAGTTCGGAATCAAGTTCCGGCCTGCGCTTGCGGTTCCAGGATCCGACAAAATGATGGCTGAGCAGCGTCCTGCGGGGGAACGGGGCCGTCGCCCTGTTCAGTGGGTCTGAAGTGAAGAAACCACAGGCCAGGGCATCGTAATCCCCCGCGGGCCCCGCAAGCAGTTCATTGATAAGCACCCGCAGCAACCCGGGGTCCTGGTCCCGGACTATCAGAGTGTGCAGCGTCAGGTAGCTGAAACACTGACCGGGCCGGGGCAGCGGCAATCCTCCGGCAATGCGGGCCCAGGTGTTGTAGAGCGGACGGCTTATCCGGACCGGTTTGCTGTACCCCGCGATACGGGTCTGCTTGAAGATTTTCTGGTCCCAGGTACCGGCCATTCCCAGCAATTCGCCACCGGCATGAATCAGATAGAAATCTTCAACTTTGAGACCTCGGTAAAAGGGGTGCTGCTGTGACAATCGTGACAGGTCATGATGGTGAAAGTACTGCCTGCGTGGACCTTCGCGATCAATCAGGGCCTGCATGGCGGGTATGTCGGCGTTGGTTGCCTGGCGCACATCAATGGCACTGGAACTGTGTCTGCGGGACCCGCGACCGTATATCAGGCTGGTTTCGATACGGCCTTTGACGGCCAGATTGGGCATGGTTTTGCGGGGTTTGAGCATGGCGTTGAGGAACAGGCGATTTTCGTCGAGCACAACGGCCTGGAACAGATCGTCGTCCTGCATCAGGCTGCGGGTGGTCTGAAACACCAACCCGAGCGCCCGGCTGCCTCTGACCGATGGTGCCAGCCGCAAATCATGAAAGTAGCGCACGGCCTTCAGCTCACCGTTGATGTACAGCTGGCGAGTGCCTATATCAAATACCCCGATAATGTCTGATGAGGCCGATGATGCCGACCGCAATACAAACACGTCCGGTTGCTCACAACTGATGGCGGCACCGTGGAAATAGTCCGGCGCTCGCTCGAAGGTCAGGCTGATAGCACCCGGCTGCGGGGTGCCGGACAGCAGCGAAAGTATGGCGAGGTTATCTTCTGGTCGTGCCCGGGACGCCGCCAGCTTCACACCATCCGCTCCATGGCGGAGACCGTCACTTTTACCTGAAAGGTCTCGGGCAGCGACGAGGGCCAGTGTTTCAGAGCCTCAACCTTGATGTTGCCGTCGATCATGCCTCTTTCCCGGCAGGCGTTAACGTAAACCTCATAGGCACTGGCCTGGCAAACGCAACGCACCGGATCAAGTTGCCCCAGGTCTCTGGCCAGCCGGTAGTGAAAGCTGTTGAGCATGAAGTGCTCCAGCTCCCGCGCCCACTGCCGTTCATGGTTCTGCCAGACGTGAGTGCCATTGCTCACAGGCACATCAATCACCAGGACATACCCCGGGCGTCCGGTTGCACCGCCGTTGTTGGTGCCGAGGATCGTAACCGGACGGATGTCGGCAGGCCATTCGATACCATCAAGCCATCGCTGCACCGCAACCGCATCGGTTTTCTCGCCCACCAGGTCAACGGTGTTGCCGCGCCCGAGAAACTGCAGGCAGGGTGCGCCCTCAATGTGCCCTGTGACCCTCAGCTGATCACCCAGACGATACCGTAACAAATCGCTGCCGGTGGTGATCAGCGGGCTGACCTCCTGCCCGGGTTCGGCTTCCCAGGGGGCGATGATCTTGCCTGTCGCCGTCACTTCAAATTCGTAAACATGGGAGTTGGCAGCCAGTACGTGGTGCTCCCCCCGGGGAATGGTAATCACTCCTTCTGTTGCCCACAGACCTTTACCCTGAAAATCCGCGTGGGGCAGCCATTTTCTCAGCTCGCTGGCCCAGGGGGCAGCGGCAGCGGTGCCCCATGCACTCACGAGTGCCAGATCAGGCCACAGTACCCGGAAGAAGTCGGAACACAGCTTGCCGTCCCAGGCTGCCAGTTTGCGCGCCGCCAGCCTGGAGTACGGTGCCTGCAATGGCGCCAGCGCATCCTCCCGGTGTCCCCAATGGCCGGTGGCCAGTACCTCGACCAGTGGCTCGCGCCAACGGGCCAGATTCTCTAGCAGGCCCAGGGCAAAGGTGGGGCTCCAGACCGACAGCATGGCCAGATCCGGAGCAGCCGCCAGGTGGGCCAGGGTGGCGAACATGGCATCATCGGATGACGGCGCCAGGGCCACGCCCTCCGGCACCGCCTGGGTGTGGGTCATGAGAGCCCGCTTGCCAAAGCTCAGCAACTTCATGTCGTCGTTGAGGTGGGTGCTGCTATCCCGTCGCATGTTGGTTGGCAGCCAGGATAATGACCAGTAATGCCGGCCATGGCCGATGCGGGGATATTGCCGATAGAGATCAGACATCCAGGGGGCAATGGCGCCATCCAGCTCTGTCAGGAACTGACGGGTATAAGGGATCCATTTGATGGCCGAGCTGGAGCCGCTGGTGGGCTGGTATCGGGAGATCGGAGACGAGCTCAGAACCGGGTTCCCGCGGCTCATTTGCTGTTCTATACCTTGCTTCCAGTCTGCATAGACCGTGACCGGCTGGGTACTGGTGAAGGTTTTCCAGTCCCAGCGCCCGTGCCAGCTGGCGCGCTCCCCTGAAACGGCAGCTACCTGCCTGAGGATGCCCGTCAGACGCTTTTTCTGGCTGTATTCAAGATTACGGGAATGCTTGTGAAAGGCCTGTTCTCCGGGTTTCACCAGTTGCCGCAGCAGCCTGTGGCCAAGTTGCGAGCGGTTCATTTGGCACCCAGCAGCTTCAGTCGCCCACCCACCTTGCCAAGGGATTTTCCGAGTGACCTGCCTGAGGATTGCATGGTCCACTTGATGAAGGTTTTCAGAAGCATGGTGTAGGACAGCAAACCGATGCAGGGCAGCTCGGTGCCACGGCTCCAGCTGGGATTGCACTGCTGGAAGAAGCGGATTTTGGATTCCTGTCGGGCCAGCTCCTCGGTCACGCCGGCTATTCCGCTTTTCAGACACTGGGCGGATTCACCAAAATCCAGAAGATTGGAGGTGTCGTCGTAGTATCCGGGGAACAGTACGTCGCAGTAATTCCGCACCAGAGACTCCATTTCCGGATAGCGGTTGTCCGGATGCGGATAGTAACGGTCGAAGTTGTTGGCCATCAGCAGATAGGTTTTATAGCCCTTGCTGATCAGCAGCCAGAACGTAGGCTTGAACGGTCTGCGGAGCTTTTGCAGGATGATGTATTTGAGAAAGGCGATGTGCAGAACGCGGGAACCCCAGTATTGAGGTTCAATAATGGTGTCACCACTGAAGATGCCGGTTCCGCCAGTGGCGCCGGTGGTATTGATGGCCATGGTGACCACGGTAGAAAAGCCGACAATACGGTCGGTGTCCCGTTCGATCAGGAGCATGGCACCGTCCTTCATGCTGAGGTCAGACATGAAGGTGTCGACATCGGTGTGCTCGTAGTGGGCCTGGAAGACCAGATACATTTCCCGGACGTGCTTGATGTTGATATGGCGAAGTTGCACAAATCGGGCATAAAGGGGGTTTTTGGAGTGAGAGTGCCTGGTCATTTCTGTTCCTCGCTTTTGGTGTCGACGCGGACAACAAGCGTGTCGATATTCTTCTTCCTGAATGGTCTGGCTGGCCCCCGGATTGCCGGGTTTGGAGGGACCGTCGGTGGCCTGCTTTGCGATGTGCGTTGC
>NZ_CAXBDN010000058.1:0-18395 GCF_963974375.1 uncultured Marinobacter sp.
GGATCGGATGACCCAGATCCGGCTTCTGATGAACGAAATCCGGGACAGCGAAATTGCCTTGCTGGTTGAAAGACGTAATCAGGCCACGGCTGATCAGCGCTGGTTTTCTACCTTGCAGATTGGTTCTGCGGTGCTGGCACTGGTGATCGGTGTGCTGACGGCTGTCCTGGTCGTCCGCTACATCCGTCGGCGAATGGCCTATATGAAAGAAATCGCGGAGGCCACTGCTGACGGCGACCTCACTATCCGTATTGATCAGAGCAGTCGTGATGAGGTAGGTGAAGTCCTGGTCTCCATGGCGCGGATGCAGGGCAGCCTGCGGGAAATGCTGGGCACCATTTCTCAGGGGTCGGCGGAGCTGCGTCAGGCGGCCGGCCGGATTGCCACCGCTTCCTCCCAGACCGCCAGCAGTGCCGGTCAGCAAAAGGATGCCTCCGGCAATATGGCCGCGGCCATGGAGGAACTGTCGGCCAGTATCGAGGATGTATCCCGCAATGCCGAGGAGGCCAATACCAATTCTGCCCGCTCCGGGCAGCTGGCCACCGATGGCTACCGGGTGATCAACCACACCATCGAAGGTATGGGAAAAATCAGCGATACCGTCAGCAAGGCATCGGCGGACATTGCCGAACTGGGCAAGAGCTCCCGGGAGATATCCACCATTATCAGCGTGATCCGCGAGATCGCCGACCAGACCAACCTGCTGGCACTGAATGCCGCCATCGAGGCGGCACGGGCCGGCGAGCAGGGGCGTGGTTTCGCGGTGGTGGCGGATGAAGTCCGCAGCCTGGCGGAGCGTACGTCCCGATCCACCGATGAGATTTCGAGAATGATCGAGGGCCTGCAGAAGGGCGCCGAACAATCGGTCAAGGGCATGGAAGGCGCGGTTACGCTGGTGGCCGAAGGGGTTGATCTGGCCAACAAGGCAGGCACCTCCATGGACGACATCCGCAAGAGCGCCGAGCAGGTACTGGAAGTGGTTCACGTGATTTCCAACGCCCTGAAAGAACAGGCCGGCGTCAGCAACGATGTCGCCAGCAGTGTGGAGCAGATTGCCGGCATGGCCACCGAGAACGCCGATGTGGCCACCGAGAGTTCCGCCGCCGCAGAACAGCTGACTCAGCTTTCAGAAAGCCTGGATTCAGCGGTACGGAAGTTCAGGCTGAACTAGTGCAGCCCGGAGCCCCACCGCTACAATCAGTATTCGAAGCGGTGAGGCTCCAGTTCAATCTTCTCGATGTGTGGCCCCAGCATGATAATGCGGCCCATGTAGCGCTCTTCACCGGTGGTGGTGAAGTCAAACAGAAAACGCCGCCACACCCTCAGCTTGCCTGCCTTGTCCCGCTTGAACCAGAGTCCCCGCAGATACACCGCATCGTCCAGCAACATCACATCCATTCTGGTGCAGTGCTTCTTCACTGCAGTCAGGACAGAGTCCTTGATAGCCTTGGCTTTCCACCAGTACCAGATCAGAAATCCGGCCAGCAGTATCCAGGTAATGGTAGAAAGGGAAAGATGCACGTGTTGTTTTCCGCAAATGATCAGGCGAAAACAGGCTACACCCAAACCGGATCTTTTTCGAGCGACGTTCAGGTATTTGCGGGTTGAGTGGTTTTAGCGGTGTGTCTGGTCAAAAGGTGTGTGCGAAGGGCAGGTGGTCCATGGTTAAGGGCTTTGTCGAAATGCTGTCCAGATAATGCAAAACATCGCCAACTTTCAGGAAGTGTCCGCAAATTTGCAACATATGGCTAGGGTGAAAGTGGCTTTCGCATAAGCTGAGGAGACGCAGGGGCGTTAACAACAATGACAGGATGTACGGTCATGGCTATTCCCGGACAAGACAACTTCCAGAACCTGGTGGAAAGCCACCCGCGGGCAATGATGCTGGCAACACCCGAGCCGCGGATTATTTACGTCAACCGGATGTTTGAGCGCATCACCGGCTTCCGGCGCGATGAAGTGGTGGGCGAAAAGCCTTCCGTGCTCAGCTCAGGGTTCCACGGGCCGGAATTTTATCGGGAAATGTGGTCCCGCATTGGTGTCAAAGGCCAGTGGGAAGGTGTGGTCTGGAATCGTCGCAAGAATGGAGAAACCTATCCCCAGTGGCTTATGGTCCATCAGATGCAGGGCAGCGATGGCGCCATGTATGCCGGTATGTTCATGGATATCGGGGACCTGACATCCTTCGAGGAACGTCTGGCATCCATGGCGTACTACGACGCGCTCACCGAATTACCCAATCGTGCACTGTTTCTGGAGCTTCTGGAGCTCTGTATTGCCCGTCGGCGCGATTGCGGCGGTCCCTTCGCGCTGCTATTTATTGATATGGATTATTTCAAGGACATCAATGATATCCATGGTCATGCCATTGGCGACCTGCTGTTGCAGCAGGCAGCACTGTGTATTCGCAGCGTATTGCGGGAGGGTGACGTGGTGGCCCGGCTGTCTGGTGATGAGTTTGCTGCAATGGTCGAACTGGACCCCGATGCCAGTGATGAACAGCTCAATCAGCTCTCGGTGCGGTTGATTAACGCATTTCGCTCTCCGTTGCTGGTCAATGGCGTAGAGCATTTCATATCGGTTTCCGTGGGCGCCTCCCGGTTCCCCGCAGACGGCGGAACCGGCAGCGAGCTGCTGCAGCGGGCGGACAAGGCCATGTATCAGGCGAAACAGTCTGGTCGGGCCCGATTCCAGCTCTACAGCGACGCGCTGGTCACGGTCAAGGAGGAGGACCAGCGCCTGGCCCGGGCACTTGTCGTCTCCCTGAAAACAGCGCCGGCCGAGTTTTCAGTGGTGTACCAGCCTCAGTACAACCTGAAAACCGGACAGGCTGACGGAATGGAAGTGCTGATCCGCTGAAACCACCCGGACTTCGGTCCGGTGTCGCCGGCCCGTTTCGTGCCCCTGGCGGAAGCCCGGGGACTGATTCATGAGCTCACGGAACACCTGGTCCGCTGCACGCTGGCGGACCTGTGGTCGTTGACCCGTGCGCCCCGGCCCGGGCTGCGTTTTGCAATCAACGTATCAGCCCGGCAGATCAGCGATGAACGCCTGGATGGATTGCTGATACCACTGTTCGAGCAGATTCAGCGCCTCGACTGGTTGCCGGAGCTGGAAATCACCGAAACCAATCTGATGAATCTGTCCCGGACCGCTCTGGATCGGCTGAGACATCTCAGGGGGCAGGGTATTCGCATCGCCATTGATGACTTCGGTACGGGCTATTCGTCACTGGCCTACCTGCACTCCCTGCCGATTCAGGCCATCAAGATTGATCGCCAGTTCGTAGCTGGACTGACCCCGGAAAACCCCGGCTGCAGCGAGCAACGGATCGTCTCCGCCATTCTGGCTCTGGCGGAAGCGCTGGAGCTGGAAGTGATCGCCGAAGGTATTGAAACGGTGCATCAGAAAGAGCAATTGCTGGCGCTGTCCTGCACCCGGGGCCAGGGTTATCTCATGGCCCGCCCTGTGCCCTGGGACTGCCAGCTGCTGAGATTGCTTGATATCAGTCAATAACCGGTGAAGTAGTCGGGTTACCCACTGGATCTTTGCAACAAACGGCTATTAATAAAGTCGTTTTAGTAATAAAAGCTCTGTCCAGCAGGAGAGAGCACCATGGGAAATGAACAACCCGCACTGGCACCACTGGAACGGTATCTTCGTCTGACCACCGCCTCGCCGGTTCAGTGGCTGGCGGCATTGCGCCTGCTTAGCGGTAGTGAGCAGCTCACCCTGTGCACCTCTCAGGCCGCGGGATTCAGCGCCAGTTTATCCCGGCTTGAGCTCGATAAGGGCCGCGTTTGTGGGATCTTCGTCAACCGCAGTGGTTACATTTACGGGATGAATGCCGACTCCCTGACCCTGGTATCGATTCTTGATGGTCAAGCGCGTCTGCGCGATGCCAGTGGCCGGCAACTGGACTGTGGCGCCGGCCATTCATTCCTGATGTCGCCGGGACAGCGGTTCGATATCGAACTTGAGGGCCCCACCCGGGCGCTGGTCGTTCAGTACCCGGGCCAGCCTGGCCATCTGCCTGACGGCATGTCGCTGTTGCCCGGCTGTATCACCAATCGGGTGGCCCGATACCTGAGCCAGGCGAAATTCTGGTTGTCTCATCACAATGCTGCTCGCTGCACGAACGATATGCTCGCCGATATTGAAAACATGCTCCGGGGAAATGACGCTGTTGATTCTGATCACAGCTTTCCGCTGCCTTCTGGAAGCCAGGAGCCAGATCGTCGGATACAGAAAGTGATGGAGCTCATGGAACAAAAAAGTGACGGTCCCTTTGAGCTGGAAACGTTATCGTCACTGGCCGGTGTCAGTACCCGTAATCTCTATTACCTCATGCGCAAGCATATGGGTGTGACGCCCTACGGCTATTTCCAGTCGCGCCGGTTGCTCCGGGTCCGCAAGGCGCTGCTGGCCTGCCAGTCAGACGCGCCGACGGTGTCGTGGCACGCACTCAGCGAGGGTTTCTCTCACCTTGGCCGGTTCGCGTCGGTATACCGCAATCAGTTTGGCGAGAACCCCCGGGAGACGCTCAAATGGCGGGAATCACTGGCACAGCATATTGCCGAGGCTCAGCCTGTGGATGCTGCGGGCTGTGATTTCGACCTTTGTCTGACGTCGCGGGCCACCCGCCATGATCCAGATAATCCCTGAGGCTTCTGTCATGCCCTTGTCAGCCAGTGCGTGTAGAATCAGAGTCTGATCTCTACAGGCTGACGGACTATGCAACTGATTATCGGGCTTGGGCTGGCGATTCTGCTGTTTGTGCTGCTCAAGAAGTGGGGGGCCCTGGACCCGCAAAAGAAAAAGGACGCCACCTGGAAAGTCTTTATGGGTGTCGCCGGCGCCTTGCTGTTGTTCATGATTCTGACGGGGCGGGCCCATGTGCTGACCGCCGCCTTCGCCGCACTGATTCCACTGGTACGTCGTTTACCTTCGCTGCTGCGCTATGTACCCATGGCTCGCAAGATGTTTGGCCAGGCATCCCCGAATGACAGCGCCGGGGAGGAGCAGGCACGCTCCCGGGCGCCGTCTGCCAGCGGCCAGCTGTCGGTCAGGGAAGCTTGTGAGATTCTGGGGGTAGAGCAGAACTGCTCTCGGGAAGACATCATCACCGCCCACCGCCGGCTGATGCAGAAAATCCACCCGGACCGCGGCGGGAACGATTATCTGGCGGCCAAGGTCAACGAGGCCAAGGCAGTGATGCTGGCCCGGGTTGATAAGAACCGAAGTCTCTGATCACGGCCTGAGAGTCAGGCTTTTTCTGGTTTTTCCGCTAGAGTAGTGTTACGTCGTAAGTCCACAGTGAGAAACCAGTCATGACCCATGAACTGCCCGGTTTGATGACCCCCGACAGCGCGGTCTACAAGACGCTGCTGGAGTCCACCAAAGCCATTCCCTGGAAGATCGACTGGAAAACCATGCAGTTCGCCTACATCGGACCCCAGATTGAGGCGCTGCTGGGCTGGTCCCGCGACAGCTGGCTGAGTGTCGAGGACTGGGCCACCCGTATGCATCCGGAAGACCGGGACCGGGTGGTAAATTTTTGTGTCAGCCAGTCAGAGTCTGGCATCGACCATGAGGCGGATTACCGGGCTCTGACAGCCAGTGGCGACTATGTATGGATCCGGGATGTTGTCCACGTGGTGCGTGATGATGAAGGCGGTGTTGAGGCACTTATCGGATTCATGTTCGATATCGGTGAACGCAAGAAAACCGAAAATGAACTGATTGCACTGCAGAAGAAACTGGAGGAATACTCTTTCAAGGACGGCCTTACCGGCGTCGCCAACCGGCGCATGTTTGATACCGTGATGGAGGAGTCCTGGAGTCACGCCTTGCGCCATCGTCGACCCTTGTCTCTGATCATTCTCGATATTGATTACTTCAAGCAATACAACGATGTCTATGGCCATCTTCAGGGTGACGAATGTCTCAAGACGGTGGGTGCGCTACTGTCGTCAGCTGCAACCCGGGCCAGCGATTTTGTTGCCCGCTTTGGCGGTGAGGAGTTCGTGATCGTGCTGCCGGAGACGGATCAGGCTGCTGCGGAAAAAGTCGCCGAACGCTGTCGGCAACTGATCTTCAAGGAACAGATTCCCCATGAGGCTTCTCCGGTGAGTCAGGTGCTGACCGTAAGTGTAGGACTGGGAACGACTATTCCCGGTAGGGAGGACGACTTGCAGGCCTTCATCGGGAGTGTGGATAGCCAGCTTTATCTGGCCAAGGGCAACGGCCGCAACCGGGTCATGCGAACTGGATGAACATGACTCAGGATCAGGGAATTATTCTCGCCATTCTGGCCGGTACGGTGGTGATGTTTCTGTGGGGCCGCTGGCGCCACGATATGGTGGCACTTGGCGCGTTACTGGCCTGTGTTTTTGCGGGGCTGGTGCCGTCGGCCTCGGCGTTTGAGGGCTTTGGCCATCCTGCTGTCATTACTGTGGCTTGTGTGCTGGTGCTGAGCCACGGCTTGCAGCGAACCGGTGCTGTGGATGTGCTGATGCAGCGGGCACTGCCCGGCAATCTGGGACCGATGCTGACCATTGCCTCGCTGTGCGGGCTGGGTGCCGTGTTGTCGGCGTTCATGAACAATGTCGGGGCCATGGCCCTGCTGATGCCGGTGGCGGTGCAGGTGGCCCGCAAACATGATATAGCGCCGGGCAAGGCGCTTATGCCGCTGGCATTTGCCACCATTCTCGGGGGCATGACCACGCTCATCGGTACACCGCCAAATCTGATTGTTTCCGGATTTCGTGCCGAGGCCGGGCTGGGCAGTTTTGGTATGTTCGACTTCGCCCCGGTGGGAGTCGCGGTGGCACTGACCGGCGTGCTGTTTGTTGTCATCGCCGGTCGTTTTCTGGTGCCGGTCCGCGAGGAAACCGGAGTCGGCAGTTTTGATATTGGCACCTATCTGACCGAAGTGACGGTGGTCGAGGGTGGCAAGGCTGACGGCAAGTCCCTGCGGGAGCTGGAGCCGGACCTGGAGGAAGCCGATGCCCAGATTGTCGGCATGGTTCGTAACGAATTCCGGGTGTCGGCGCCCAATACCCAGCGTATCCTGCGCCCCGGCGACATTCTGGTGCTGGAGGCGGATCCGGAGGCGCTGGCCGGTATTCTCTCGGGTATTGGTCTGCGGATGGAAGCCGAGGAAGAGTCTGAAGAGGAGGCCTCGGACAGCGATGGCGATCAGCCGGATGCGAAAGAAAACGAGGACCACGACAAGGATACCAGCGACGACACCGAGCTGCAGGAACTGGTGGCCATGCCCAATTCGGCACTGGTGGGGCGTTCTGCCGACCAGCTGTCTCTGCGAGCCCGTTATAATCTGAACCTGCTGGCCATTTCCCGGGACGGCATGCGTTCTATCCGGCGGCTGCGCTCCACTAGTATTCAGGCCGGTGATGTCCTGCTCATGCAGGGTAGCCCTGAGGCCCTGTCCGGCTTTTCTTCAGAATTCGGATGCGCGCCCCTGGCCAAGCGCTCCATCAACATACCCGATAAGCAACAGGCCATTGTGGCGGCGCTGGTAATGCTGGGGGCCATCGGTGGCGCGGCATTGGGGCTGGTGCCCGCTGCGATCTCGTTTGCGGCTGGTGTACTGGTGTTTATGGCCATGTCTATCGTACCTTTGCGGCAGGTTTACAGTTCCATTGACTGGCCGGTGATCGTCCTGCTGGCGGCGCTGATACCGGTAGCCGGAGCCATGGCCACCACCGGCGCGGCGGATCTGGTGGCTGGCGTGTTGCTGGACACTCTGGCGCAGGGCAATGCCGTGATCGCAATTGTCGCCATCCTGGTGGTCACCATGGTGCTGTCGGATTTCATGAACAACGCGGCCACTGCTGCGGTGATGTGTCCGATTGCCATCAGCACGGCCAGCCAGCTGGATGTGAATCCGGACTCGTTCCTGATGAGTGTGGCCATCGGCGCCTCCTGTGCCTTCCTCACCCCCATTGGCCACCAGAACAACACCCTGATTCTGGGACCCGGGGGCTTTCGTTTCGGTGACTACTGGCGTCTCGGTTTGCCGCTGGAAGTGTTGGTGGTGGCCGTCAGCGTGCCGATGCTACTCTGGGTCTGGCCGCTGTGATTGCAGCCCACTTTCCCGTAACCGGCATTGCTGCTATGTTTTCGACCCCCGACGCTGTAAACACAAACGATCAAGGAAAGAGGGCTCCGCATGCAATCATCCCCATCAGGCTATCGGCTTTATGGTGTGCCCCATTCGCTGTATACCGGCATTGCCCGCTGCTATCTGCGTACCCAGGGGATCGCCTACACTGAGCTGGCACCGAATCACCCGGATTTCGCGGAGCGGATTCTGCCGGTAATAAAGCGGAGCATCATCCCGGTGCTGGAAACGCCGGACGGAGAGTTCATCCAGGACAGCCTCGACATCATCGACCACTTTGAACAACAGGGCGTCGCCTATCCCGCCTATCCGCATGGCACGCTGCAAACGGTGCTGGCGGTAATCATCCAGTATTATGGTACCCAGTCCATGCTTCGCCACGCCATGCATTACCGCTGGAGCGTGCGAGACCAGCAGGAGGGCTTTCTGCGGGATGCGTTTGCCGCCGGCGCGGGAGAGGCCATGGCGGAAAAGGTGATGGCTCGCATGAACAGCTACCTGCCCCGGCTGGGCGTGACCGTGCAATCAGTGCCTGTTATCGAGCAGTCCTATGAGGAGCTACTGGCGATTCTTGAAACTCACTTTGGCGAGCACCCCTATCTGTTGGGTGGCCGGCCATCCATTGCTGACTATGGCCTGATTGGGCCCATGTTTGCTCACCTGGGTCGCGACCCGGTGCCCTCGCACCTGATGAAATTGAAAGCGCCCAAGGTGTTTCGCTGGGTCGAGCGGATGACCGCTCCGGGCCTGGATACACCCGAGTACCCGGGCTATGGTGATGACTTCGTCGCTGATGATCAGGTGCCGGAAACTCTGCGGCCCTTGCTCGCCCATATCGCCAGCGAAATTTTTCCGGAGTTGACTGACAAACTGGCGTTCATGGACGCAGCCATCGCGGAGCACAAACCCCGGGATGGTGACCCGGTTTCGGAGAAGCCCCACCAGCGTTACATAGGACTGGTGGACACCCGGTATCGCGGTGTGCCGGTGCAGGCCGGCGTCGAACCCTATCTGATGTATGTGCTGCGGCGGGCTGATCACGCCCTGGCTGGCGCCAGTGATCAGGATCGCGAGCGGGTAATGGCATATCTGGGCCAGCTTGGTCTGGCAGAGGCGGTGCCCGGAGAGCGTGGCTACTCGGTGACCCGCCGGGGGCAGATCGAGGTGTGGGAGAGGCACTGAGGTGCCTCTCCGTTGCTTTGCCTGTTAACGTCGAATCAGGTAGCTCAGCGGGTGAAACAGCAGCAGGGCCGCGATCGCCAGGCCGACCAGAGCGGCTGACAGCATCACCCAATCGAACACTGTGGTGACGTAGGTCAACCGGGAGTGGGTAAACCAGGGTATCCAGACCAGGCCGGAAAGGCCCGCCAGTATTGCCAGAACCACGGCGGGTTTACTGGCGTGCCGGGTAAACCGATAGCCACCCATACGTGCCACTACCTGAACCAGAATCAGGGCGGCCGCGGCGATGATAATCAGCCAGAGAAACGGCGCCAGGGCATACTGCAAAATGGTGAGAATGCTGGTGATGGTCATGGCTGTGCTCCTCAGGCTCTGCCTTCAAGAACGGCGTAGTAGGCGGGTTGCAACATCCGGTCCTTGAAGGTCCAGGTGGCCCAGGACTCCTCTTTCGGATCGATGAACGGAAAGGACGGCAGAAACTCCATGTCGTAACCGAATTCCACCGGCATGGCCTTGCCAATACCCGTAATCAGTGGGCAGGAGGTGTAGCCGTTGTGCTTCCTTGGCAATGGCTGATTCTGGATGGCGGCAATCAGGTTGGCTTCCACAATGGGCGCCTGGGCTTTGACACTGGCCGCCGTTTTGTTGATGGGAGCACCGATGACATCGCCGATACCAAAGACTTCCGGATAGCGGTTGTGTTGCATGGTATACATGTCCACATCCAGCCAGTTCCCGCCAAACCTGCCTTCCTCATTAACCAGGGCGCTGTTGCGTACGGCGTCGGGGGCGCTCATGGGCGGGACCACATGAATGAAGTCGTAATCCCGTGTGACGGTGGAGCCGTCGCCCAGGGTAAAAGTGGCGGTCCTGTCCTGCGGTTGTATGGCAGTCAGAGTGTGGAAGCTGTGGCGGTTGACGCCTTGTTCCGCGAACCGTTGAATGACAAAGTCATTCACCCAGGGCTGGCTGAATACACCGCCACCCGGGCTGAAGAAATCCACCTGGAACTGGTCACGGTTGCCGGTAGCCTCCAGCCGGGACAAGGTGGTGAGCGTCATCTTTAACGGGGCGCCGGCACACTTCACCGGTGTCGGTGCGTGGACGAAAATGCCCTGGCCTTGCCCCCTGGCGATCCACTGGTCAATCAGGTCGCGGGTGCGGGTCGCGCCTTCCAGGCTGGCGTAAACACTGCCGATGCCGTGCTGACCCACCAGGTCCGCCGACATGCCCTCAATTTCCTCGTAATTCAGCTGTATGCCGGTTGCCACTACCAGGTAGTCGTAGCTCAGTGTCTCGCCATTGGCCAGGGCTACCGTCCGGTTATCCGGGTCGAGCGCAGTGGCGCTGCTGCGGATCCAGTCCACATTGCCCGGCATGAACTGACTGTTCGGCCGTACGGTTTTTTCCGGTTTCCAGACGCCCGAGGCTACCAGCGTCCAGCCGGGCTGGTAGTGGTGAGTCTCGCGGGCCTCGACGACGGTAATGCTTGCTCCGTTCAGACGTCGGGACAACCGGTTCGCAACAGCCATACCACCCGCTCCGGCACCAATAATGACAATTCTGGCGCGGGTATCAATGGTGTTCGCAGTCAGTCCGGAAGATGCCAGAAGGGCCGCAGCGCCTGCACCGGTACTGAATTGCAGAAAACGGCGACGGTTGAGATCCAGGGAAACAGGGGATTTATCGTTCATCAGTCAGCTCCGTAAAGCCCAGCAGATAATTATTATGGTTATAACGATATACCCGTTCTTTTGCAGTGTCGGTGACTTTGTCACCGAAGCACCTCCACCTTCACCTCAAAGCGCTGATTCGCCTGCTGGCCACCGCTGGTCTGGTAGGTGATGCCTGAGTCCCGGCCCTGCTGGGTGGTGCGAGCGCTGCCCAACTCGACCCATTCACCCGCAGCGACCCGACGAATGGTGACCACTGCTTCGGTGTCGTAGCCGGGTATTGCGTCCCGGGGATCATCTTCAAAGGCCATGATGTTCAGCTCGATCTGAGCTTCAGAGATCACCTGCGGGGTCACTACAAAGCCCTGGCGGGTTTCGACCTGCTGCAGCAGCACGGCGGGATTGCGTCCACCCTGCAGCACCACTGGCAAGGTGCGAACCTGACCGGAGTGAATATGGGCAGACTGTCCGTCCTGAATCATCAGCTGGCGCTCACTGTCACGGCGGGTCGTGGTGGTGCGGCTTTGGCCCTGAATGCTGACAACTCCGCCGTGGGCACTGACCCCTCCGCCCCGGCGTTGCACATTGTCATGCTGGCCACTGCGCACGGTGATCCGTAGCTGTCTGGGGGCCACATCCATGGTGCCGATGAGGGTGCCGATTTCATCCAGAACCTGCGGATATCCGCGGGCTATGAGTTGATTGCCCCTGGCGGTCAGCGCCACTTCCTCCACCGGGTACAGGTCGCGGAGCTGGTGGGCAACGTCCTGAGCCGGACGGTTGTTCAGTTGATAGGTCCGGGTTTCGGTAGCCGCCAGCACCGTGCCCGACCAACAAAGCAACACCAGGGCTGCGAGAACGACAGCCAGAATGGCGGTGGGATCAGTGCCTGGAATAAGTCGGGTACGCGCAGCCGGCATGGTTGCCTCCGTGGTTCCGTGCAAAAAATGAGGGTTTCCGGTTGCACTTGCGGAAACCTGAAGGGTATATTGAAAACCATGAACACCACAAACGCACCCCAGATCAAGAATATTATGATGCCTCTCGCAAATGCGGCGGCGGGTGCGGCCGTGTATTTCTGGTGGTTTTTTGGTTATGGCTTTTATTTTAGCCAGAGCCGAGGCCGCCTGTAATACCCACCAGAGACTCTCTGGAAAGATTTCAGGAAAGGCAGCCCGGCTCAGAAACCCAGGCTGCCACCGGACTCCTAAAGCCCCGACTGGTAGCCCAGCCGGGGCTTTTTCGTTTAGCCCGAACCAGTAAACGAAACAGGAAGAATAAACATGAACATGCTGCTGGATGTCCGGAGCACTGAAGAGGCAAAAACCGTGAACGCGCAACTCACCGAAACAGACATGACTGCAACCCCCGGTCGTAAGGCGCATCCGCTGCCAACACCGGCAGAACTGCGTGGGCGTTTCCCGGTAGCTGACTATCTGGGCCGGCAGATTCAGCAGCACCGCCAGGCTATTCGGGATATTCTGGCGGGGCGGGATTCGCGGCTGCTGGTGGTCATTGGCCCCTGCTCCATTCACGATGAAGTGGCTGCGCTTGAATACGGTGAAAAACTGGCGGCGCTGGCGGATGAACTGAGTGACCGGGTATTGCTGGTGATGCGGGCCTACCTGGAAAAGCCGCGAACCACCGTTGGCTGGAAGGGGCTGCTGTACGATCCGCAGCGCACCGGGGAGGGTAATCTGCATGAAGGCCTTGAGCGTTCAAGAGCCCTGTTGCTGAATCTGGCGAGCCTGGGACTGCCACTGGCCACCGAAGCCCTGAGTCCGATGGCAATGGATTACCTGGACGATCTGGTGAGCTGGACCGCTATTGGTGCCCGCACCACCGAGTCCCAGATTCACCGGGAGCTGGTCAGTGGTCTGCCCATGCCCGTCGGGTTCAAAAATGGCACCGACGGCTCCGTGGGGGTGGCGGTGAACGCCATGAAGTCCGCTGCCCACGGCCATCACCGGCTGGGCATCAGCGAACATGGAATGCCCGCCATGATCACCACGGCCGGCAATCCGGATACCCATCTGGTGCTGCGGGGTGGTCGTGGTGTCACCAATTACGATGTGGCCAGTATCAGCGCAGCCATGGCTGAGCTTGAACAGGCCGGCGTCAGTACTTCAGTTATGGTTGATTGCAGTCACGATAACGCCTGCAAGCGGCCCGAGCGGCAACCGGACATCGCCCATGAGGTGATGGCGCAGCGCAAATCCGGCAACCTGGCGATTCGTGGCCTGATGGTTGAGAGCTTCCTTGAACAGGGCCGCCAGGACGACCAGGGTGAGCTTGCTCATGGCCAGTCGATTACCGATCCTTGCCTTGGCTGGGCGCAGACAGAAACCCTGTTGCGTGATCTCGGCGAGAGTTTCTGATGTACTGGATTTACCCGGGGCACGTCTGCTGTCGCTGAAAGTGTACCGGGGCCAGCTGTCAAACCTGATACAGGCCATCCGTACCAAGGGAGAGTGTTGTGGACAAATGCAAGGTAGATGTTGCCATCATCGGCGCCGGTACTGCCGGCATGGGGGCTTATCGTGCCGCCCGGGCCCACACCGAAAATGTGGTCATGATTGAAGGCGGCCCGTTCGGTACCACCTGTGCAAGAGTCGGATGCATGCCCAGCAAGTTATTGATTGCGGCGGCAGAGGCGGCCCATGACATGAAGCATGCGGAGCTGTTCGGGGTTTATCCGGGCGACGTCCGTATTGACGGCAAGGCGGTTATGGAACGGGTCCGGCGTGAGCGGGACCGGTTCGTGGGTTTTGTTCTAGAGGCGGTAGAAAGCTTTCCTGAGAAACACCGTCTCAAAGGGCATGCCCGTTTTCTGGACGCTCACCGGTTACAGGTTGCGGAGAACTGCGAAGTTGAAGCCGGGCGCATTATCATTGCGACGGGTTCCAGGCCCAATATTCCCCAGATGCTGAAAGCGGCCGGTGACCGGCTTATTGTCAACGATGACGTGTTCAGTTTTGACGACCTGCCCGACTCGGTTGCGGTATTCGGGCCCGGAGTCATCGGCCTGGAACTGGGGCAGGCCCTGAGCCGACTGGGAGTCAGGGTCAGGATGTTTGGTGCAAGCGGTGGCCTGGGAGCGATCCGGGATGAAAAAATCCGTGATTATGCCCTGCAGGTTTTCAACGAGGAGTTCCCTCTCGACCCGGCCGCCAGCGTCAGTTCGGTCGAACGCACGGAGGAGGGTGTGGCGGTTACCTTTGAGGACGGTGACCGGGGTACGGTAACCGAAACCTTTGAGTACCTGCTGGCCGCGACCGGTCGTCGCCCCAACGTGGATGATCTCGATCTGCAGAATTCGGATCTTGAACTGGATGACCGGGGGCTGCCCCTGTTTGACCGGTATACCCTGCAGTGTGGCAGCAGTCATATTTTTATGACGGGTGACGCCAATAATGACCTGCCACTGTTGCACGAAGCGGCAGACGAAGGACGAATTGCGGGTGAAAATGCGGGTCGTTACCCCGAGGTGCGGGCCGGATCGCGTCGGGCTCCCCTGGCCATCGTTTTCACGGACCCGCAGATAGCGGTCGTGGGCATGAATATTCAGCAGGCCCATGACCATTGCGGTGGATGCTTTGAAGTGGGTGAGGTGTCGTTTGAAGGACAGGGCCGCAGTCGGGTATTAGGTAAAAACAAGGGCCTGTTACGGGTTTACGGCGAGCGTGGCAGTGGATTGTTCCTTGGCGCCGAAATGTTTGGACCTGCGGCAGAGCACCTTGCCCATTTGTTGGCCTGGTCCGTACAGAACCGCATGACAGTCCCGGATATGTTGGGTATGCCGTATTACCATCCGGTAATCGAAGAAGGTCTGCGGAGCGCCCTGCGGGATCTGAATCGACGTTTGCTGATGGGGCCGGAATCTGTCGAGCGTTGTCTGGACTGCGGACCTGGCGCCTAGTGTCCCCTGGATCAGTGCTCAGAAGATGGTCCCGGGCAGGTCCGGTGCACGCCGCCGGGCCTGGTCCCTGAGGGCCTTTTTCGCCCACAATTTCTCGTGGAAAAAGTAGGCCACAGTGTTGATGGCAGGTTCAATCATGGCGACCAGGCTGCCGATCAGGATATCGCCGGTCAGCAGAAACACCACTGCGAAGGCGACGGTAAAGTGGGTCAGGGCGAAGGTAATCGTCTTGAGCAAAGAGTTGTCACCTTCGCTGCCGTGATTGTGAACAAACACTTTTAACGCACTCATGAAAACTCCCATCACTGACTGGCTGTGAGTCCATTTAAAGACGATTGATAACTATTGTTAAGTAAATTAACTCTTAAGTTGTGATAGTCTTGGGTTATCGATCGCCGTGGGCAGTTCAGGGTCCGGCATCACTCGCGGCCCAGGCCGGCTTGCCGGATAAAGGCTGACTATAGCCGGCATTGACTGGTATCACTTCAACGGCCATCGTCCGGGCGTTATAGTAATGAACATCCACTGGAGTCGTAACCGATCGTCACCATTGACGAATATGGTATCGACGATGCACTGAAAGGAGTCCTGTTATGGGCACAAACTTTATTGGGCTGGACACAGCAAAAACGCAGAAGCTTGCGGATTCACTGAACGATCTGTTGTCCAACTACCAGATTTTCTATATGAATGTCCGTGGTTACCACTGGAACATCAAGGGCGACAATTTTTTCGAACTGCATGCCAAGTTTGAAGAGCTGTACAACGATCTGCTGTTGAAAATCGATGAAATCGCAGAGCGGGTACTCACACTCGGGCACCGCCCGGCCCACGCCTACAGCACCTACATCGAAAAGTCCCAGGTGCCGGAGCGCAAGGACGTTTCCAATGGCAAGGAAGCGGTCGAGAATATTGTGGACAGCTTTGCCAAGCTTATCGGCAAGCAGCGCGAACTGCTGGCACTGGCTGGTGAGGGCAGTGACGAGGGCACCGTAGCGCTGATGAGTGATTACATCTCGCAGCAGGAAAAAACTGTGTGGATGTACCGCAGCTACCTCGGTCAGTAAGTCGGGTTGCTGATTGCCGAAAACATCCGGTGAATCTGGTGACGGTAAGTGAAAAATGGCGCCCATTCGGCGCCATTTTTTTTTCTTCAGCCTGGCCTGTCTGCAGACAAGAATTTCAGGTGTCATATTTCAGTCACTGGCCTGACATGTAAGCTCTATATAAGACAGGGTTCAACCACTATTCCTGAGGTGTACGGATGAACCCCCAAACAATGACGTTCAAGCCGGCTCTGCTAGCGCTTGGAATCACTGCAGTACTGCTGACAGGCTGCAATTCTTCGGATAATGACCGTCAACAGGATAATGATGAGCAGGCAAGCCCGGTAGCCGGATTGTCACTCAGCTTCCTGGGCCGATACAGCTCCGGAGTATACGATGCCAGTGCTGCGGAAATTACCGGGTTTGATCCGGCTAGCCGTCGCGGTTTTGTGGTCAATGCCCAGCTGGTACTTGATGTGCTGGATCTGAACGACCCGGCCAGTCCGGGGCTGCTGCAGTCGCTTGAGGTTACTGACATCGCGCCGGACGCGGTGGTAAACAGTGTGGCAGTGCAAGGTGGCCTGGTGGCCGTGGCCATTGAGTCATCCCCCAAAACCAGCAACGGATTTGTGGCTTTGTATGATGCCGACACCCTTGCGCTGCGGGATTCCATTGCGGTCGGCGCCCAGCCAGACATGCTGGTGTTTACACCGGACGGCAAGTATCTGCTGGTGGCCAATGAAGGCGAGCCCAGCGACGACTACCAGGTGGACCCGGAGGGTTCCGTGTCAATTATTGATGTCACCGATCCGGGCAATCTGACCGTCCGCACCGCTGACTTCACGGCCTTCAACGTTCGCAAGGATGAATTAACCGAAGCGGGTGTGCGGATATTCGGCCCCGGCGCCACCGTGGCTATGGATCTTGAGCCGGAATACGTCACCATTAGTGACGACAGCCTGACCGCCTGGGTTGCGATGCAGGAAAACAACGCCCTGGCGAAGGTCGATATCCTGCGAGGCGAAGTCACCGATATTTTGCCGCTGGGCTACAAGGACCACGGTGTTGAAGGACAGGGGCTGGATGCCAGCGATGACAACGCGGCCATCGATATTCGCCCCTGGCCGGGTCTGTTCGGGATGTACCACCCGGATGCCATTACCAGTTACACGGTCGGCGCCGAAACCTTCATACTCACGGCCAATGAGGGTGATGCCAGGGCATGGGGCGAGGATAACGCCGCTTACTGGGGGCCTGAGGATGCTACTGATCCCGCCTATGGCGGCGACGCCAGTCAGGGTTTCGTAGAGGAAATCCGCTTCAAGCACCTGTTCCATCGGGATGGGTTTGCGCGTCGTCTGGGCGATGATATGCCTCCCCAGTTGTACGCACAGGCCAAAGGCGCTCTGCTGAATCCGGACGTGTTTTCCTACTGCGGGGCCTCCGCAGGCGAACCGGGCAATTGCCGTGAAGACGATCAGTTGGGTCGTTTGACGGTGACCTGGACCATGGGGTATCGCACCGACGACAGCGGTGATCCGGTCATGTTCAATGCCAGTGGCGCAGAAGATCCGGCAGGTGACCGACTGATGTACGACGAGGTTTACGCGTTTGGTGGCCGCTCCATGGCGATCTGGAATGCTGATGGTGAGCTGATCTGGGACTCCGGCGATCAGATTGAACAGTACCTCGCCAGTGACGAGTGCAGGGCCGGCGCCGACCGTGATATTCCCTGTGCGGACTTTTTCAACTCAAATCACAGTGCCGGTGATGCGTTTCTGAGCCGCTCAGATAACAAAGGGCCTGAGCCTGAAGCAGTTACCGTTGCCCGCTTTGGCGATCGTGCCTTTGCATTCCTGGGGCTGGAGCGAATGGGAGGCATCATGGTATTCGACGTGACCGACCCTGCGGCGCCCTTGTTCATGGACTACATGAACAGCCGTAACGAATGGCTGCTGGATCCGGAAACCAACCTCGCCACGGTGGGTGATCTGGGCATCGAGGATATAACGGTCGTGTCTGCGGAAGACTCGCCCACCGGATTGCCCTTACTGATCACCGGGAATGAGGTCAGTGGCACCACCGCCATTTACACCATTGAATTGCAGTACGCTGATTGATGTTCGCTGGCCCGGGTCTTTCTGACCCGGGCCAGGTTCACTGCTCCGATGCTATTTCCCCGCCAGATCGCCCCCTTTTTCCAGCGTTTTCCCAGTAAAGACAGGTCAGGAAGACTTGGTATGACTCGTCTGCGGACATTTTCATAAAACTGACACATTACCTTAACCATTCGTTCATAGAACATCTCCATAGTGGCAATCACAAAATTCAACACCGATCGACAACGATCACCATGGGAGAAAAAACGAATAAAAAAGGGGTATACGGATTTAATGGTTGATGGGGCACCTTCACCCCATCAATCTGAT
>NZ_CAXBDN010000059.1:0-18228 GCF_963974375.1 uncultured Marinobacter sp.
CGATTTTTGTGCAATCAGTTTGGCGGGAAATCGAAACCAAATAAGACAGCCCCACCTTGTTCGCCCTGACCCTGAGCTCTGAGCCTGTCGAAGACCCGAAGGGTCCAAGGGCGCAAACTCCGAGTTAGCATCCTTCGACGAGCTCAGGATGAACGAATCAATGCACGAAAACGCGTCAAGTTCCGTTCGCCCTGAGCCTGTCGAAGGGCGTGGACTCAAGAGTACCATCCCTCGCCCCTTCGTCAGGCTCAGGGTCAGGATGAACGGATAAAAGCACCTTCGCCCCCTTCACTCACACCCGGTTGTAAGTATCCTCAAACCGCACAATGTCATCCTCACCCAGATAACTGCCGGTCTGCACTTCAATCAGCTCCAGCGGAATCACGCCGGGGTTGGTCAGGCGGTGAGTCACTCCCAGCGGGATGTAGGTTGACTCATCTTCGGTCAGCAGCAGTTCTTCCTCGCCCCGCTGAACGGTAGCGGTACCCTTCACTACCACCCAGTGTTCGGCACGGTGATGGTGTTTCTGTAGTGACAATGACGCACCCGGGTTAACCGTAATCCGTTTCACCTGGAAGCGCTCACCACTGGCGATCCCTTCGTAGGTACCCCAGGGCCGGTGTACCTTGCGGTGCAGCTTGTATTCCGGCCGGCCCTGGGCCTTCAGGCGGGCTACCAGCTTTTTCACATCCTGCACCCGGTGACGGTCTGCCACCAGTACCACATCGTCGGTTTCCACGATTACATGGTCAGTCACGCCCAGGGCGGCGATCAAACGGCCTTCGGAATGCAGGTAGCAGCCACTGACATCCTCCAGAATCACATCGCCGTGGCTGGCGTTGCCGTTCTCATCCCACAGGGTCGACCAGGAACCCACGTCGCTCCAACCGGCATCCAGGGGCACCACCACCGCATCCCGGGTTTTTTCCATGACGGCGTAGTCGATGGAGTCATCGGGACAGGCCTCGAACGCGGCCTTGTCGACCCGGGTAAAGTCCAGGTCGCCACTCTTGCCTTCAAAGGCCGCCTTGCAGGCCGCCAGCATCTCTGGCTGATGGGTGCCCAACTCATCCAGATAGCGACGGGCGCTGAACAGAAACATTCCGCTGTTCCAAAAATAACCGCCCTCATCCAGATAGCCCTTTGCGGTTTGCTCATCAGGCTTTTCAACAAACGCATCCACCAGTGACCAGGCACCTTTATCGTGGCCGGCGCGAATGTAGCCGTAACCGGTATGGGGTGAATCCGGAACAATCCCGAAAGTAACCAGCTTGCCCTTGCCGGCCGCCTCAGCACCCGCAGCCACCGCCTCGGCAAACGCTTTCTGATCACGCAGAACGTGGTCTGAAGGCATTACCAGCAGTAGCTCATCGGGATTGGATTCCGCCGCAGCCAGGGCCGCCAGCGCAATGGCCGGTGCGGTATTTCGTCCTGCAGGCTCCAGAATAATGCCAGCGGTCCGGCCGCTGGCCTTGTCATGCAGATTCGCCGCCACCACAAAGCGGTGCTCTTCATTGGTAATGGCCATCACCTGAACATCATCACCCAGAGCAAGTCCACGGCTGATGGTTTCCGATAACAGGGTTTCATCAGAGACCACCGGAAGAAACTGTTTGGGAAACGCCTCCCGTGAAAGAGGCCATAACCGGGTACCGGAACCGCCAGAAAGAATAACCGCAAGCATAATGAATCCTGTCATTGAACGAGTTTGTCCTAACTCAGATACCTGAGAAAATAATCTACCAGTTTTGACGCCTTGCGTCTCACATAACACAACGCATCCGGCTTCCGGTCTGGCCGCCATCAGAACCCTTTGAACCCCTTTAAACAAAGATGCCCCGACTGTACATCTACAGCCGGGGCATCGGTATCACCGTATTCAACAACATGACTGCTACAGGGTCATGTTTACGGCTGGAATCAGTCTTGCTGCCAGCTTTGCACGGCTTCTTTGCCGTGCTTCTCACGCCACTCGTTCAGAGTCTTGTGATTACCGCCACGGGTTTTAACCACTTCACCGGTGTGCGGGTTCTTGTAGGTTTTCATCGGGCGCTTGGCACGGGTGGCGCCAGTATCACTGGTTTTACCGCCAACAACGGAAGGATCAATGGCACTCAGAATCTGAAGTACATCACGGGGAGCCTTGTTAAACTCCGTCATCAAGCCCTTTACCTTTTTTTCAAACTCCAGCTCGCCCTTCAACGCCTGGTCCTGCTCAAGCTGCTGAAGTTCTTCAGCCAGCTTTTCCATCAATTGCTTCTTCTGGTAGTAATCGTTGATCTTTGCCATTGAGCGTTACACCTTATTTTTCAGCTAAAGATTACCGGCTCAAACAGAAATTCAACGACCTGCCGTCCGGTAAACAATGATTTCAATCCCTGATTAGGACGGTATATTAGATCATTATTCAGACAAATTAAAGCGGTCATTATTTACAAACCATGAACAAAATATAAGAAATGAAAACCTGGACAAATAGTAGCCATAAAAGAAGTAAGGCTATAGGGGTTCCGGTATAACAATGCCGGTATAACCCAAGTCTTCAAGCTTCGTTTTCAATGCGGTTTTGGCGCTGTTGTCTCCATGTACAATCCGCAATTCACGGGGTTTCCGGGTCATTCCGGTAATAAACGCCAGCAAATCCCGCTGTCCGGCATGAGCGGAATAACCACCCACCTGATGAACCTGCGCCCGTATCCGGTACTTTTCCTTATCCAGAGTAACCCAGCCAGCTTTCGGGCCCTGCTGCACAATACAACGCCCTGGTGTGCCGGCAGCCTGGTAACCAACAAACAGCACATCGTTACGCTCATCACCCAGCATCGCCTTCAGATAATTGACAATGCGGCCGCCGGCACACATACCGGAACCGGCCAGCACCACACAGGGGCGGCCGGAACAGGCCAGGTATTCCACCGCCCGCAGGTGATCTTCATGACTGTTTATAACCGTGAGCTGCTCAAAGGATAACGGATGACGCCCTTGAGCAACTCGCGCCAGAGCCTCCGCATCCCAGAACGGTTTTAGGTCGCGGTAAATACGCGTGAATTCCGCCGCCAGGGGTGAATCCACCACAATTTCGAGATCCGACCAGGTAACCGGCTCCCGGCGATCGGCAGCGTTTCCGGGAGTGGTGTATACAGGCTGACCACCAAACTCATGAATAATGCTCTCGATCTCATAGAGCAACTCCTGAGTCCGGCCGATACTGAACGCGGGCACCAGCACCGTGCCGCCATCTGCCAGAGCGTGCTCCAGTCCCTGCCGCAAGCGTTGGCGGCGGGTTTCCCGGTTCTCGTGGTTTCGGTCGCCATAGGTGCTCTCAATCACCAGCCGGTCAGCGTACTCCGGTGGTACCGGCTCCGGCAGCAGGGGTGAGTGAGGGGCGCCCAGGTCGCCACTGAACACGATCCGTTCGCTCTCCGCGCCCGCACCCGCATCACACTCGATATAGGCCGAACCCAGAATATGCCCCGCCCGCTGAAAGCGAACCGCCAGCCGCCGATCACCCTCATCAAATACCTGATGCCACTGACCATAAGGCACCGGCACCAACCGGGACCGGATCAGTCCAAGTACCCGCTCAATCAATTGTCGATCCCGGGTAAAACCAATACGCAAAGCATCTTCCAGAATTTCCGGCAGCATAAGTGCCGAAGGCTCAGAACAAAGAATCGGCCCCTCAAACCCCGCCGCCAGCAAATAAGGAATACGCCCCACATGATCAATATGCACGTGGGTAACCACCAACGCCCGAATGTGATCAATGGGGAAATCAATAGAAAGATTGTCCGCTGAAGCTCCGTTGGCAGAATCATCGCCCTGGAACAAACCGCAATCAACCAGAATACCTGCACCATGAACGGTCAGCTCATGGCAGGAACCGGTGACGCCATTGGTGGCGCCGTGGTGGAGGATATTGATCATGGTATTTTATTTTTTGAGGGTGATATCTTTTCAAGAATGGAAGAAGCCTTCCATCCTTGGCATTCGGGGAGATTAAGCAGTTAATACGGCAGGTTCAACGTCGGATTTTCCGACAGGTTTGTGCTGAGGCTAACGAATTGCAGGCGTTTTGATCTGGCGGATCAAGACAAAATGAAACCAGAAATAACGGTGGAGATATTGATCAGGCGGCCCGCTCACGCTTCGGATGACTTTCATCTCCCTGACCTGCAAGCAACCCCTGAACGCTAATATCCTCGTCCAACGTATCCCAATGGATGCCATGGACACTCAGCTCGAAGTTTTTCCTTTCGTCGACATTTGCATGGAGCAGCCTTGGAAACCAGGCTAGCGGGGCGCCGATTGTACGACCATCCGATAACGCCACCCACAAACTGTCTCCATCAAACCAGACTTTTTCAGGCGAAATAGTCATGCGATGCATCCTCAAACATATTTCGAGTCTGTTCTACGACTTCTACCAACCCCCAAATAGTGCTGGTATCTTTTTCAGGCGACAGGTTCGTGCGGCCGCACAGTTAAGTCGACGCCAAGCGCCTGTGTGACCGCTAGCATGGTTTTCAGGGTTGGATTCCCGTGCTCGCTGAACGAGCGATACAGCTGTTCACGGGAAAGGCCCGTCTCCCGGGCAAGTTCGGTCATGCCCTTCGCACGGGCAACAACGCCCATTGCCTTTGCAATATAAGCAGAGTCACCGGTTTCTAATGCGTCGGCGAGAAAAATAGCAATCGACTCTTCGTTCTCAAGAGCAGCTGCTGGATCATAGTCGAATATCTTGTCGCTCATTGTACCTCCCCCTCTGCTGCCAGGCGCTGCGCTGTCTCGATATCTCTTTGCTGCGTACTTTTGTCACCGCCACACAGAAGAATGACAATCTCTTTACCGCTTTGCTTGAAATACACTCGATAGCCCGGACCGTGGTGGATACGCAGCTCACTTACCCCCGCACCTACGGGCTTTACATCTCCTGGAAGACCATTTGCCAGACGGAAGACGCGCGCAGCTATCAACGCTTTTACACGATGATCACGTAGCTTACGCTCCCACTTCCGGTAGGTATCGGTTTGTCTGATCTCAAGCATAACCCAAGTGTAGTTTATGAACTACATAAATTCAATTACTCAAAACCCCCAAACAAAAGGAATCAGCAACACCGCCGTAGTTCCCACCAGCAGACTGAGGGGAATACCTATCCGCATATAGTCGGTAAACCGGTACCGACCCGGGCCATAAACCATCAGGTTAGTCTGATAGCCCAGGGGGGTGATGAAGCTGGCAGAGGCGGCGAACATGACGGCTACCGCGAAAGGCAGAAAATTAACACCCATCTGCTCCGACACCGCCAGGGCGATGGGGAACATCAGCACGGCGGCGGCGTTGTTGGTGATGACTTCGGTAAACACCACGGTCATCACATAGATCAGTGCCAGCGCTACCCAGGGTGTGAGCGTGCCAAAACCCAACACGCCACCGGCGACCCAGGCAGCGGCGCCGGTCTGGGACATGGCAGTGCCCAGGGCGAAGGACGCCGCAATCACCACCAATACCGGCAAATCCACACTCCGACGGGCCCGGCTGGCGGTGATACAGCCGGACATGATCATCGCCCCCGCTGCTATAAAAGCGGCCTCCAGAATGGCCAGCAAACCGGAGGCGCTGACCACCACCATGGCCAGCAGAATGCCCAGCGCCATAGGAGCTTTACTGAAATCCGGTGGCGTGGAATCGTTCAGGGCACTGACCAGCAGGAAGTCCCGCCGAAAACGGTATTGGCCGGCAAATTCCTGGCTCGCCTCCAGCAACAGCGTGTCACCCATTTTGAAGCGGATATCCCCCAATTTCCCGGGAACGCGCTTACCTTCCCGGGAGAGAGACAGAATCGCTGCGTTGAAGCGGGAGCGGAAACGGCTGTCGCGGACCGTTTGCCCCAGCGCGGCAAATTCCGGCCCCAGCACCACTTCCACCAGGCAGCGCTGATGATTGGCCAGATCCAGCTTGTGGACACTGCCATTGGCAGGCTTCAGGCCATGAATACGCCGCAATTCGCTGGCACATTCCGGCGCGCCCACAAAATACAGCTTGTCGCCGGCCTGCAGGGTGCGGTCCGGCTCCACCGCCGTGATCAGCCGGCCCTGACGGTCAATTTCAGTTAGGTAACCGTAGTTCAAAGCCCTCAGACCGGCCTCGGCAATGGTCTTGCCCACGAGAGGCCCGGGGCTGACGACCTCGACCTCTACGCCGTATTCCCGAACCTGATCCAGCTCCTCACGTACACCGCCACGGTCCGGCAGCAGCCGGGAAGCAAACAACACCAGAAACAGGCCGCCCACCAGCAGCAACGGCACCCCCACCCAGGCGAGCTCGAACAACCCGAGGTGAATATCCAACCGGGTCTGCAACAACCCGTCCACCACCAGGTTGGTGCTGGTGCCGATCAGGGTGCAGGTACCCCCCAGAATGGCGGCGTAGCTCAACGGAAGCAAAAGTTTGGAGGCGGGAATATTCAGCCGCTGGGACCAATCCTGAATGGCCGGAATAAACATGGCCACCACCGCCGTGTTATTCATGAACGCACTGAGCAGCCCCGTGGGCGCCAACATCCGGGCCTGTGCACCACGCTCGGTTTTCGGGTGGCCCAGCAGCTTTCGGGCAATCCACTGCACGGCCCCGGTTTCCTTAAGGCCAGCGGCAACCACGTAGAGGGTAGCAATGGTAATGACCCCGGGGTTGGCGAAGCCGGTCAGGGCATCGGTGGCCGACAGCACGCCGGTAATCACCAACAATACCAGAGCGCCCATCAGCACCAGGTCTGCAGCAACCCGGGTCAGAACCAGAGCGCCGAGCACGAATACCAGAAGTGACAAGGTAAAAATGGCTTCCCATGCCATAAGGCGGGAACTCCCTGTTTGCAAACGCGAACCATAAACGCACAAAAGGCCACTGTAAACAAACAGCGGCCTCTCAGTAGTGCCAGTAAACCCGTAATCCGAAAAAACTCATAATACGGAATACGAATAAGGTCATAAAATACAACCTGACCGTCAGCCTGGCTTCTCGAAAATCATATTACGACTCTTCAGATAATCAATCACGCCATTCACACAGGTTTCAACATCCTGGGTTGAGGTATCCAGGCGCAGCTCAGGCCGGGCCGGGGTCTCATAGGGGGAATCAATGCCGGTAAAATCCTTGATCTCACCCGCCCTCGCCTTCTGGTACAGACCTTTCGGATCCCGCTGCTCGCAGGTTTCAAGGGGGGTATCCATAAATACCTCAATGAACTCCCCGGCCGGAAACAGATTGCGCACCAGGCGCCGGTCACTGCTGAACGGCGATATAAACGCACTCAGCACAATCAGCCCGGCATCGGTAAACAACTTGCTGACTTCACCAATGCGGCGGATATTCTGCACCCGGTCGTCATCGGAAAACCCGAGATCCCTGTTCAGGCCATGGCGCACATTATCACCGTCCAGCAGGAAAGTGTGGTATCCCCGCTGGTGAAGCGCCACATCCAACGCGTTGGCAATGGTGGACTTGCCGGAGCCACTGAGCCCCGTGAACCATAACAGGCAGGGACGCTGGTTTTTGTTGTGGGCGCGGTCAGAGCGACTTACTTTGTGGTTATGCCAGACAATATTGGACGACACATTAACCCTTCCTGTTGAGAATTCCACATTCTGACTGAAGAGCCGGAACAAAGTCCAGGTGACAGCCCAGCCCAACTGACTCAGGAACTGAGCTGGCGCACCTGCGATTCTTCCGTGGCAACAAAACCACCACCATGCCGCCAGACCAGGTCCGCCATCTCGCCATTAGGGGCGTAACCGGTGGGTGCTTTGCGGATCAGATCAATAATGCGTTCGCAGTCGAAGTTCTGGCTGGCCATGGACAGCTTTTTGAGGAGGGATTCGATTTCCGGCCAGGGCATGGATGCCTCCCGGGCCATCATGATTCTGGGGTGGAGGGTGCCTTGCGGATCATTACCGATCAACAGTTCTTCAAACAGCTTTTCACCCGGGCGCAGGCCGGAAAAGCGGATCTCGATATCGCCGGTGGGATGGTCGTCGGTGATTTCCGTCAGGCCCATCAGGCTGATCATCTTGCGGGCCAGGTCCACGATTTTCACCGGCTCGCCCATGTCCAGCACGAACACTTCCCCGCCATTGCCCATGCTACCGGCCTGTAGTACCAGCTGGCTGGCCTCCGGAATGGTCATAAAATACCGGATGATGTCCGGATGGGTAACGGTAATAGGCCCGCCATCCCGAATCTGATCCCGGAACAGAGGCACCACCGAACCGGAAGACCCAAGCACATTGCCAAACCGCACCATGGAGAAACAGGTATCGCTCTGCCGCGCGGCCAGGCCCTGCAGCACCAGCTCTGCCATCCGCTTGCTGGCGCCCATCACATTGGTGGGTCGAACCGCCTTGTCTGTGGAAATCAGCACGAAGCGCTCAACCCCGGTGGCAATGGCCGCTTCCGCCACCTGCCAGGTACCGAAGGTGTTGTTCTGAACACCCTCGATGATGTTGTGCTCCACCAGCGGCACATGCTTGTAGGCGGCGGCGTGGTAGACCACGTCAATACCAAACGAACGCATGACGGCTTCACAACGGCGGCGATGAGTCACACTGCCCAGAACTGCGTGCAGCTCCACCTCCAGCCCTTCAATGGCATTCACGGAGTTAAGCTCACGCTCAATGGCGTACAACGAGAATTCCGACAACTCGAACAACACCAGCTTTGCCGGGCGGTGGCGGATGATCTGACGACACAGCTCCGAACCAATAGAACCCCCGGCGCCGGTCACCATCACCGATTTACCGTACAGACTGGCCGCCACCATGGCGCTGTCCGGCCGCACCGGTTCACGGCCCAGCAGGTCTTCAATTTCCAGATCGCGGATATCGTTAATCCGTGCCTCACCGGAAATCAGTTCCGACATACTGGGCACGGTCTGAACCGGAACCGCCAAAGGTTCCAGGTGCTTGAGCAGCTTCTTGCGATCCACCCGGCTATCGGCATCCAGCGCCAGCAGCATGCGCTTCACCCGATGTTGCCTGACAGCCTTTTCAATATGGTCAATGCCAAACACCGGAATGCCGTTGATCAGGGCACGGTGATTGGACTGCTTGTAGGTTATAAAGGCAACAGGACGGAACTCGGTACCCTGCTCCAGAGCGGCAGACAGATGAATGCCCGTCTCCCCCGCACCGATAATGGCCACCCGCTCCTTGTTATGACGACTGGGGCGATTGATCAGCATGCGCACCCCCATGCGGGTGCCACTGACAAAAATGAACGCCAGTGCGGCATAAATGATCGGCACGGAGCGCGGTACAAACACCTCCAGCCAGTAGCCCAACAAAATCAGGGTAACGGCAGAAATGGCCACACCGGCAATAACCGTCAGAAACGCCCGGTCACTGAGGTAACGCACAACGGCACGATACAACCCCAACTTCACGAACACACCAATGGTAAACACCACTGTAAGTGCGGAGACGACCACCTGATCCTGGCTGGGCACCCAGAACTGTTGCTCCAACCGAAGTGCAAAAGCGGCCCATAACGCAAAGAAAAGCGCAAAAACATCAGAAGCTACGGAAACAAGGCGCTTCTGTAAGCGCGGGAGATTCAAAAAAGTCTGGAACATGGTCATCCCTTACCGGTGGCTACCCGGTAATGATTAGCGATTAAAAAAGATTTTGCCAGCGGGTTCACAATTTGTAACGAAACAATATAGTTTGCTACAGAGGAGACTGCTTATCTGGTGAGCGAGTCGCGCAGCAAGAGAGCATTGGCCCTGAAGGTGCTTTCCATGTCTTTTCCCACTGCCTGGAAGGCCGGGTGGCGGGTGTAATAGTCCTGGATCTGGTCGGCTGTGGAATCCAGGTTGCCAGCGAGGTCTTGCAGGCACGCTTTTGCTTCTTTCCGGGCCAGGCCACAGGACTGACAGCCGAATTTGATCAGGTACTCCACGGGCCACCAGACCTTGCGGCCGGCCAGGGTTAATGCGGGCACGTCGCTCGGGAGATAAGGTGTAGTGGATACGATGTCATAAGTGGGTGCCATCCACCGTTCGTCAAAAGGCTGCTCATACAGAAGGCCGAAGTTCTTCAGATGGGCATCCCCATTTCGAACCGCCCAGGAAAGCGCCAGCGACATAAACAGCCATTTCAACCCGTCCCGGCGATGCTCCGACGACAGGTACACCCCAAACGTTCTGGCCAGTTTCTCATAACTGCCTGAGTATTTATCCTCAGGCATCAAACCCTGAAGCACACAGGCGTCCTCAAAGCCCAGCCATTGCTCTTCCGAGCCCTGGCCAGAGGTGCCCGAGTCAGAACTACGCCGGTCAAACCTCGACATAACAAACAGCCGGCCGTTCTCAGAAAGATAAAACTCCGGCACCGGTAACCCGCATTGGCGGGCCAGGGTCATGCAAAAGTATTCATTGGCCGCCAACTGAGGATAATCCTCACCCCAGGTTTTGACGATAAACCCCGAGGTACGTACCGACGACTTCTCGGGAATGTGCGATGGGATCAGAACCTTGGGCTGAACTCCGGACACCCCTGAGCGCAACGCATACTTCTCGACCAGCACATCGAATAACGAGGCATCATCTGTTTTCAGTAACCGGGACAGAGTTTCGCCCTGGCCATCCACTGTATGGTCAGAAAGTACAGAATCCGTGACCACCACGCGACCCACCTGGTGCCGGCCAAGGGCCGCGAGCACCGTCAGATCACCGGCTCCATATAACTTGGCCACGTGTTTGCGGATCACATCCCCCAGATAGCCCTCAGGCAAGTTCTGGGCAAATACAGGATGAACGCCGTTATAGCTATAAGCCTGCTCACTTACCGGCATGGTTACCGAAACAGCACGACCTTCCGGAACCCCAGCGCGATAGACAAACACTGAAGGATCAGGCCGACCCGGCACTACCAGATCACCCACCGGCTGGCCTGCCACCTCAACAACAGCGCGCGTCAGGCCACTCACGACTCACCCCGCAACGCATCTCGCTGAAGATCCTGCAAGGTGGGCAAACCGCCAGCCGGACGTACCGAAAACTCCAGCCCCAGCACCGCCAGCAAACGCTGCAACTTGGCATAGCCCATTTCAGCCAGGTGCTGATTTTCCAGCCGGGACAGCAAAGTACGATCCACACCGGCCATATCGGCAAGGGCCTGCATGGACAAACCCGCACGCCTGCGATGCTCACGAACTATTGGGCCTAATTCCTGGAGGGTCACGTGAATATACTCTACATATTAAATGGAATAGGCTTTATTGTAGCGTATATTCACGAACCGGGCATGCAAAGTGTAAAGTCACTTAAGATCACGGATTCGTTTACGAGGAGGCCGCCGCGACATCACCTCAGCAAACACCCGCACTGCACCTGCGGTCACAATGTTGGAGACTGACGCAAGAAAAGTTCTTGGGTTATCACCACCTCATCCCCGGGACCGATACCCAGCGAATTTAAAGCAAGGTCCAGTAATCAATGGACTTCCTCACAGTCCACCATGCCGAACCCAAAAATCCGATGGCGTTAACACTGGATAGTCGTGCGCCAACGCAAGAAGATCTTTATCCCCAGTGACAAGATAATCCACGCTCAGTGCCTGTATTCCAGCCAGAAGGGTTCCAAGTACTGGCGTATCATGGCTGTCTCTTACCGCGCTATCAGGCAACTCATTCGGAACAACCACCTCCGCCATGAAACTCAGAATATCAACCAGATCATTGATTTCCGTATCTGACATAGCATGACGATGCCTCAGTTTCGGCAGAACCCTGCGAATTTCATCAAGAATGAACTCCGAAAGCACAACATTCAGTGCCCCACTTCGCCATGCCTGCATGATTTTTCCCGGCACGCTGGCCGGATAGGCAATCCCGGAAATGATAACGTTTGTATCAAGCACCACCTGAATAGAAGCCATCCCTGGGTTTTACCTCCGCTAATGCCCTGACCGCTCGTTTGCGACCGCTTCCTCAATCTCCCGCAGTCCCTCTTCCTGAGGCACTCCTGAAAACCCCTGTTCCAATCGCGTGCTCAGAGCATCGAAACGTGCCTCCATTCGACGGATACGATTAAACAAACGGGCATCCACCAGCGCCGCGACTGGCTTTCCATCCTTTTTAATCAGAACACTATCGTGCCGGTACTGAACCTGATTAATCATCTCGCCCAGATTCTGCCGGAACTTAACTGCACTGGTTTCCGTAATCATGAACAATCCTCCTGAGATCATATTGACCATATCGATCATGGTAGCACGAAATACAGAAATGAATCTTTGCCGGCCCAAAGATTTTGGCAGCGGCCACGTGTCAGTGATACCCAACATATTTCGTAAGCACGTGGAACCGGGAATCAGGTAGGGATCTTCTTCCTGAAGATCGTAGTTTTCGTACCCATCCATAGTTTACTCGGCAGACGTCGCGTTACGTAGCTGAGGGGGACTGTCGATATTTTTCTATCAGCTCGTCCTTTACAGACTGCGCGGCAATACGACCACTGGCAACGCGCAACACCATTGCCTGTGATTGCCGAGAAATCTGAATATCTTCAATGGCCATAGAGCCTACTGCCTGCTGGACCTTGAAAGACAGCAGCTCTGCTTTGGTTCGCTTCATAGTTGGCCCTGCCTTATTGAGAATCTGGTTTCAACTTAACCCTGAACCCAACGATTGAGCAAGCTTGGCCACATCGGCTCCATTACTCTTTCGAGCTCGTCCGGGAATCCAGAGGTAACGTCAGCAGAAAACCGGCGAGCTTAACCAGCCGGCAAAACATCTCAGACCCAAGTCCCTCCCCCTATGTGTCACGCCACACTCCCTAACGCAGTGCACTGCTGATCATCCATTCACCCACGAAACTTCGGTGGCCTCAGATGCCGGAACAGCGCGATGAGCGCTATGGTCAGCAACATCAAAACCATCCATTGACCCGCTGCTTGCCAGGCCAGATGACTCAGTCCAGCCAGCACAAGTGCGATCATCAGAAAGCCCAGTGCTCTCAAAACCCCGGTCATATGCTGTACTCGAAGCTATTCGGATGATAAAGGCCACGAGCCACAAGCAACCGCCTTGAGGGATGCTCAGGCTCAGTGATTCCGGGGTTGGCTCGGTAAAACAGATGCCAGTCGGGGAATTGCAGGCCCTCACGTTCAATAAGGACAAAAAGATCGGATATCCGCGAGCCACAACCAAGAGCGCGACCGGTCGCGACCGCCACACTGCCAACGGCTGCCCCGATATAATAGGTAGCGCCAACCGCCCCGAGGACCATCAGCTTCTCGAACCCCAGTGTGGCCCCGGCAAGCTCCGCCATGGTCGCACCCTTACCAAGGGTATGAAGAGAGGCAATCAACAAAGATAGGTTTGCCGTGGCGGTTGTGTAAGAATCGAACACACCATCAGGGACGGGCAAGCCCAGGTCATTCATATTTTCCTTAAAGTAACGGTGAAAATCGCCGCGCCTATAGCAACTCATTACGAATTCCTTTCGTTAATGACTTAATCTCAACACGGTAACCAAGCGTTCTCTGTCGGACAAGCCCTTGAGTACGACAGATGACCAGAGACATTGCCACCAAAGCTGCCCAATAACAGCCCCGTCCAAAACTGCGATACGAGACAGGCGGAACACGCTGGAGACTTTCAGGCCAGAAATGGCATCAGAGCGATTTGCCCAGAGTGCTTCACTGCCACCGCTCCTTCAAATCCTCATCTGAGTAAATTTCCGGCTCGTCTTCAAGACCACGCATAGCCTGCTCAATACTCATCAATTCAAAGTGGTTCTCAGGCCAGTCCGAATGCTCCGTCTTCTTTTCTGTACCATAACGCTGCTCTAGAAAATTCACGAAATCAATAACTTCCTGCTGCCGGGACGGCGGAAGACGGCTCACTTTGGTAATCAGGTCATCTAGCTGCATAGTGAGAGCTCCTGCGGAGAGTTCAGTTCTGGCTCAGATCAACGATAGCATGTCGTTTGCGTCGCATACATTTGGGTTCGGGTCGCGTAATGCAAGGGTCGCGATCAGTGCGGCAAACGCAGTGCGCTGCAGGTCATCCACTCACCCGCGAAACTTCCGCGGCTTCAGGTGTCGGAACAGCGCGATGAGCGCAGTGGTCAGCAAAATCAGAAACATCGAGTGCCTCGCCGCTTGCCAGGCGAGACGTTACCTTACGAACGACGTTACAACACCCCGGCCCGGATCTTGTCAGCAATGCCGTCCAGCAGATCCATCAGACCGTGTTCGAACAGCAGCGCATCGGTGAAAATGTATTCTTTGGCGAAACCGACCTTATCCTTGCGATCCAAAGTGACAAAGGCATAACCCCCACCCCCCTGGCCATCTGCGTTAAAGGCCCTGCCGAGCTTCAGCCTTTCACCCTCAATAACAGCCTTGGCATGAAAGACCCCCTTCGGCAGGCCGCCCTCAGCTTCGGTTTTGAAGAATTGACAACTGAACCTGCTTTTTCGGGAGCGGAAACCCTGGCAGGATTGAGTACTACACCGTTACCCCGGGAGGCCTGTCCCTGGCGACTACCGCCCCCATACCAACGACAGTGCCATCCCGGCTCCAGGAACACATAGCACTTGTACGCCGCGTGCTCGGTCTCTTCGAAGAGTCGTTCAATGCCCCTTTCGCATCCTCTCAAGCGCCGCCTCAGCAAGAAACGCCGAGCGGGATCGAGCCTCGGCTGGGTGCTCTTGCACATACCGGTCAATCTGCTTCAACACCAGGCTCGGCACCGTGATATTGATCTTCTCAGCCTTGCCAAGAAACGGCGTTATATCCACCTCAACAAAGCCCCAGATAGCCCCGTCAAAGTCAGGATTGCACCTATGCAAAGCAATCGACTGAGCAGCGGGGATCTCCTCAGCCATCTCCGCCAGCAGCTCCAGATGCCCCAAAATCGCCTCCCTGGCACCATCCAAAGCCTCATCCTCGCTAGTGCCAGCAGAAAAACAGCCCGGAATATCGGGCACCGTCACACCAAACTGCTTGCCATCATCTGTATGAAGCGCAACTGGAAAACGCATAACCAACACCTCTGCTTTTGGCATCCAATGCCGAAACATTTACTTCCACCCCGCCTGTTTCCAGATACTTCTCAGAGTACCCTTCGGAATTTCAGACTTCGGATGGGGCAGCGTGACCAACCCTGGCTTTTCGGGATGCTTGAAGTGGTGGTGACTACCCGTCACACGAACCAATTCCCACCCATCTTTCTCAAGCTTCTTTTTAACATCAGAACTTCTCATGCAAATCCTTTTGCCTTAGTGGTTACTATAACCACAACCGATTTTTAATCAACACCATAACCACCACGCGCTGCTCAGGGGGACGGCTTTCCTGGCCCTGGACACGGCAACGCAGACGCCCCTACGAATATCCAGCGAGGCGACTGCCCGCCTTTCACGTGCACTGAATCAATCCTTACCCGGCACCCGATCCCCGGCGCCCTTGCCGGCGACGGTCATGAAGATATATTTGAAATAGGCACCCACGGTCAGGTTCTGCAGCATCTTCTGATCCGTTTCCGCCAAAAGACGCGGCGTAGACATATCAATATCGTTTACCTGGGCCAGGCCGGTAATACCCGGCCGCGCACTCAACACCCCACGGCTTTCCCGCTCCGCAATCAGTTCTTCCTGATTGAACAAACACGGGCGGGGGCCGACCAGGCTCATCTCACCCTTCAACACATTCCAGAGCTGCGGTAATTCATCGAGCTTAGTCCGCCGAAGGAAGCGGCCAAACGGGGTAATTGCATCCGCACTTGCCAGATGACTGGCGACGGAGGCGGTGTCCTTTCTCATGGTGCGAAACTTCACCAGGGTAAACGGCTTCTTGTTACGCCCTACCCGCTCTTGCCGGAACAGCGGTGAACCGGTGTCAAAGAACCCCACGAGCCAGAGCAGAAACAAAACCGGAAAACCGACGACCAAGCCTACACATGAAAACAACACGTCGAATACGCGAATCACAGACGTTACCTACAAAAATGCGAACGAATTTGGCCTGCCCCTTCGGCAAGCCCCGAGATAAAAAAGAACAGGGAGAGAACAACCTGAACCGCATGGCCACCCAGCGTGCTTCGATCAAAGCCGCGTGATGCACACTCTCAAAATACGCTGCAAGCCCGAATAATCCGGGGTGGCTACCCTTGCCGCACGACATGCCTGCGCCATCTGCTCACCAGAAATGGCAGCCCATTCAAATCCGTAACCCGATAATTCTGCCAACTGATCCAGCAAAATTCGCTGCGTACGCCCATTCCCCTCACGGAACGGATGGATTTTATTAATCAGGCCGGCCATTGCGACGGATGTAATATCCGACTCCGCCACACTCAGCGCATGGGTATCGGTGATACCTAAAAGATTGGCAAGGCACGTTGACCCGGGGATCAGGTAAGGGTCTTCATCCTGAAGATCATAACTCTCATACCCTTCCATGGCGCTCCCTGGCGTTGAATGGGTATTGCTTGTCAGCTCGCAGACGAGGCTTGTCGGTATCGGGCAACCAGTTCATCCTTGATAGCATCAACATCCACACGGCCAGCCGCTACCCGAAGCATCATCGCCTGTGACTCGCGAGAAACCCGAATATCTTCGATGGCCATAGACCCGACAGCGTGCCTGACCTTGAAAGACAGCAATTCTGCTTTACTTCGTCTCATGGGAAATGGCCCTGCAACCCGCTGAACACCGTCTCAGAATACCCCCGAACCTTGCGCAGGAGCAAGCACCGGCAACTGCTGAGACTCTTTGCGCGGCCAACCCGGCGGCAGCGCCTGATTGTTAATTCTTTTCCCGCGACAAACCCGAAACCGTCTCCGCTAACCCCTGCTCAACCGTATAGGGCGGCTTCCAGCCCAGTAGCGACTCATTCAGGGACGTATCCAGCTCCAAAGAGCCGCACAAACGCTGTCCAATGCCACCTTTTCCAGCCACCCTTGCCGCCCCCCACAACCACTGACCCGGAATGGGCAGAAGCCAGCCAGGCCGCCCCAGGGCCTTGCGCATCTGGCTCAGCAACTCCGTGGTTGAAAGGTCGTGCCCATCACTGACCAGAAACGTCTGGTTGGCCGCCGCAGGGTGCTGCGCAGCGTGGACAATGAAATCCACAAGATTGCCCAAAAACACCAGGCTACGACGATTGCGAATCCCACCCAGTGGTAACGGCACCGGCAAACCAGCAAGCTTGAGCAGGCTGCGGAAGTTACCTTTCACGCCCGGGCCGTAGACCAGGGGCGGGCGGATGATGACCAGCTCCATGCCAGTCTCTGCGGCCAGCTCACGCAGCCCTGCTTCGGCCTCGTGCTTGGACATCCCATAAGGATCTGCCGGCGCCGGAGTGTCACCGGGGGTAAAGGGTGGGCGGTCATCGGTCTGTTCGCCGTTGACCTTGATGGAACTGATAAACACAAAACGGCGTACACCCGCAGCCGCCGCTTGTCTGGCAAGGTTGAGGGTGCCTGCCACGTTTACGGCACGGAACTCCGCCAGCGGGTCAGCTGCAGTTTCTGACATGACGTGCACCCGAGCCGCAGCGTGCACCACACAGTCAACACCGGTTAACGCAGCAGACCAATCCATATCCGGGTCAATGCCGTTGATCACCGGTTGCTGAATGCTGTCGGGCAGCCCCGGACAAACTCTGCGCACGGGGGCGACGACTTCCACGCCCTGACCGGCCAGGCGCTGGATCAGCGCGCTTCCCACGAAGCCGCTACCGCCCGTCACCAATACACGCTCGTGCATGTTCATACTGAGCTCCCTGCCAAAACACATTCCTCCAGCCGCTCAAGAAACCGATCGAAACTCAGTGCCTGACGAAGGCCAACGCGATCCCCCGAGAATGCCTCTGCGGCTATCTCGCCACACTCAATTGCCCTGAATTGCTCAACAACGGAGCTCACCTCGGGCAGCACGACTACCCCCAGGTCATTACCCGATACCCATTGCGCAACACTGGTTTGCTCACCGCAGATTGCCATGACGGCGGCTCCGGAGAACACATAGGACGATGACTTGCTGGGAAATGCGTAACGAGTGACCTCATCCTCAATCGGCAACAAGGCCCACTCATAGTCACAGTTCAGCTGGGCCGCCTCCGTCGCCGAAACCTGTCCGTAGTACTGAACCTGCGGAAAACGATCTGCCAGAGTCCTGATATCCGGCGCGAACACGCCGCCGCCTGCAAAAGCGAACTTGAG